>JANTGJ010000036.1 GCA_024762975.1 Candidatus Krumholzibacteriia bacterium
CGGCTCTCCTTCTGCAGTGTCACGACTCGGCGCCACCGGCCAGATGTGTTCGCGCAGTGTTGCCTGCGAACTGGCTTCCTTTTCCATGCTCTCGAAAACGGGACCGATCGCCGCGGCGACCTCCGTCACCCGCACCGAGCGTGTGCTGCGGCCTTCGGCTGCCCGGCTGCCGGCCAGGCCGTGTACGAAAGCCCCCAGCAGAGCGGCATTCCGCGGGGACGCCCCCTGCGCCAACAGGCCGCAGACCAGACCGGTCAGGAGATCACCCGATCCGCCGCGCGCCAGGGCATCGTCGCCCGTGGCTACGATCCACAATTCTCCCTCGGGAGTGGCTACCCAGGTCGGCGACCCCTTGAGTAACACGACCGAGTTCCACTTCGCCGCCCACTCGGGCAGCCATTGCTGCCGGTGGATCTCGATCTCGGTAGCGCTGCGGCCGGTCAACCGCGCCAGTTCGCCCAGGTGCGGAGTCAGGACGGCTCTCCCCCCCATCCGGGGCTCCCTGCCGGCGGCCGCAAACGCGGTCAGCGCATCCGCATCCACGACCACGGGCAGCGTCAGCGAGGTCAGAAAATCCACGACCCAGGCGTCGGTTTCCGCGTGCCGCCCCAATCCGGGGCCGATCGCCACGGCCTGTTTCCGGTCCAACAACCGCTCGCGTACCTCGTCCGGCAGCGGGGAAATCGTCCCGGACTCCGTGGCCGCCAGCGGAACGGCGATGACTTCGGGCAAAGCGATATTCAGTCCGCCTTCCAGCCCCGCCGGCACCGCGGCATGCACCAGTCCCGCACCCGAGCGCAGCGCACCCAGCGCCGTCAGATGAGCGGCGCCTCCATAGGTGTGGGAGCCGCACAGCGCCAGCACCGTGCCGCACCGGTACTTGTGCCAGTCGGAACGGCGCGGTGGCAGCAGTTCCAACGCCGCCTCACGGTGTAGCCAGCGAGCGGGCAACGCTTCGGCGTCGGTGATTTCGACAGAAAAGCCGATATCCACCACCTCGATTTCACCCACGAAATCACGTCCGGGCGGCAGCAACAGGCCCAGTTTGGGCAATCCGACCGTGAGGGTCCGCTCGGCAGCGATCGCCACCGGATCGACCCGGCCGTCGTCCCCGCAAACACCCGACGGAATGTCCAGCGCCACGCAGGGCAAGCCCGCGTCATTCACGGTTCGGAAATAGGCGGCGGCATCGTCGCGCAAGGGCGGTTCGATGCCGGTCCCGAATACTGCATCGACGACGAGATCGGCCTCGTCCAGAAGATCGGCCAGTGCTTCGGCGCGTTCGGCCGCCTCGGGATCCACGAGGATCACCGCCGCGGGCAGTCGCTCGAAATTCGTCTGGGCATCCGGCGCAAGAGATTCGCTGCCGGCCAGCATCAGAACCGCAGTGGGAATTTTCTGTTCCACGAGTCGGCGCGCGACGACCAGACCATCGCCTCCGTTGTTGCCCTTGCCACACAGAACCAGAACCTTGGGTTCCTCGCCAGAGAGATCCAGACCCTCGAGAAAATCCAGCACCAGTCCGGTCATGGTCTCACCAGCGCGCTCCATCAATTCCAGGCCGGGCGTACCGCCTGCAATCGTCGCCCGATCAATGCGGGCCATCTGGCCGGATGTACAAACACGCATGGATCCCCCTACATCGGATCGCGAGCCGAATCGTTCAATCGGTCCAGAACCACCAACAACTGCAGCAGATCCTCGACCACAAAGTCGGGAACCGTCGGATCATCGGGCAGCTTGTCCGCGTACTGTGAATACTGGTCACCGTAGCGCGCGTAGACGGTATGCATCCCGGCATTGCGCCCGCCCAGGATGTCCCGTTCCCGCCAGTCACCGATCACGACCGCGCGATGTGGCTCCACGCCCAGACTGTCCAGCGCCATCGTGAAGGGTTTCGGGTCGGGTTTGTGATGTCCGGTATCGTCAAAGGTCAGCACCAGATCGAAGGTATGCTGAAGACCCAGGTAAGTCAGGCGCAACCAGGCCTCGAAACGCGGAGCGTCGCTGACAACGGCCAGCTTGTACCCCAGCTTCAGCAACTGATTCAGCACCAGCTGGGCATGCGGATACAACCGCAGCGAACCATCGCGCGCCTGCCGGTAGGCTACCACGGCCGCCGCCAGGATCCTGTCGTCGGAACGGCCCAGGACCTCTTCGAGAAAAAAATTGAAGACACGTTGATTCTCGATGCCGCGATCCTTGTAGATTGCGAAAATCCGGTCCGTGCCTTCCTGAACCGTCACCGGCAGACCGGCGTCGATCATCGCCAGAACCGCAGCCCGGATCGAGCTCTCTTTGGCCAGCATGAAATCGGTCAGCGTGTTGTCCAGATCGAAAATTACGGCCTGAATCGGTCGCTCGGACACGGGCGCCCCTTTCAGTCGAGGACGGAGTTGGATTCGCCTATATATTAACCGGTCCTGTCGGGATTGCCCAATCCGGATCCCGTCCCGCAACGCGCCTCCGAGGGGAAGGAGTTGCACCCGGACGCGAAAGGACGCAAGTTATGCGCCATGAACGAACCACTGACACCTGAACCGGCCGGCAACGAGCCGAATCCGGGCCTGTGGAGTAGCTGGAGTACCGGCCGCATCACGGCCCTGATCGCACTTCTGGTCGCCGGGAATTTCCTGGCGCAGATCGTGGTGTATGCCTCCGGAGGCGGATTGTTCCTGCCGGTACTGGTCGGAGCGCTCGCCGGAGTCATCGTTCCCGTCGTCTGGATGGCCCGTCGCAACGGGATGAGTCTGTCCCGCGATTTCGGCCTGGACCACCCCGACTGGGTAACTCTCCTGGGCGCCGGACTGCTGGCCGTCGCGTCGCTTTCGCCCTCGTCCCTGCTGGCCGAACTTTCGCTGCGCATTCGACCTGCCGACCCACAGTGGATCGCGCTGTATCAGAATGCCCTGCCCAAGACGGTCACCGAGACGATCGTGGCGGTGTTCGCGGTCGTCGCCGTTGCGCCCCTGGCCGAGGAGCTCGTTTTTCGTGGGCTATTGCATCGCCTGTTGCACCGGATCTGGGGCGGACCCGCTGCCGCGGTCCTGTCAGCGCTCATTTTCGCCATCGTTCATGCCGAGCCCTGGTTCCTGCTGGGATTGTTGGGAGTGGGCTTGACTCTGGCCGTGGTCTGGGAAACGACGCGCTCGGTCACAGCCTGCTGGGTTGCTCACGCCGTGCACAATGCGGTGTCGTTGGGGTTGATGTTCACCAGCGGTGATATCATCAGCGAAGAGGCGGAGCTGTCGGCGATCGATTGGGCATGGGCCGCCGTCTCGGTGGTCGCGTTCGTCGGCCTGGCCTTCTCTCTCCGCCGCCGCCTCACGCGGTAAGCGGGATCGCATTCCACCGAGGCCTGTCGTCGAGCAAACCGACTGGTCCCTGGATCGGCGAGCACCTGGTCAGACTCCCTGGTTGCGGCGCAACCTAGGTTTTCTGTGGTTTTTTCCGCGCCGCCGGAAACAGAACATTGTTCAGAATCAAACGATACCCCGGCGAAGTGGGAAATAGATCCAGATCCGTCGGTGGATCCCCGACCCGGTGCTGATAGTCCTCCGGATCATGCCCCCCCAGAAACGTCCACGACCCCTGTCCCCGCTTGCCGTGGATGTACTTGACCTCGTCCGTTCCCTCGACGGCAGCAAGGACGATGTCCGCACGCTTGAGGAATTTCCGGTGGTAACCGGTGGTCTGGCCCAGGAACCCGTTGATCACGTTGACGTGATTCTGCGTCAGCATGGCCGGAACCGGATCGTACTTGGCGGCAAACGCGAACAACGTAAAATAATCCGCCTCGGCACCGCGCAACTGTGCATAGTCACTCGTGTCCAGATCCGAAAACTCGTAGCGCATGGGATTGGTGATCAGTTTGAAATCCTGAAAGGCGAACGTCTTGTCGTAGTCCACCTGCGCACGGTAGTCGGGATCATGAGGGGTACCGTCATAAACGCTGTCCACAATATCCGTCTCGTCCCACGCCAGCGCGATATCGATGGAGTCGGTAGCGGAACACATCGCGAACAGGAAACCGCCGTTCTCGACGAAAGTCCGGATCGTCAGGGCGACCTTGTGTTTCAACTGCCAGACCGTCGCGAAACCCAACTTCTCGGCGAGTTCCTCATGGAAGTGCTTCTGTTCGAGGTACCAGGGCTCCAATCCAAACGACGCGTAGAATTTTCCGAACTGGCCCGTGAAATCCTCGTGGTGCAGATGCAGCCAATCGTACTGACCGAGACGGCCGGACAGTACATCCTCGTCATAGACCAGATCGTAGGGTACCTCGGCGTAGGTCAGGGCCAGCGTCACGGCGTCGTCCCACGGTTGGCTCTGCGGCGGGCTGTATACGGCGATCCGCGGGGCTTTTTCCAGCAGGACCTCTTCCATGTTCTCCTGGGCGACGATCTGCTTGATCTGCGCGACCTGGGCAGCGTTCAGCTCTTCGAAATCCACGCCCAGCAGACGGGCGTCCATCCGCGCCCGAGAGGAGTCTTTCATCAGGAAGCTGCCGCCCCGATAGTTCAACAGCCAATTTACGTTTTCGCCTGCCTGCAGCGAGTGGAACGTGTGGCCGTAGGCGCGCAAGTGGTTGCTCTGTTCCAGATCCATGGGAACCAACAGGTATTCGGCCGAGTGAGCCGCAACGGGGAACGCCACCAGGAACAGGAGAAACAGAACTCGACGGATCACGGCAGCTCCCGGCGCAGATCGCGCACATCATCGAGGTAGAGGTAGTCCGGATATTGGGCCAGAAGCAGGTCCAATTCCTCGCGGGCGGAATCGGTTTCTCCGGCCGCAGCCAGGAGCTTGGCCCGCCGCACCAGTGCGTCGGCGGCGTACCTTCCGTGCGGGTGCTCAGCCACGATCCGGCGCAACATGCGCAGTGAGTCCTCGTTTCGGCCTCGCTCGGCGTACAGTTCCGCCAGTTCGTACTGGCCGCGCTCGAGCAGGTGTTGCGGTTCCTCCGAATCGAGCAGGGGCGTGGCCTGGGCCAGGAAGGTCTCCAGAGCCTTCATCCGGGCCTCCGGATTGCCGACCAGATCGTAGTACACGCTCGGCGCGTAGAGCGAAAGAATATTCGGACCGCCACTGGGATTCTCCATCTCCTCGGCGATGGCCAATCCCATTTCCAGCGCCTCGTTCGCATACGGTGCTGTCGGGTGGTCGATCGCGACGACGGCGAAGCGGTCCCGTGCCGTGGCGAAATGTCCTTCGGCCAGGTCCAGACGGGCCAGATGATAGTGGGCATGGCCGCCGGCAGCCCGGAAGTCCGGATCACGCCCCAGGCGAGTCAGCACGACTCTGCCACGCGCCGTATCGCCCGCCGCCAGATAACACTCGCCCAGGGTCAAGCGCACCAGCGCCACCCCCGGAGTCGGCAGGTCCAGATCCAGCAGCATATGCTCGAGCCGGCGAGCTGCGGGCATCGGTTCTCCCAGCACATCACGGGTATAGACGGCCAGTCGGATCTGGGAGGTGTATAGGCTTTCGGATTGAGGGTTGATCCGGCGCACGGACGCCAACAGGTCACCGAATCGATCGACGGAGGCCTGCGGATCCTTGCCCAGAGCGCCTCGATCCAGGGCTGTGACGCAGACGTGCGCCAGAGAGTCCGCGGCACGGCGCTTCTGATCGTGTCCGGCCTGGTCCGAAGACATGACCATCGAGAGAGCCTGCAGCAGGAAATCGACCGTGGCCTCCAATTGGGCGTCATCCTCGAGCAGTTCCAGTTCTCCATCCAGCGTCGCTGCGTTCTGCAGCAGCAGCTGAACGTTTCCCCGGGACCGCAACAGCGAATCAGTCAATTTCAGGGCGGGTTCGGCACGCCCTTCGACGAGCAGAATGTTGGCCGCCAACAGGCGGAGCGAGGCGGTGGCGTCGCGACTGTCAGCCCGGTCGATGAGATCCTCACCAAAGCGCCGGTGGCGCCGGGGATCGAAGATGCCATCCAGAAGGCTCCGGCGCAGCAACGGCAGGTTGTAGGGATTCGATCGCAGTTCCTGGGCGATTTCGGACGAAGCCTCTTCCTGGCGGTCGATCCGCAGCAATTCCAGCGCACGTGCCCTCGCCAGGTACCGGGGATCGCCGAGTACGACTCGCATCGAATCGATCAGGGACACCGCCGCCCCATGCCAGTTCGCCTCCGTCAGTTGTTCCACGCTGACCACCAGCGCACTGCCGAGATTCGGACTCGTGGCCAGAAACCGGTCCACGCTGTGCCGGACCGAATCGACCCGCCCGGTGGCCAACAAGGCTCCGGTTCGTGCACGCCACAACGCCGGATTGGTCGGTTGCTCGGCCAGCCCCCGGTCCACCAGACGCAATACTTCCTCATGCTCGCCCTTGAGTTGTGCCAGACGGATCCGGCGCGGCTCGAGTTCACGCTGCAACTGGCTGTGCTGCGCAAGATCCTCCATCAGGCTTTCGGCGCGGCTGAGACTTTTCAGCGACAGCAACTTGTCCAGCTCGATCAGGCGCCGCCGCAAATCGATGAGCGTGTGAGGATCCATCGTCGGGCGCCGCATCTCGGTTCGCGGCCGGGGCCGCTCCAGTTGTCCCTGGGGACCGACCAAGGGGTCCGGCTGCTGGGCCGATGCGGCCGGCGACAGCAGGACGGCGTATAGCACCACGAACACCGCGACGAGAGTGGCTCGGCCCGTGATCATGGCAACTCCCCTCCGGTCGCACGGGGACCCGACTGCAGCAGGGAATCGACGGCACTGAAATATCGCCGCACGAGGTCCCGATACTCCAGCGGTGCCTTGTTCAGCGGTTGGAATCGCAGGACCCGGCGCGTGGCATCGTCCTGGCCCGAGCCGGCCCGCCCCTCCTGCCGGGCGTGCAATTCGTCGGCGGTCCGTCCCTCGCGGCGCTGCGTATAGTCCCGCCGGCGCACGGAGTTCCGGGCATCCAGCAGATGGCCCAGAATCCGCTCCTGCCGGATCAGCGTCTGCTCGCTGACCAACCCGTCATCGATTTCGCGCGAGACACGTTCCATCTCGCGTCCCAAAGCACCCAGATCACCGAGGATCCGTTCGCCCTCGGGCTGCAGGCGTTCCTGGCGCTCCAATTCCTGCAGCTGCCCGGCCAGCTCGCCCTGTTTCTCCCCCAGGCGGCTCATCTGGGATCGCATTTCCTGACTGATGCCGCGATTGGCCAGCATCTGGCGGATCTGTTCGGTCAAACCGTTCAATCCCGATTGTTCCCGTGCCAGCTTCTGGAGTTGTTCACTGAACGAGGGCTGCGGATTCCCGCTGCTACCCTGACCGCCCCCGGACATCTGGGCCTGCGTCAGCAGGTGGATGACCAGGCTGTTGGCCTGCCCCAGACTGGACGTCGCATAGCGCCGGGCCTGACTCCCGCGATTCTCGTTCATCGCCTGAACGCTGCGCCCCATTTCCTCGATCAGGGTGTCCAGCTTCTCGAGCAGCGCCATGATCTGACGCGGGGAATCATCCATCAATTCGGACAACTGGTCGCGAACCTGGGCGGCCGCTTTCTGCAGCCGGTACTCCCCCCGGGTCAGATCCTTCGAGCGGACTTCCCGCATCCGCAGCGGAATGCGCGCCGCGATCGATTCCTGCCGGGCCGACAACGTCAGCAGGTCCGCCGCCAGACCGTGCAAAGCCGTCAGCTGCTGGGTTTGCATGGCCATCTGCATCGCTTCCTGGGACTGCATCAGCACGTGGTACAGCGAGCCCAGATCCCGCAGCGCCTGCTGTTGCATCTGGGCTGCCATCTCGGGATCCATGCCCTCGATCTGTTCGGCGGCCTTCTTCATGCTCTGTTTCGCGAGCTGCTCCTCGAGATTCTTCATCGCCTCCTGCAGCGCCTGCTCGTACTGCTGTTCGCCCGCGTCGCTGGATCCCGATTCGCCCGGCTGGCTCTCGCTTTTCCTGGCCAGTTCGTCGAGTGCCTGTTGCAACTGATCGCGCAACTCGTCCAGCTCGCGTGCAAGCGCCTCCTGGCGACGAGCGAGCTCCTCCGGGTCGGGCTCCTCTCCTGCAGCGGAATGGGATTCCGGATCCCCGCCGGCGTCCGCCTGCTCGCCGGGGTCGTCGGGCGAGGGTTGCCCACTTTGCTTCTCGCCGCTCGGCGCTTCGGCGGATTCGCCTTTCTGTTCGCCGGACTCGGCCCCACTCTCGGGTTCGCTTTTGGATTCGGCATCCTGTTGCGCCTGTTGCCGACTGGCCTCGGCCAGTTCCTGCTGCTTTCGCATCATCTTTTCCAGCAACGCAGTCATGCCCTCGAGGTTCTGTTCGCGCGACATGCGTTCCATCATGGCCACGGCGGCATCCAGTCGCCGGGCCATCTCCTTCTGGTCCTTGGCGACTTCCTGAATGGCACGAGCCACCTCCTGCGGCGACATCTCACCACCGGACTGCTCCATCTTTTCCAGAAGGTCGCGCAACGGGTCACTCAAGGTCGGGTCCAGCAGCGACGAGATTTCGTCGGCATGGTCCATCATCTCGCCCGAAGTCAACTGGCTCTCGGCCAGACGGTCCAGCTCGCCACGCACTTCATCGGCCACCCGGGACAGTTCTTCCTGCAACGCTTTCTGGCGCCGCAATGCCGCCTCCATTTCCTGCTGCCGGGCCCAATCGGGAATGGGATTCTTCAGCAACTCGCGCGACAGACGATCCAGATCCACACTCAATTGGCGTTGCCGTCGGCGCATCTCTTCCAGATCGGAGCGCTGATCCTCCGCACTCTCGGCCTGCTCGGCCAGAACCTCGGCAGCCGAAGGCAGCGACAAGCGCAGGATGCGGGAGTGACCGATTCCCGGCGGTCCCGGCTGCCGGTTGTCCCGAGCCTCGATTCGCAATTCCAACGCATCGCCGGGCACCAGTTCCAGGGCGTCCAGCCGCGTGCTCAATTCCAGGCGCAGGGCGCCGCCCGGCTGTGAAGCATCGACAGGAGTGGATCGCAGCGAAAGGATTCCGACATCGGTTGCGATCGGCCGCCAATCCACCGGCCCATCTCCGGAATCGGGTCGCCAGAAAGCGCCACCGCTCCAACCGGAATCCGAGTCCTCCCGCATTCCTCGAACCCGCGATCCCGTTGCCGAAATCGCCCGCACCTGCAGATCCAAACCCAACAGGCCGAAGTCATCGACCGCCTCGACCCGCAAACCCAGATCGCCCTCGAGCGGCAGGATTCCGTCGTCGTCCGGCCGTTCCAGATGCACCACCGGGACTTCATCGGGCGCAACTTCGATCGTGTACGCGACCGGAGATTCGTTGCGAAGCCCAAACCGGTCGAGCAACGCCAGATGAAAGGCCTCGTCCCGGACAACGGTCCAACCGCCCTGAACGCGGGTGCAATCCACGGCCAGGGGCCTCGGCGCTGCCTCGGCGGGCACGAGAGTAGCCGTTTCGACGGTGTGGTTCAATTCGCCTGACAGTTCGACCGAGGACCCCTGCGGCACCTCGATCCAGGCGGGTAACCGGTTCAGGGACTGTGCGGGCAGTCCGGTGTAGAGAGGGGGCCGAATGACCGCCCCCATGCGCGTCAGCAGGGGGTGACGGTGAACGCTGACCTGCTGCTCGGGCGTCATCCGCGCACCGCGCCGGAAGCGCCAGACGAAATCCTCCTGCACGTTTTCCAGCGTGCCGAACCAGGTACGCCCGGGCGGCGGCAGTCCCACATCACCCGAGGATAACCATTCCATGCGGGGAGCAATCCGTTGCCAGGTTCCACTGCCGATTCTGACTTCGCAGTAGGTGGGCTCGCTTCCCCCGCCGAAATCCAGCGCCTCGACGGTGTGGTCCTCGCCGGCGACCACCAGATGCGGCGGCGTGTTCGGGTAGAATCCACCGACCGCCGCGATCTGAGGGGACGGCAAGGGCACGGCCAAACGGCGCAGACCCCGCTCCAGCTCGGAGGCCTCTCGCGTGCCCCAGATCGAGGCCGTCGTGGCACTGATCAGCAGGAGGGGCAACACCCAACGAGCGTACCGAAACGGTTTTACTTTGGCGGGCCGGATCCCCTCCAGTTCCTGCACCGCTCGTGACAGCAACCGACGTTTCAGTTCGCGGGAAATCGGGGTGAGCCCCTGCCAGCGGTCGGGGAGCCGGAGCGCTTCTTCAGCCGAGACCAGCAGGTTGGCGTGGCGCCCCCGGCGCTCGAGCCAGCGCACCAGAGCGTGCCGGTGACGCATCCGCCACCACGGAACGGCGACCCAACGCATTCCCAGAACCAACAGCCCGGCAGTCAACGAGAGATTCAGGCCCAATCGCGCGGCGGTCGCCGGCTCGGATTCCCCGCCCAACGCCCAGATCGCGGCCCATCCCGCAGGCAACCCGATCGCCGCCCAGCGCAACAGACCGATCCACAGCGTGCGCCAACGGAGCGTACGCCGGAGCGAATCCAGCCGCCGGGAAAATCGTTCCTGCTGCTGATCCAGGTTCATCGCGCTGCGCCGCTGCGCCCTCCTTCGTCAGGTCGAATCACGGATGTGTCAGGGCATACATCAGGATATTCACAGCCATTCGTGTGGCCGCTTCGCGGGCCGCCGGAGGATCACCGTGCACTTCGGCGTCCTCCAACCCGTCCCCGATGTCCGACGAGAACGAGTAGAACAGCACCAGTCGGCCCTCCCGGAATACGCCGAACCCCTGGGCCGGTTCCCCATCGTGCTGATGAATCTTCGGCAAGCCGTCGAGATCATA
Source organism: Candidatus Krumholzibacteriia bacterium (assembly GCA_024762975.1). Taxonomy (GTDB): domain Bacteria; phylum Krumholzibacteriota; class Krumholzibacteriia; order LZORAL124-64-63; family LZORAL124-64-63; genus JANTGJ01. The sequence continues at coordinate 10,671 of JANTGJ010000036.1, forward strand.
AAACGAATGATAGATACCGTGGTCGCTGGACAGTGGCTCCAATTCCTCGCGTGGAAAAAGGTTACCCACCATTTCGCGGAAGCTGGCATCCATGCCGTAGTTGTCGTCGGCGTACAGGAATCCGCCCGCATCGAGGTATTCCGCCAGGGCTTTCAGTTCCAGATCATCCAGCGCGATCCGGCCGTGGCCGGAAAGGTACAGAAACGGATACTGGTACAGATTCTCACTATCGAGCGACACCACGATCTCGGACTCGGCCGTCGGAATTCCGGTGCGGATCTCGAATTGAGTCAACCAGTTCGGCAGGCTGCTGGGATCGCAGTACCAGTCTCCCCCCCCCTCGTAGTGCAGGCGAGCAATGCGCAATCGGGAGTCATCCACGTCGCGGGCGGCAGCCGGTGCGCCCCACAGAGTCCACAGGACACACGTTGCCGCAAGGGCGGCCCACCGCCGCCCCGCTCTGCACCCCGGAATACGAAATCCGGCCATCACCCATCGACTCCGTTCTCTTGAACGCGGGGCATCGTCAACTCGGCCAGCGCACCGGCGCCCTCGAGGGGGGTTCCCAATTCGATGCGCCCTCCCATCCGGTCGGCCAGATTTCGACAAATCGCCAGCCCGAGCCCGGTACCACTGCTCTTGGTGGAAAAATAAGGGTCAAAGAGACGATCAGCTACCTCGTCGGCAATTCCGGCTCCGTGGTCGCGCCAGCGCAGGGTCACACTCTCCGGACCCAGGACCCAATCGATGTCGATCCGCGCCGGCGTTCCTTCCGGTGCCGCATCCAGCGAGTTCTGCATCAGATTTCCCAGAATCTTCTGCAAGGAGTCCTCGTGCCCGAGAACCAGCGCGCCCGGCCCTTCGGCGATCGTCACGCGAGGTCCCTCGCCGGTGACCGCTGCGGTGGGATCGGCATACGCAGCCACACAGCGTCCGGCGACAGCGGCGAAGTCCAGGGGTTCGATCTCCAGCTCACCGGGGCGACCCAGCAGACTGAACTCGGCGGCGATCGCCCGCAGCAAGGCGACCTGTTCCAGTACGCGACTGACGGTATCGCGTACGATTCGGTCCAACTGGTCGTGACCATCCCGCCAGGCCTGATCCAGTAACTGGATCGACAGCTGGATCGGCGTCAAGGGATTCTTGATCTCGTGAGCGACCTGACGCGCCAGCTCGGCGTTGACCGCCATCATTTTCGTTTGCAGGAACTCGGTGACGTCCTCGAAGACCAGCATCGTGTCGGCGCCTTCGCCCGGCAGATCCAACGGCGCAATCGCACCGCGCAGTGTGCGGCGCCCGTCGCCGCTGCGCAGCTCGCCACTCCAGCGGGAGCCTCCTTCGGCTGCCTCGCCCAAGCGCTGCTGCAATTGTCTGGCTCGACTGGCCTCGTCGCCTGCGGGTTCGAATTGTGCCAGGATTTCGCGACCGGCCGGGTTGACCGTCCGGAGTTCTCCCCGCCGGTCCAACACCGCCACGCCGACGGTCACCCGGTCCAGGACGGTGGTTAGGAACCGCTCGCGGGCGGCCAACCGGTCGCGCGCGCTCGACAATTCGCCCCTCATCAAATCGAAGGCACCGGCCAGGCGACCGACCTCGTCGGCACCGGGCTCGGGCAACGGGGCATCGAAGTCACCGCGTCCCAGCGAGCGGGTGGCTGACAGGAGCAGTCGCAGGGGACGGAAAATGTTCCAGGACAACAGCCAGGCCAACACGAGCGCTGTCAGCAGGATCAGGTTGGCCAAGCCGGCCAGGAACAATACGGTTTCGCGCCGTTGCGCCGTGAATTCGCGTGCCCGGTCCGGGAAAGCCAGCGCCAGAACCGCGGGTTGGGCGCGGCGCAACAGGTGGCCCTGGGAGTCGCGGCCAAAGGCCGGCAGCGGCTGACAGCCGGTATAGGCGAACGACCGCCACCCGGCGTCGAATACCATGGGACCGTGCGGATGCCGGAGCAACTGGATCATCCGCTCCGGCTCCATCAACAGCGGTTCGATGCCGGCAAAGATGTCGGACGGGTGGCTGGCAAAGATCGGGCGACCATCATAGCGCAATGTCGCTTCCCCACGTGCCAGCTCGGCAAGACCGCGCAACAGGCCCGCGTCCAACCGCTGACGGTACAGGAAAAAACCGTCCTGATCATCCGCGCCGTGCCGCACGCCCTCGGTGGAGTCGGTACCCTCGGCGGCAGCCCAGATGCCGCCCAGGTCGATGGGAATCACCGTTGCAGCATAGTACCGGTCCTCTTCCTGGATCAACAACAGGGGCGCCGAACGCCCCGCAGTCAACAGGTCCGAGGCTTCCCGGGGAGACAGGTCACTCAACGTCTCGTCCAGCAGCAGAGTCCCGTCCCCGTCGAAGACCATTCCCTGTTGACGCTCGAAGGGGCCGACGGGACGCTGACCGGCCAGATGCCCCAGGAGCAGGTCTCCGATGTATTCGCTACCGGCCAGCGAGCGGGCCTGTTCGACGAGCAGGCTACGCAACTGCTGTACCGCCAGTTCCAGACCATCCAGGGTCTGCTGTCGAGCTTCGCGACGGATCCGATCGCGGCCGACCTGGTCGACCGAACCGCCGACCACCGCCAGCAGCACCAGCCCCAGCAACAGGTAGCCGGCCAGGAATCGCTCCTGGAAGCCGGGAGACCATTTGCCCCGGTTTCCGGTTGCGGAGCCCGTCGCGGAGCCTCGCACCAGCAACCACCGGCTGAATCGAATCACGCCGAGAATCACGACATAGAGCAACAGATTCAGCAGAACCAGGCGGGAAAGATCCAACAACACGGCGCGGACTCCGGGCCTGCGGACTCCAAGGAGGAATCCTTCTTCGTCTGCGCCATCCTCGGACCAATCGGCCGGCAATCGCTCCCAACGTCCCAACCAATCTTCCTGACCGACATGCAGCACAGCCCAGGTCGTACGGCCGGATTGCAGATCGCGGATTTTCTGCTCGCTCTGTTCGTCCGGATATCCGACCGCATCGGCCGATCGCCAGCCGTCCGGCCCCCCACGCAACAGCAAGATCGGACGGTCCACCTCGGCACGGGGCTGGTAGTTGCCGCGCGAGGGCCACACCGGGCCGGCCAGTGTCGACTGCAAGGACGACAGGCGGTCGGTTTTGACCGGAACTTCGATCCGGATCCATCCGCGCCCCCCGCGCCGAACTCCTTCGCCCGCCAAAACGGTCTCACGCCCGTCGACGTAGATTCGATCCTCGATCTGGAACACGAGATCCCAGTCCGGGCCGGGCATCACGCCAGCGGCGTCCAGCCAGGGCGACCGGCCGGCCACCTTGAACTCGAAATCCCTCATCTGACCCGTCGCGAAAAGACTCTCCTCGTTCTCATCCGCGGCAATCAATTCGACCAGGCAGGAATAACCCAGGTCCCGGAGCGCCGAATCCTCCCAGAGCCGGTAGGCTGCCTCGTCCCGCCAGAGCTCATCGTCGGCCGGCAGTGCCGATGCCAACTCCGGCTCGGCGGTGATCATTCCCTTGAGAGTGTCCTGCAACAGGAAAAGCATCCAGTCTTCGGACGATTCGGTAATGAGCTCGCCCTTGCGTTCCAACCATGCGCGTTCGGCCCGGTCATAGACTTCTGACAACGAGAGGTAGTTCCAGCCGACCGAAACCAGCAGCAGGAGGGGCCAGGCCAATCGCCGCAACCAGCGCGGTCGTGCGTGCAGGGCAGGCACGATCCAGTACAGGGCGGCCGATGCGAGCCCCAGGACCACCCGAGCCTTCCAACCGAGTCCTCCCCACGGCGCGGTGGTCGCGATCGCGGCCAGTGCCGCCACTACGGTTCCGGTCCACCGGCCCGATGCCTGTCGTCGGCTCCACCGAAGTCGCGGACGCCACAGGCAGGGCACGATCGACAGCAACCCGAGTCCGGCCAGCATCAGCACCGTGTGCATGACCCAGAAGGTAACCGACGAAAGAGATACTCCTTCACCGATCAGACGTGCATTCGAATTGTCCGCGACCCTCACGGTCAGGACCCACAACGCGGACAGCAGGGCCGCCGCGAGGATCCCGAGCGCCAAACCGTCGCCGACGCCGGACGACCAGCGATCCGCCGGAGTGGATGGAGCCGGGGCATCCTCGACAGAAGGCCCCGATCGGCGTTGCAACAGCCAGGCTACGGTGCCGAAAAGGAGTGCGGCGGTCAGCAGGGCGTCGGCCGCGGTCGCCAACCCGCCGAAAAGGAAGGGAGTCGCGAAGTAGGCCGGATCCAGCAGGCTGGCCAGCGAGGCCGGACGCGCCGGGAATTCGAGACCGAAGACCGTCGATCCGGCCAACCGGAAGTAGCCGGCACCGGCCATGACCGCCCGCGTGGTCCAGAGCGAAAGCAGCGGCCCCCAGCGGCCCAGCAGCAACGACGAGGTCACCAGCGCCAGTAGCCCCCAGAGAGTGACGGCCCACAACACCAGCCGGGCCCGGCGATCCAGGGGTCGCCACTCTTCGTCCGGACCGCTGTGGGTCACGCGCAGCGCAAGTTCCGTTCGCTCGTCGATCCAGACGGCGTCGGGCACCTCCTCACCTTCGGCGTCCAGGCGCACCGGCAGGTCGGCCTTCGCCACGATCTCCAATCCGAAGCCCTTTCGAGCCGGCTCCAGTTCGTCTCCCCGTACCGGAAGCTGCAGCTCCGCCAACCAGCCGGCCTCGAGCTCCACAACCCGGCGCAACAACCCTCCCCGGCCCGTATCGAGGATCTCCAATTCCTGGGCGCGTTCGGGATCGGCCCCAAGCGCCGGCAGGGTGGCTTCCCCGCGAGTCGCCGGATCCGCACCGGGAGTCCAGGCGACTCGCTGTCCCTCGTGCCACAGTACGACTCGCAGGGGGAACAACGCAGCCAATCCCGATTGTTTGGACCAGAGACCGGGCCAATCGGAAATGCGTTCGAACAGCGCCGCCCCTGCCGGGTTGGAAGCCGGTACACCCGCTCGCCAGTCGATCCGGATTGCGTGGGCAACGCGCAGCAGCGTGGGATCCAACTCCGTGACTTCGGCTCGAACCTGCTCCAGCTCCGCGACCGTACGCCGGTAACGGTCCACTTCGGCCGGCGCGTCCCTGCCCGGCAGCAACGCGGACGACACGACCGCCAGGAGACCCGCCAGCAACGCCAGGGAACAGAACCGTTCGACAGCGGAACGGCGGCGACCGAGCACACCAAAAATCACCGCTGCGGCGATCGTCAATCCGAGCAGTATCCAGGGCTGGACCAGGTGCACGTAAGGGAAGGCCGGGCCCTCCAGAAGCAGGCGCAACCGCGGCAGTTGTCCGGCGGAGATCAGCAGTATCAACCCCATGCACAGAAGGCAGGCAATTCCGGCCATCTGCATCATGCGCTCGCGATTGCGGATCATTCGATTCTCCGGGAAGTGAGGGCGGTCACGAGAGTCGGTGGAAAACCTGATTTCGGAAGGGAGCGGGCTCAGCGGACCGAGATCTGTTGAACTTCCGATATACGCCAGACATCATCCTGCCGAGTCAGCAGGAAAACAAGACGCATTTCCCGATCTTCTCCCGCGTTCGTGTTGGAAAACCGCCAGAGCGCCATGCCGTGAGCCCGTTCCCCGTCGCGCACATCCTGCATCCGGGTGAACTCGAACTCGTTCGTTACGCGATGCTGGAATAGTTGCCGAAAGAAATAGATCGATTGGCTGGGGCTGTACTCGGTGACGCGCCCGGCGCTGCCTCCCACGTTGACGCGAATTCCGTCGATCTGGACCCGATGGGCCAGCCCTTCGGCACTGCCGGCGCGCCAGGCGTCTTCGATCGCCCGGAAAACTTCCGTTGTTCCCCCGGGATCCGCGGCGAGGGCCCCCTGGGACGCAACGCAGCACCACAGAAGCGCCAGCAGCGCGATCCGCGTCATCATCCCCCGGGTGCTGTTGGCGGTCCGAGTCGACATTTTCCCTCTCCGGTCGCACAAAAGGGTATTGGAACGAGATCACGTGGCAAGGGGCGTGCCAGCGAACCCCATCGTTCTCATCACATGAAACTACATCATTTCTCTCCGTTTGTCTCCGATCGAAAGCGATCCCGGGGCTGAAGACCAGCACCCGGGATCGATCGGAATCGTCGCAATTTCAGTCCGTCAAGTGTCCCGGAAAGGACACTGATCTACATATCGGCAGCGCGCTTCTTGTCGGCGAGGTGACGCTCGGACCACCAGACCAGGATCGGACTGGCAATGAACATCGAGCTGTAGGTACCGATGACCACACCGAAGGTCAACGCGAAGGCGAAGTCGTGGATCACCGGCCCCCCGAAGAGGTACAACGCCGCGGCAACGAAGAACGTCGTCACCGAGGTAAGCACCGTACGGCTCATGCACTCGTTGATCGAGCGATTGATGACCTGGCGATAGCTCTCCTTGCGACGCAGCTTCATATTTTCTCGAATCCGGTCAAAGACCACAATCGTATCGTTCAACGAATACCCGATGATGGTCATGAAGGCAGCGATGATCTGGAGACTGACCTCGAAGTTCAGCAGGGAGAACACACCCAGCGTGATCAGCACATCATGCACCAGAGCCATGATCGCGGCGATCCCGTAGCGGAATACGAAACGCACCGTGATGTAGAGGACGATCAGTACCAGGGCGGCAACGATCGAGTTCAGGGCGGCCGTCCGCAATTCCGAACCGATTTTCGGACCGACACTCTCTTCGCGCCGCAATTCGATCTCGGAGCCCGGTAGCGCCTCGCGCAGTCCGTTCAACAAGACCTGGGCCACATCCAGCGTCTCGGAGTCTTCATCGGCATCGGTAAAGGTGATCAGGAACTCGTCGGCCGAACCGAACTCGGTGACCTGGACACCCTGATACCCACGCTCTTCGAGAGCCGAACGCACATCGCCCACTTCGGGCACCGGCGCGATCTTCACCTGCAGCACCGAGCCACCTGTGAAATCAATACTCATGCGCGGCCCACCGTGGATGGTCAACGAGACAATACTCGCCACCAGCAGCACCATGGAGACGATGAACGCCCCTTTCATGCTACCCACGAAATTGAGGTGGGGATTCCTGAAGAATTCCATGATTTTCGTCGACCTTTCCCGGATCCCTGATCCAGCGTCGCCCCGCCGGGGCGTGATTTCTATTTTACAGCCCGCGATTTTCCATCGAAACGCGAGCTAGATGCTCATCTTCTGCTGACCCTGCTTGCGGGTAATGAACTCCATCAACACCCGGGTCATCACCAGCGCGGTGAACATCGAGGTCAGGATGCCGATACTCAGAGTCACGGCGAAGCCCTTGATCGGGCCGGTGCCGAACCACAACAGGATCCCGCCGGCGATCAGCGTCGTCACGTTAGCATCAACGATGGTCCGCGTGGCATTCGAATAGCCGGCCTGCACCGAGGCGCGAACGGTCTTGTCTTTCCGCAACTCCTCGCGGATGCGCTCGTTGATCAGCACGTTCGCATCGACCGCCATACCCACCGTCAGGATGATACCTGCAATACCCGGCAGCGTCAGAACCAGATCGAACTGTGCCAGAACGGCCATCAGGATCACGATGTTGCTGATCAGGGCCATGACCGACACCAGGCCGGCGGCGCGGTAGTACAGGAGGATGAACAGGATCACGACGAGCGAGCCGTACAGGGCCGCGTTGATGCCCATGCGGATCGAATCCGAACCCAGGCTGGGGCCCACCGTACGCTCTTCGGCGATATAGACATCGGTCGGCAGCGCACCGGCCCGCAGCAGCAGGGCCAGATCGCTCGCTTCGGCGTTCGTGAAGCCGGCGGTGCCGCCGGAGATGGATGCGTTCCCCCCCGGAATCTTGCCCTGGATCACGGGCGCCGAATTGATCCGGCGGTCCAGCGAGATCGCCAACTGGCGCCCGACGTTCTCACCGGTCACCTTGGCGAACTGGCGCGCTCCCCGGCTGTTCAGCGCGAAACTGACCATCCACCCACCCGGACGATCAGGGTCGCTGGTGGCGTGAGCGTCGGTCAGTTGATCACCGGTAACGGCAGAGTGCTTCGACACCAGATAGAGCGGGCGCAACTGCGTGCCATCGCCCAGGTCCAGCGCATCCATGCCCAACTGGAACTCGGAATCGCGCAGACGCATTTCCGTCCGCGAATCCTGAATCATGCTCTCGACCTGCCGGACGTTCTTCTCGAGCGTGAACAACGAGGCTCCGCTCCCTCCCAATCCGGGCTGCGCCACGAGCAGACCGCTGAACGGATGCTCACGCAGGTAGTCCTCGTTCGCCGCATCTTCCTCGGGCAGGCCGTCCAAATCGGCGAAGGGATCCAAGGCATCGGTCGTGTCGGACGCGTCAGCCACGGCATCGGCGACTTCGGCGGAAGTCTCCGCGGGCGTCTCCGCCGGCGTGACTTCCTCGGCCGATTCCTCGCCGCCGTCTGCCACCTCGGTACCGAGGAACAGGGCGTCCATCTTCTCGAGAGCCGCGGTCAGCTCCTCGTTCGGGCGCACCATGCGGAACTCAAGCTTGGCCGTTGCGCCCAGCAGGTTCTTGGCACGTTCGGGATCCTGCAACCCCGGCAGCTTGACGACGATCCGGCTGGCGCCGAAGGTCGTAATCTCAGGCTCACTGACACCGAACTTGTCGATGCGATTGTAGAGGATCTCCTTGACCCGCAACAGGGCGTCCTCGGCCTCGCTGCTGGTCATCCCCTCCTGGTCCACCTCCAGCACGAGATACATGCCGCCCTTGAGGTCCAGTCCGCGCCGGATGGCCTGCGAGTCGATCTCGCGGATTTCCTCCAGGCGCGTCGGATCATTCTGGGCCGCATCACGGTCAGCCTGACTGATGGACAAGGCCTTGAACGTAGGCAAGAGTCCGTAGATGGAGAGCAGAAGCGCGACGATCGTCAGTCCCGCCCTGATCTGCAGGGATCGATTCATGGTTCACTCCCATTACACGACCAACCTACCGGCGCAGCCGGCGTCGCGGGTCGTAGCACAAAAAAAAATTCGCCCTGATGGTTGGAGATGGTTGAACCGACGGAATGTAGCAGGTCCCGAACAAGGCGAAATCAGGGCCAACCCGCCGAATTTACCGCTGAGTATGGTAACACACAAACGCCCGGGAATCCAGAAATCAGACGTTTGAGTTGTGCCTCAACAAATGTGTCCGGTCATGAACCCGCCTGGGCGGCATCGCGCAGGGCCATCAGTTCGGAGACCGTGACGAATCGAATCCCCTCGGCCTGCCAGCGAGGCAGTTCACGTGCCAGCACCGCCGCCGTAGCCGGATGCGGATGCCCGATGCCGACGGCAAAACCGGTACTTCGCGCTGAACGTACCAATACGGCCAGATTGGCTGCGATCCGCTCGGTGTCTTCGTGATCGTAGTCCAGAAAAATGCGATTGCGCAGGGCCGGAACGCCGCTTTCGCGCGCAAGGTCATAGGCCACCGAGCGAGCCGTCGTCAAGCTGTCCAGAAACAGCAGTCCGCGCGGTTTCAACTGCTTCATCAGCTTGCGCATCGTTGCCTCATCGGCTGTTGCGGCGCTGCCCATATGGTTGCTCACACCCGTGACCATGGGAAGTCCGTGCAGGGCCGCATCCAGGCGCAGGGCGATTTCATCGTCACTCATACCCACCAGGATCGCACCGGCCCCGGGATCGATTTCAGGATAGCTCTGTGGCTGCATCGGCAGGTGCAGGATGATCTCGCGGCGGCGAATCTGCAGCGGTGCCGCGCTGCTGACGGTCACCTCCACCGGGCAGCCCGCCTCCAGACGCAGCCGACGGGCATCGGTCCGCGATCCCTCGGCGCCGCGTAAACCGGGTTCCGGCCCCTCGGGAAGTACCAATTCCGTGGATCGCAGGGCGAAGTGACGGGAGTAGGACAATCCGGGCAACACGGCGAGCGTCAGCGGCGCCGGCAGGTCCAGCAGCAGGTGGGTCGCCTCGGTACGTGCGTAGCCCCAGTCATCGATCACCAACGCCACCGTCGGCACATCCCCCTGCCCGAGCAGGCGATTCCAATTCGTACGCCCCGGCCAGCGATCCCAGCGAGGGGGCACACGCAGACCGGCGCGGTGCAACACGAGCGTATGGGTCGGCTTGCCGGGAACTCCCACATCCAGTCTCAACAGATCCGTACTTTCATCCGGTCGCAAGGATCCGTCACCGGCTCCCGGTGCGGCCAGCCGCTCGCCCCACAATACGCGGGCACCCACCGCCTCGACGGCCCGGGTGATCCGCTGCTGGAGCTTCCAATAGCTGACCCCGTCCGGAACCACGATCTGCCGGCAGCGGATCTCCGCACCCGGCCCCAGTTCAGGAGCGGGCCAATCGAATGCCGTGACCGCGGCCGACCCGCCCACGGGATCGTCTTCGTTCAACAGCAGGGCCGGCCCTCGCACAAACCCCGGCAGTGTGACCGCCAGCGCCTCGTCCACCGCCGTTTGTACATCACCGAACATTTTTTCCGACCCCATGGCCAGCAGGGCGGCCCGGCCCGGCCCGGTCTTGGCCCACTTCAGGGCACCGACCCCGCCGACGATGAGAGCTGCCGCCAAGCCCAGGATCCACCAGCGCAACCCCCAAGAGCGCTGCTTCCGGCTCTTGCGCCGGCCCTTCGACGATTTCGGTTTGCGAGAGGACAGAGCCAACAGGATTCCTGCTTTCTGCAACTGCGGTCGGTCGACACGAGAAAAGGGAGCCGAAGCTCCCTTTCCATGTACTCTCGTTCGATCTCCCGGTCAAGTCCCGGGTCGAATTCCGCGACGAGCGTGTGCCCTAGGTGAGCGCCAGCCCCCGCTGGCCGAGCATCTTGTAGATCGTCCGCCCGTTCTCCTGCACCGGCACGATGTAGAACAGAACGCGCTGCTGGACCTCGAATTTGTGCGAGAGATCCGCATTGAAGAACTGGATGTTCACCCGGTACTCGGCCCATTTGCCATTGAAACCGCCAAACCACTGGTCGTCTTCGGGAATGTCATCCCAAGTGGTCTGCGGCTCGAGCAGGTCGACCACGATGCTGTCGATCGGGTGCACGGTGTTGCCGTTCGCGTCGACTCCCGGGTCGCCCCGGAACATCTTGGTGTGGATCGTGACCTCGTCGGTGTAATTGAAGTAGAAATCCGATGCCCAACTCCACTCATCCAGGGTCTCGGACAGCAGAATGGTCTTGTATTCCTCGTGCAAAAGATCGACGAAATCATCGATCAACATCTCGGTGTAGACCGTCTTGAAATTCTTCATCAACTGTTCCGGCGTCGTCGCCGGCGGCATGCCCGTGTCGCCTCCGCCGCCATCCCCACCGTCATCCGGCGAGAAGATGCACCCCATCGGAGCGATCAGCAAAGCGACCAGGGTCAGTACGAGCAGCAGTTTGTTCAGCTTCATTGCCCACGTCCTCCAAACAACGGATTCCACCGGGGTGACTGCGAATTGAGATGGTATGGAGTGGAATCCACCCGTTCGACCGACAGTCCACAGTTTCCGCCCCCTCGGGACAGCACACTTGCGAACAATCGTTAGCAATTTCCGAGCCTTGCAAGTGCCCATAGCACTTTTCAACCCGTAAATTTTAACATATAAACAGATTTCTAGCTACCAAAATTGCCCCGCAACACCCCCATGCTCGGTAATTGCTGATCCACATTGTCCGGATCGCTCTGTCGGGTCTGGTCTTCCCACTGGTAAACGTACCAAAAGTTTCCTTCCAGGCGAAAGGTAATTTTGGCCGAACAGCGGTATCGGGTCGTCGATCCCTCCGCGGTCGAGGTCACCTCGAGGTAGTAGATCACACCTTCCCAGGGCACCTCGGAAGCACCGCCATCGTCGGGAATCTCGAATTCGTCGTCCCGCATCTTGGCTTCGATCGTGACACCACTATCGAAGAAGTTGGCGATGAAGATTCGTTCCCGTTCGACATTCCAGTCGCCGAAAATCGGGCCCAATTCCGAAACCGTGTCACCATCGGGAATGTAGGTGAAATCGGGGCTGATATTCTCTTCCCAGCCGAAGGTATCCGTATTGCGAAGCGCCAGTTCGAGATTGGTCCAGACGTTTTTCACCTCGGTGCGAGGCAGGTAGGGAATGCTGTCGCCGGTACTGGGGGGCTCGGGATCGCGTGGTTCGAATAGACAGCCGCCGACCAACAGCGCCAGCACAGGGCCCCACCACAGCAGGCGAGAGAAACGATTCGAAAGCGCGCGCAACGGCATCATATCAGAACTTCCATTTCACCCAGACGTCGGCTTCCCAGTAGTCGTCGCTGGTCTTGGTCACGGCCGGGCCATAGGCATTGAACTTCTTGACGAGGCACGAAACATCGAACTGATTCGTTTTCGAGCCGAACTTGCGCACGATCTTCACGCCGGTCCACACCTCGCCCGCCCGATTGTCGGTAACCGTCGTCGTGGTCCCGAGCCGCTCCTTCTCGTCCAGGCGGTTGTAGGTCGCCCCTTCCAGGGTGATCCCATCGGCCACTTCCATCTTGGCCGACAGGTCGATCCGCGAGGTGGTCTGACGGTCGTCGGTGCGGTAGAAACTGTTGCCGGTGGCGTCGACGCGGGTACGTGTCGCGTTGAAACGACGATTGTAGTCGTGTTTGACCACCAGCGTAAACCGGCGGGTCGGCCGGATCGTCACACGAGTGTTCATGTTCCCGCGCTTGTTGTAATCGTCGTCCTTGTTCACTGCCTCCAGATCCGAGAACGTGTAGTCCGTGTACTGGATATAGAGCCGGAAATTCTGTTTCAGCTTCAGCCACCGTGCCAGATCCCAATCGTAACCCGGGGCAATCTCGTACGAGTCCTTGATGTTGTTGTTCGAAGAGCGTGTCTTGTGGATCGAGATGTCCTCGGCCGACTTGTAGGCAAAAAGCAGATCGGCCAGGAAGCCTTCTTCCCACTGCCGCTTGACTCCGAAAGTGATGTCCTGGCGGACCCGGTCCCGGTCGTTCTGGTTGAACTGGTTCTGCGCGATACTCTGCGTCAGGCTCTGTTGCACCTTGAGGGTCGTTTCGGTCGCCTCAAAAAAGGTATGGTTCCAGTACAGATCCAGTGACCGGTCCTTGCTGTACTGACGCCCTCGATTGACGGTCGCGCCACGGATGCGCTGGTCATCCCATTTCCAGCCGTAGCCGTAGGTGACGGCGATCGAATCCCGCCGCGAAGCGCGAAACAGACTGATGTCGGCCGAATCGTCGGATCGTTCGGTTCGTCCCAGTCCACTGGCCTGATAGACCAGATCGCTCGTCTTGTGGGTGCCCTTGGCCTTCAGGCCGAAGGCTCCCCTGCGCGACAGACTCTGGAATTCCAGTATCGACGCATCCTGGGTCTTCATTTCCTCGACGATCTTGTCCGCATCATCCACATCGGTGGTATCGATCAAGCCGCTGCTGTTCCGGTTGAAGTCGAGGAACTCCTCTTCGAAGCGTCCGCGAGTCATCTCAAACCAACCGCTCGCGAAGCTGCGATCGAAGTTGATTCGCAGGCCAATCGAATCCTGCACCGCCGAGGAAGGACTGGTCGATTCGCCCAGCGAGCGATCACCACCCAGCTTCCTGCCGAATACACGGGCCGACACCGACAGACCGCGCCGTATCTTGTAGCGCGTCTTGACGGCGGCGCCCACCGACGCCTCGGTGAAGTCGTTGTGAATCCCCTGGTTGACGGACTTCTGATCCTTCAGCCCGGCCAGTCCGGTCATGTCGGTTTCGAAACCGCCCATGCGGTACTTGGTCTTGGCCAGTTTCATGTCCAGCAGCTTGAAATCCCGTTTGGCGATGTTCGTCAGGTTGGCGTTGTTCAGCGTTTCGTCTTCGTTCCAGTCCCAGCTGCCGTTGATCGTCAGGACCGCGGGCCACATGGCTGCCGTGTTGTAGGACAGCGTCTCCTTGCGCTTCTGACTCGTCTTTTCCTGCTGACGAAAGTCATCCCAGGACCAGGATGAGGTACTGGTCAGCGACGAGGCGCCCTTCATCGTCAATTTCGTCCAGTAGTCGGTGTAGGTCTGGATCTGACGCACGTTGGCGCGCATCCCGATTTTCGGTTCGTTCTCGTATTTCATGAAGAAGGGCAGATCGACCGCCACCAGCTCGTTCTGAAACTGGCTCGGACTCTGCTGGCTGTCGGTGCCGCCTTCGTGATCGGTCGAATCGCGCTGGGCCGCGGCGCCGGCATCGGCCAGGCTCGGCGCGCCTGCGGCCTCCTGCCCGGAATCCTCCTCCTGGGCCACGGCCGATCCGACCACCAACAGCATCAGCAGGCACAACGAACTGCCGACCCCCATCCATTTCCGGACAGTCGCGTGCTTCGAGCGCCGATCCACGTTGCGCGGATGCTGCATCAAGTCCTATCTCCTCCGGGGCGCCAGCGCGGATAGACGGCGCCAAGCGGCCGTGTCCACCTGTTCTGGGCGGGCATCGGGATCAACACCGGCCTGGGCAAAGAGACTTTCGATTTCGGAAACGTCGCCACCGTACAGGTTCCTCCAGAGGGACCGCAATTTTTTTCTGCGTTGACCGAAGAGGGCCTTGACCAGGGGTACGAAGGCCTCAAACTCATCGTCCGGCCAAAGCTCGCCGGGCGTCAGGCTGATCACCGCCGAGTCCACGTCGGGTCGGGGCCAGAAAACGCTGGGCGGTACCGGACGCAGCGTCCGGATCTCGAAGACCGAACCCATCACGACGGCCAGGATCCCGAAGTCCTTGCCTCCGGGCCGCGCCGCCAGCCTCTCGGCCACCTCTTTCTGCACCATGAACACGCCGCCGGCGACCTGACGTCTCAGATCGGCCAACGCGAACAGGACCTTACTGGTCAGAACGTAGGGAAGATTTCCCGCCACCACCGGCAGGGGTCCGACGGCTTCGACCGCGGCATCCCAGTCCAGTCGGGCCAGGTCGCCGCAGATCAGACGAAAACTCTCTCGATCGGAGAACTGCGCTTCCAGGACGGCGCAGAGTTTGCGATCGATCTCAACACAGACCACTCGCTCGGCCCCGTCCAGCAGGTGCGTGGTCAGGGCGCCACCGCCGGCACCCAATTCCAGGACCCGGGGACCAAGAGCCAGCGTATCCTGGGCGATCGCCCGAGCCAGATTCCCGTCGAT
>JANTGJ010000037.1 GCA_024762975.1 Candidatus Krumholzibacteriia bacterium
ACGACCGTCAGTACCGCGGCGACCAACCCGATTACCAGCGCCGGAAACCAGATCGAGACTCCCAACACCGACAGCGACAGCCCGACTGCCAGCGCGTCCAGGCTCGTGGCGACCGAGAGCAATACCAGCGACCAGCCCCGGGTCGGGTCGGTGCCGCGCACGGGCTCACCGCCGGAGCGGGCTTCCCACAGCATCCGGCCGCCAACCAGAAGCAGCAGTCCGAAAGCGATCCAGTGGTCGAAAGCCTCGATCCATTGCCGCACCGTCAAGCCCGCGACCCAGCCCAGGATCGGCATCAGTGCCTGAAACAATCCGAAGTGAAAACCGAAACGGAACAAGTGACGGCCCGTGAGCCGAGGCAGCACCAGCGCGGCACCCAACGAGACGGCGAATGCGTCCAGCGCCAGGGAAACAGCAATACCCAGCAAGAGACAGAAATCCACCGCCTAGGCCTCCGGTTCCAGGCCGGGAACAATCGCGCGCAGATCCTGCACATACGCCTTGAATCGGCGTTTTCCGGCGGGTGTGATCCTGATCCGGGTCTGGGGACGTTTGCCGACGAAGGACTTCGATACGGCAACCAGTCCCGCTTCCTCCAGTTTGCCGAGGTGGACAGAGAGGTTGCCGTCGGTAACGGCGATCTCGTCACGCAGTGCAGTGAAGTTCGCAGGGCGCCCACTACGCAACAGAAAGGACAGGATCAGCAACCTGGCCCTGCCGTGGATGACCGGCGACAGCGGAAGCCGGCCACCAGGACCGGATTCCGATTTCGAGGCTCGCGCCACTCCCCTGGCCTCCTTGCCGGGTGTGTCGTTCCTCGAGTCCGGATTATCGAACTAATCTGAACCCGCTCCTGACCACTTCCCTGTGGATATCGGAGTCAGTATTTCAGCAGGGAGCGGCGCTGGTTGCGTTGCTTGCTGTGTGCCGCTCCCTGCGGATTCGGAAAGGGCCACCGTGTCCTTCCCGAACGGGGTTCGTCGAGTGGTCGGCATGAGCTTCCCAGCTGCCTGCGAGCATCCTTGCTCACCAGGAGCTGAGAAGGGGGCGGCTGGCACCCAGGACCAGTGAATCCGCCCCCCGTCGCCGTCGGAGATCCTTCTCCAACCCCAGTGGGGGTCCTTGGCCCGAAGGCCGATGCTCCTTCAGGACCCGGCATTCCCAACTCGATCGAACCTGACCCGGATCGTTCCAGAATTCGTTTCCGCGAATCCCCAAAAAATCTTCCAGGCTCCCTCACGACGCCCATCCGGCAGGAGATCCAATCGAACCGGATTGCGTGGTCGTCGTGATACTTTATATCGCCAAGTACTTTGCTTTACCAACCTTATTTCAGAGTCAGAACGCCCGGCAGGAAACCCCGCTCGAACCTCTTGCCGGCAGCATCGACCCGGCATCGCCCTATCTTCTTGTGCCTGTGCAGTTTGCATGTCCATACAGACCAACGAAGTCCGCATCCCGGAGAAGAAGGCGTGGCTCCACTTTTTTTGCTTTGCCGCGCCGTTGATCCCCGCCGGCAGGGTCCCGACTTTTCCGCCGAGTTTGCTTGGACTTCGAGACCGTCCCCATTATCTTGAGCCGGACGGTCGTCGCCGCATACCCACCTGGTGCGATGAACCCGAAACGACTCCGCCAGGACGGATCGAATAGCGATTTCCCCGGCGGGCCACAACTCATGTGAAGGAGGTTGTCATGAAGACCGAAAAGTTGATCCAGATGGAAGATCAGTACGGGGCGAACAACTACCACCCGTTGGACATTGTCATCAAGAAGGCAGAGGGCGTCTGGGTTGAAGACGTCGAAGGCAACCGCTTCATGGATTTCCTGGCCGCCTATAGCGCCGTGAACCAGGGTCACTGCCACCCGCGCCTGCTGAAGGCCCTGCGCCGCCAGGCCGCCAAGGTCACACTGACCAGCCGCGCGTTCCGCAACGACCAGCTACCGCTGTTCTGCCAGGAAATCTGCGAGCTGACCGGCTATCCCCGGGTGCTGCCAATGAACTCCGGCGCCGAAGCCGTCGAGACCGCGATCAAGGCTGCGCGCAAATGGGGTGAGAAGGTCAAGGGCATCCGGAAGAACAAGGCCGAGATCATCGTCTGCGCCGACAACTTCCACGGGCGCACGACGACCATCGTCGGCTTTTCGACCGAGGAGGCGTACCAGGACGGCTTCGGCCCCTTTACTCCCGGGTTCAAGGTGATCCCGTTCGGCGATGCCCGGGCTCTCGAAGCTGCGATCACGAAGAACACCGCTGCATTCCTGGTCGAGCCCGTCCAGGGTGAGGCGGGAATCAACGTGCCACCGAAGGGCTTCCTGAAGAAAGCCGCTGATCTGTGTAAAAAGAACAACGTGCTGTTCATTGCCGACGAGATCCAGTCCGGCCTGGGTCGTACCGGCAAGCTGTTCGCCTACGAGCATGAAGATGTGCGGCCCGACGCCGTGATTGTCGGAAAGGCCCTGTCCGGTGGATTCTATCCCGTTTCCGCCTTCCTTTCCGGTGACGAGGTCATGGGTGTCTTCCATCCCGGCGACCACGGCTCGACGTTCGGCGGCAACCCGTTGGGCATGGCCGTCGCGCGCGAGGCCCTGAAGGTGCTTATCGAGGAGAAGCTGATCCAGAACAGCGCCAAGCTGGGCCCCTGGTTCATGGAGGCCCTGAGCGACCTGCCCTTCAAGAGCATCAAGGAAGTGCGCGGTCGCGGCCTGTTCATCGGTCTGGTCCTGGACCGTCCGGCCCGGCCCTACTGCGAAGCCCTGATGGCCGAGGGCATGCTGTGCAAAGAAACGCATGAGAACGTGATCCGCTTCGCGCCGCCGTTGGTCGTGACGAAGAAGGAATTGAACATGGCCCTGCGCCGGGTGAAGAAGGTTTTCAAGAAACTGGAAGGCTGATCGGTATTCTGACCACGAAGAAAACGGGCCGGCATCATGCCGGTCCGTTTTTTTCCGGGGCGGATCCACTGCCATCAGATCCCGCAGCCGGGAATTCCGCCCTAGCGCCGGCGACGCGCCCGGGGACGACCGCCGGTCGGCCGGGACGGCTTCGTTTCGCGACGGATCGGCCCCTTGCCGGTCAGCAGATCCTTCTGCAGTTGCTTGCGCCGCGGATCCCTCTCCACGAACAGATCGCGGCCCGTGAAAGGATCCTTCCCCGTCCAGTACATCACCGAGGACCAGGAAGAAGGCAGCGGAGTGAAAATCTGCACCTGCTCCGGATTGAGATGCATACGATCGGAGACGAACCGCTTGGCCTCGCGCATGTCCTTCTCCTCGCAGCCCGGATGTGCCGCGATCATGTAGTAGGTCAGGAACTGGTTCTTGCCGGCAGTCCTGCTCGCCTCGAGGAAGCGGCGGCGAAACTCGAGCAGGCCGGTCTTGCCCGGCTTGCCCATTGCCTTCAGGACACGATCCTCACTGTGTTCGGGCGCCAATTTCAGCTGCCCCGAGACATGATGATTCACCAGCTGATTCAGGTAGCGTCCTCCGTGCTTCTTGTCGGCGATCACCAGATCGTGCCGCACTCCCGACGCCACCGTTACCTGCTTGATCCCCTTCACCTTGCGCAGCCGGTTCAGCAGTGTGATCTGGTGCGAATGATCCGGCCGCAGGGACTTGCATACCTCGGGCTCGATGCACCGCTTGTCCAGACAGGGCCCCTTCTTCAGCTTCTTGGCGCACTCGAAACCGTACATGTTCGCCGTAGGCCCCCCCACATCCAGGAGATGGCCCTTGAAACCCTCCAGCGCCGCGATCTCTTCGGTCTCGCGCACCAGAGAGTCCTCGCTGCGCCAGCGCACCGTCTGCCCCTGATGCACCGCGATCGAACAGAAGTTGCACTCCCCGTAGCAACCGCGTACCGCCGGTAGCGAGAAGCGAATCGTATCGAGAGCACGCACATCCGTATTCCTGCCGTGGAAAGGATGCAGGGCACGCTCGTAGGGCAGCTCGCTGACCCGATCCAGCTCGTCCTGGGTCAGATAATCCGCCGGACGGTTCTGAATCAGCCAGCGATCACCGTGGCGCTGGGCGAGGGGCCGGCCCGAGATCGGTTCGTTGTGATCGTAGAAGGTGCGGAACATTTCGGTGAAGGCCTTCTTGTCGGCTGCGCACTCCTCGAAGGAGGGTAACTGGAGGCTCTCCAGGGGCGGTGCGGCCGCGATGTGGCAAAGCCCACGAAGAGTCGACGGGTCGTTGCCGGCAGCCAGGGTATGGGCCAGTTCAAGCGTCGATTTCTCGCCCATCCCGTAGACCAGCAGGTTCGCCTTGGCATCGAAAAGGATGCTCCGGCGAATCGAGTTGGACCAATAGTCGTAGTGCGCAACCCGGCGCAGGCTGGCCTCGACACCACCCAATACGATGGGAGCGGTATTCTTGAAATAACGGCGAACCAGGTTGGTGTAGGCAATGACCGCGCGGTCGGGACGGCGGTCATTCACACCACCGGGAGTGTAGTCGTCGGACTGCCGCTTCTTTTTCAGTGCGGTGTAGTTGGCGACCATCGAGTCGACGCCGCCGCCGCTGACACCCCAGAAAAGAGCCGGTTCGCCCAGGCGCCCGATGTCCTCGCCGTGCTCGATGGACGGCTGCCCGATGACGCCCACACGATATCCCGCATCGACCAGCAGTTGGCCGATCACCGAAACTCCCAGGTAGGGGCTGTCGATATAGGCATCGCCGCTGACCAGGATGACATCCATGGCATCCCAGCCGCGATCCAGCATCTCTTCACGTGTCGTGGGTAGGAACAAATCAAACTTCTCCGGGCGCCAGCAGTTTTTCGGCAGCGGCTTCGCCGGCCAGCCAGCCCGTCGAGAATGCCGCCATGAGATTGAATCCACCGGTATCGCCATCGACATCCAGCAGTTCACCCATGATATACAGTCCGGGCACACAGCGCGACTCGAGCGTGCGCGGATCGACCTCGCGGGTATGGACTCCACCCGCCGTGACGATGGCCTCATCGAAGCTGCCACGACCGGTTACCGGGAAACGCCAAGCCTTCAGCAGGTCGCGTAACGCGCGGCGCTCGACGCCGCTCACCTGATGGGACGGCTTCCGACCCGGTACACCGATGAGTTCGCGAACCGGAGCCATCAGCAACCGCGGCAGCAGCCCGCCGAGCAGGTCGTCCCAGGTTGCGATCTTCCGGTCCTCGAGATCCCGGATCAACCGGGCGTCGAGTTTCGCAGCATCCAGGGCGGGCTTCAGGTCCAGCGCGACTTCTACCCTGCGGCCCTTTTCCAGGGCCTCCACGGCCATGCGGCTGATCTTCAAGATGACCGGCCCGTCCAGGCCGGTGGCGGTGAAATCCATCTCGCCGAAGCGGCAGTCCCTGACCTTGCCGTCGATGCGCAGGGTGATCTCTACATTCCGCAGATGCGCCTTTTTCACGCCCGGCGGCGGGGCTCCCGTCGCGCGCAGAGGCACCAGGGCGGCCCGGGGAGGCACGATCGTGTGCCCCAGGGCGGCCGCCAGATCGTATCCATCGCCGGTCGAGCCGGTGGCGGGGTAGGATCGACCGCCGGTCCCCAGCAATACTGCCTCTGCGGCCATCGATTCATTGCCGCGCTCGCCGCCACTGCCGGCCTTGCCGTGCTGTTCGAACCGATCGAAGTGGACGCCGCTGACACCCTGATCCCGATCGATCCCGCGCACGCGGGCCCCCGTGACGATGCGGGCTCCCTGGCTTGTTGCCCAGGCAGTCAGCTTTTCGGCCACCTCGGGGGCACTGCCGCTGGTCGGATAGATCCGGCCCCCGCGTTCCTCGGACGTCGGCACACCGATCCCATGCAGCAGTTCCAGCAGTTCAGGTGTGAAAAACCGATCGAACGCCTGATGTAGGAAGCGGCCCGTGCGGCCGAAGCGCTCGATGAACTCCCGCACCGGTAACGTGTTCGTCAGGTTGCAACGGCCCTTGCCGCTGATACGGATCTTGCGACCGGGCTGACGCATGCGTTCCAGGACGACGACCTCGGCCGGCGAGTGGGCGCGATGCAGCAAATGCGCGGCTCGTCCGGCTGCCATCAATCCGGCGGCACCGGCGCCCACGATGACGATCCGCTGTGAGGAGTTGGCCACTTCGAGAGATCGCTTCCTAGTTCGTGTCGTCTTCATTGCGCGCGGCGTCGAGCCTTGCCGCCCATTGCTCCCGCAGCCGTTTCATTCGCTCGAGCCGGGAACGGAGGCGCTCCTTCTCGGCATCGCTGCCGGCGCGGCCGAGTTCCGAATCGGTTTCCTTGATCCTGGCCTCCAGCTCGATGAGATTCTGCGCCAGCTGCTCGTTCGAGACCGCCTCGTCCGCCTTGTCGAAGATCAGCTCCTCGGGAATGACTTCCCCTTCGTCCGGTTCCTGCTGCCTCGTCGGCGCCGGCACGAATCGCGTTTGCGGATCGATCGCCCGCGTGTTCATGAAATTCGGCGAGACGATCTCGATGTTCGCCGCGTGAAGCTCATCCAGGGACGCCGCACGCAACCGCGCGCGGCAGGTCAGCAGATGCTTGACCTCGGTCAACATTCCCGAGACTCGATACAAGACCGAGAAATCGCCGAGATTCAGGATCTGTACGTAGGGATCCTGCAACTCCACCTTCTCGGCGGCACGCAGCAGGGCGGCCTGGATGCGATCGCGCTGGACATCGTATCCCAGCGAGACCTCGGCAAAGACGATCGTGCCGGACGAACGCACGACGCGTACCGGCGTCGTGACCAGGTGCAGATTCGGCAGTGTGATCAGATCACGTTGTTCGGTCTGGATCTCGACATGGAACAGTCCGCGCTCGGTGACCCGGCCGAAGTGTTCCCCGACGGACACGAAGTCGCCCACGCGGAACCCCTTCACGGCGCTCATCATCATTCCGGCCATCGCATTGCCGACGAAGGTCGTTGACGAAAGGGCGATTGCGGCACTCAGAACGATACCGACCAACGACAGGATCTGGCCCTTCTGCTCGTCGCCGATCGGCGCCACGACGACCACGATCACCAGCAACGCAAACGACAGCAGAAGCATGATTGCCTGACGCCGCATGTTGCCGTCGGTACGCCCCTGGTTGTGGCGTTGCAACATCCGGCTGACTCCGAACAGGGCCAGCACACCGATCACCAGGGCCACCACCAACGGAATCCCGGGCAGCAACACTTGAACCAGTCTCGTCAACGCGCCCATCTCCACTCTCCATTCACGGTTCGACGCCGTCCTTCGATTTCGAATCCTAGCATGGGCGAGGCGAAGAAACCAATGCGGGGAATGTTCGCGGCGGGGCGAACGCCCGCATGGCGAGAGCATGCCGGCGTTTGTATCATCCAGATACAGCCGTTTCACACACCAATCGGGGAGTTCGAATATGAAAAAGACGATTCTGTTGATTGCCGTCTTCGCGACACTGGGGTGCGGAGTTGCCCTGGCCGAGCATCCGACGGAACATCCCGCCCAAAAAGCCATCGGTGACTCGTGGTTCGATCTGGAGAACTGTGGAATGTGCAAGAACCTGCACAACGACGAAGAATTGTTCGAGAATATGCAGTGGGACACGAAGCTTTTTGCCCAGGGACTCATCGAGGTAACCACGGTTCCGGCGGCCTACGAGGATCGCTTCGACAAGTTGATGGCCGCGATGGAAGCGACCGGTGCCAAACTGATGGCGGGCGAAAAGATCCCCTTGTGCGGTATGTGCCAGTCCTACGGAGGCCTGATGATGGCCGGTGCTTCGATGGAGCAGATGCAGGTCGGCGAAGCCCACATCTCGGTGATTTCCAGCGCCGACCCCGCCGTCATCCAGAAGATCAGAGCCCACGGCGAGACGACGATCGAGGAAATGAAAAAATGGATGTCCGAAGGTCACTCGAACGACCACGGGCATGACCATCACCACTAGCGAGGTCCCGTTGACCTGTCCCGGGGCCGGCCGGTTCAGGGTCAACGGTCCGCCGGATGTGGAGACTTCGGCGACGCTCTTATATACCTCTGCGTATCAGAACCGCCTCGCCAGCACGAGTCCCCGTCCATACGGCTCCAGGCGCCAGGCGTTGCTGTCCGTCCCGGGATCCGGCCTGCGACCGACCGTACGGCCGACGATCCAGCCAATCGTCGCGCCGGCCACGGTGTCGGATGCGTAGTGCTTGCGGGCCTCCATTCGTCCCAGGGCCGTCACGATGCCCGCACCGACAGCAGCACCGGTCCACCCGCTCCCGGCATGCCGCGACACCACACCTGCAGCGCAGAAGGCCATTGCGGTGTGCCCCGAAGGAAACGAATACCGCTCGCCGTTGGGCCGCTCGCGATCGACCGCCGGCTTGAGACCGACCAGAACGGCCGAATTCAACAGAAGCGCCCGTGTCAGGTCATAGCCCAGGTCCTCGATGCCGCTTCGGCCCCGCCAATGACCCCAGCCCCACACCGAGAGCACCAGCGGCGCCTGCAGACGGAAATCACCGTAGATGTTCCCGGAATCCGCGATCGGATCCAGGATCCCACGGCTGAACGCACGTTGCGCTCCGTCGGGATCCTCGATCTGGTAGGCACCCCAGGCGGCCCCGGAGCCGACAGCCAGCCAGAGCAGGTTCTGCCGGCTGGCCAACCCGCGTAAATCCGTCCCGAGATTGGCGGCCAGGTTGGACACCGGTCCGGGCTCGGAAGGTTCCGCCGGCCGGGGCAAAATCATGAGAGCAAAGAGAATCCACAGAATGATCGAATATCTCACTCGGTACTTTCCTTCCGGAGGTGGCGTCAATATCCTCTACAGGAAACCGAGAGGATGCCATGCCCGTCAACATCGAAATCAAGGCCGTGCTGCGCGAGCCCGAGCAGGTGCACGCTCGATCGACTGCAATTGCCGATAGCGGCCCCGTGCGCCTGCTGCAGACCGACACGTTCTTTCGAGTGCCCGAGGGTCGACTGAAGTTGAGGGAGTTTCGCAGTGGGGAGCGCCCGGCGGAGCTCATCTTCTATCGCCGTGCGGATCAGGAGGGCCCCAAGGCCAGCAGCTACGCGATCCATCGCACCGACGATCCGGCGGGACTGCGCGAGCTTCTGGCCGCTTCCCTGGGCGAAATCGGACAGGTCATCAAGGAGCGCACGCTCTTTCTCGCGGGCCGCACGCGGATTCACCTGGATCAGGTGGAGAACCTGGGATCCTACCTCGAACTGGAGGTCGTGCTGGTCGATGGCGATCCGCACGAGGAGGGCGAGGCCGAGGCGAAGCACCTGATGCAACAGTTGGGGATCACGACCTCGGATCTGATCGACCGGGCCTACATCGACCTGCTGACCGACGGCGCGGAAAATTCCAGGTGAACTTGCGATCCCTTGCTAGATAAATCGGCGCAACACACGCTTGATCGTCAGCCCCTGCACCACGATCGAGAAGAGCACGACCACGTAGGTGCAGGTCAGGATCAAACCCTTTTCCGGGATGGCAGGCAACGACAGCGCCAGGGCGACGGAGATGCCACCACGCAGCCCGGCCCAGGTCAGAATCCGTACCACGCCGCGCGGAAACTCGCTCTTCAGACTGATCAAGGTGATGGGGAGCCAGACGCTGACGAATCGTGCGCCCAGAACGACGGCGATCAGGATCACACCCGCCAACACGCCGCTGCTGCTGAAAGCCACGACCAGCACTTCGACTCCAACGAGCATGAAGAGCACCGCATTGAGAATCTCGTCGATCAGCTCCCAGAATTTTTCCAGGTAGTCGGCCACTTCCTGGCTCATTGCCAGCGCCTTGCCGCGGTTGCCGATCAACAAACCCGCCACCACCATCGCGATCGGCCCCGAAACGTGCAACGCCCGGGCCAACGCGTAGCCCCCCAAAACCAGCGCCAACGAGATCATCACTTCGACTCGGTAGTCATCGATACTGAGCATCATGCGATAGGCCAACCAACCGGCCGTGAGCCCCAGCAGGACTCCGCCGACGGCTTCGCGCAGAAACAGGATGAGCAGGTAGGTCGCGCTCGGAGCGCCATGCGTCACATGGCCGCCCGCATCGAGTCCCGTCCGGGCAACCAGCAACGCCACCAGGCCACTGAATACCACGACGGCGAGACCGTCATTGAAAAGTGACTCGCCGGCGATCTTGGCTTCCAGATCCTTCGGAGCGTGCAGGGTCTTGAGTGTCCCCATCACGGCGATCGGATCGGTCGGGGAAATCAACGAGCCAAAGATCAGACAAACGAGGTAGCTGACCTCGAGACCGAGAATACGGAACACGGCCCAGCTCGCCGTCGCGACCAGGGAGGTCGAAAGCAGAAGACCGATCGTGGCCAGCGCAGTGATCGTCCACTTGTGCCGCGCAAAATGTGCCAGGTCCGCGTGCAGGGCTCCGGCGAAGAGCAGCAGGCCGAGCATACCGTGCATCAACGTGGCATTGAAATCGATACCGCCGGCGGCGGCGCGCACGGTACGAACGATCTCCAGGCCCGGAACCAGGGCGTGCAGGCCCATCACAGCCAGCGAGGCGACCAGACTGATCAGCAGCAGCCCCACCGAGGATTCGAGTTTCAGGAAGCGATGGTTCAAGTAACCGATCACGGCCGCGAGCGTCACCAATACGGCGATGATGTCAAAAAGACTCAAACGAATTTCCCCCGCGGCCGGCCCTGCCCTCCGCCCGGCCACAGCCGGACGGAGGATCAGGCGGCATTGGCTAGAATGTCAGCAGATCGTAGCCGACCATCACCGAGATGGTACGATTTTTCGTGTCGTTCAAGGCGCTGAACTCGGGCGCCGCAGTGTCATTTTCCAGCAACTCGGTCAGGCCCATCGAATACCGGACTTCGACGTTGAACTGCAGGATATTCACCCCGCCACCGATGGCAAGGCCCCATTCGGTGCTTTTCAATGCGTCGCTGATATCGTCACCGGCCTCGTTCTCGGCCTTCAACAGATACGAGAACGTCGGACCGGCGTACAGATACGGTCCCACCGCGGGCAGCGGCAGCTCGAGCTTCAGCAGCATCGGCACCTCGAAGTAGTGCAGATTCGTCTCCCAGTCGCCCAGCCCCAGCGGCAACGAGCCCTTCGAACCCTTCATCGAGTACAGTCCCTCGATCTGGGCGTTGATCGGCCCCAACGCGAATTTGCCGTAGGCACCGCCGATCAACCCGGTTTTCGTGTCGTTGGAGATCTTGCCGTCCGCCAGCGCGTCCAGATCCGAGGCCTTGGCCAGATTCAGGCCACCCTTGATGCCGATTCCCGCCGAGGGCCCGATCGGCAAGGCTGCCGCCGTGGTCGCAAGCAGCAGGCTCATGGCCAGAATCATCATCATCCACGTTGCAAACCGGTTCATTCCCGTACCTCCGTGCTGTTGAACATCGTACCGGACCCTGCCCGATTGCGCCACGCAACCCGGATCAGGGCTCCGGATCCTATCTCGTCTCCTTGCCTGTCCGTTTCTTTTGCAAACGGTGTGCCTTCTGCAACAGTTTCACAACTCCCGGGTGATCGGGCGCCAGACGAGCCGCCTCGGACAGGTCCTCCTCCGCCCGCTGGAAATCTCCCGCGCGCATCTGCAGCAGTCCCCGGTTGTACCACGCGGTCGGCGAGGCTGGGTTCAATTCGATCGAACGGTTCAGGGCTCTTTCGGCTCCGTGCGGGTCCTCGGTCATGACCAACGCCAGCCCCAGATCGGCCCAGGCAGCGGCGTCGGTCGGCCCCAGGTCGACGGCCAACTGCAGATGCTCCCGGGCCGCCAGATGCCGCTCCTTGAGCAGCAGGACACGCCCGAGCGAGGCTTCGACCCGCTGGTCCGGCAGCTCGGCCGCCCGCAACCGCCGGGAAGCCGAGTTCAAATCGGTCAGTGCCTTTTCCAGCTCCTCCGTTTCCAGGAACACGATGCCTCGAATACGTTGAGCCCAGGGCCGGTCCATCTCCTTGCGAATCAGAATGCCAGCACCGTTGACGGTTTGGCCGGCCCAGAACACTCGATCTTTCGCGTTTTCGGCTGCCTGGTAGCGATCCCAGGCCCAGGCCGTGTACGACGAGAGGGATCCGGTGACATAGTACCGATCAAAAGCCACCCAGAATTCGACGGGTTCCCGAAAGCGCGGATTTCCAAGACGGGGCCAGCGGATCTTGCGCACGGCCGATTCATCATCGAAAGGCAGACTGTGATAGGACATTCGATAGTGTCGCTCGGCGTGCGAGTACTCGCCCAACAGCTCGGCCAATTCGCCAATCGCTCGATGCGCTTCCGCTGCGCGGTCCGGCTTCGGGCGCATGTCCAGAATCCGATTGAGCGCTTCCTTGGGACGCCCCAGTGCCCGGTCCAGGGTCGCCAGAATCCAGGGCACATCGGCGTCGTACCCGTCCTGGCGGCCGATATAGTCCGCCATGCGCTCGGCAATGGGCCGCCGGGCGGCGCCACCGGCCAGCAGGCCACGCAATCGCGCAATTTTTTCGTCGCCCGGTGAGCGCCGATGCAGGGTGTTGACCCACGAAAGACCACCACGCCAATCGGCCCGGTCGTAGCTCAGCCAACCATACGCCATGCCGGTGAGCCGGGCGGCATCCCAATGGGCCGCGTCTTCCGGATCGTCCGATTTCTGCCCCAGGTGACGCACTGCCGTTGCCGCGTTGTCCAGCCACTGGACCGTCTGCACGTAGTCGCCGACCCAGCGTCCCATCTCGGCCAACTGCAACCACGGGTAGGGGTCGTCCGGTACCAGACCGGCAGCGTTGATCAGATTCCGGATCCGCAAATCCAGGGAGTGGGCCTGCGCCGCACGCACCCGGTAATCCTGGGAATGGGCGCGCCGAAATTCCCGGTCGGAGCGGGAGAGCCCGAGAAAACCATCGAGACCGAGGGAATCAGCCTTGGCGGTGTAGTGCCACTCAGCCGGGGCATCGACAACCGGGCTCAGGGTGGTTGCGCAACCGCCACAACACAGAATCACGACCGCAGCGCTGGTCAACAGGCCGACCGGGAGGATCACGGAACGCAGGATGTTTCCTCTCCAACGGGTCCTACGACACATGTGAATCTCCCTTCAGGCCGGGTTGGACGGGAGCATCAATTCAACAGCCGGTCGAGCCAATTGCCCTTCGGGTACTCGACGGTCACGACCAACGGCACCCGACCCAATTCCGTCCCATCGAGCAGGATTACCGCCTGGCCGACTTCCTGGAATGCGGCCAGCGGCGCCTGCACCTGCTCCGGCAGTTCCGGGCGGATCTCCAGATCGTCCTCTCGCCCGCGCGGTACGCTGACCGTGAGCGTTTCACCATACGCCACCTGGGCCGTTTTCTTCTTGCCCCCTCGCAACGCGACGGTCTGCGGCAATTCGACGCCGGCTTCGGGAATGATCTCGACCTGTTCGTAGGCATTGAATCCATAGGTCAGCAGGCGAGTTGTCTCGGTCGCGCGGGCGTTGTCCGTACTACAACCCATGACCACCGAAATCAGGCGTTTGCCTTTCTGCACCGCGGAGGCGGTCACACAGAATCCCGCCGGTCCGGTGTAACCGGTCTTGATGCCATCCAGCCCCCGGTACTTCCCGACCAGCTTGTTCGGGTTATACATGATGAACTCGCCATTGCGGAAGGGTGCCGTCGGCGTCGAGGACCACACGAGGACCTCCGGATGCTTGATCAGCTCCCGGCCCAGCTGGGCCAAATCGTAGGCCGTGGTCAGGTCCGGCTTCTGCCCGCGTCCGGCGGGAAGACCGTGCACGGAGTGGAATTCGGTGTCCAGCAGGCCCAGGTCCTTCGCCCGCATGTTCATCAGATCAACGAAAGCGATCGTGCTGCCAGCCACATGCTCCGCCAGCGCCACGGCGGCGTCGTTGGCCGAGTGGATGGCCAGAGCCATCAACAGTTCCTCGACGGTAAATTTCTCGCCGTGCTTGAGATAGACCTGCGAGCCGCCCATGCGCGAGGCCTTGGCCGAGACTTCGACCACATCGTCGAATTTCAGATCACCGTCGGCGACATGCTCGAGCACGATCAGCTCGGTCATCATTTTCAGCATCGAGGCCGGTTGCCGCCGTTCACGTTCGTGATTGGCGACCAGTACCAGCCCGGTTTCGGCATCGATGACGATGGCAGCCTTGAAATCGCCGGTCAGGGTCGCCGGGAGGAGCTTCGCGTCCGGAGTCGGTCCGGCATCAGCCGCTTCCGTCGCAAAAGCGATCCTCGGCACATGTGCCATCCCGGACAGCAAGAGCGAAAATAGGCAGAGGGTCAGGAATTTGGGGGAAAAGCGCAGCTCCGTCTTTCGCATCATCGAATCCTTCGGATTGTCGGCAGGTGGGTCCCTGGAATCCGCAGCCCTCCCTGGCCGCAGCAGATCATACCGGATTGATACCAGTAGACCGCGGAATTGGCAAGTTTCGCTTGTCCCTGTACGCAATCGGGCGGTCGACTGGGAAACCGATCTGGTCCGGCGACTGGCCGAACACGTTGCGGATTCTGCCGCTCGTCGGGAATTTCTGGGCGCGGTCCGGCATCTGGGTTAGACTGCCTCCCGTTCGTCACCCTCACCATCACGAACGGATTTTCGCGGCATGACGAAGAAGAAAAAGCCCCGCAACGGCGTGCGTGCGCGCCTGCACGAGATCATCTTCGAGGCCGACACTTTCGGCGGCCGGCTGTTCGATATTGTCCTGATCTGGAGTATTCTGCTGAGTGTGCTGGCCGTGATGCTGGACAGCGTAGCGGCCATCCGAATCCAGCATGGCAACCTGCTCCTCATCGTGGAGTGGGGATTCACCATTCTCTTCACCGCCGAATATCTGCTGCGCCTTTCCTGTATCGGGCGACCGGCGAAATACGCGTCCAGCTTCTTCGGGGTGATTGACCTGCTGGCGATCCTGCCCACCTACCTGAGCCTCTTCCTGCCAGGATCGCACTACCTGTTGGTCATCCGCATCCTGCGTGTGCTGCGCATTTTCCGCGTGCTCAAGCTCGCGCAGTACCTGCACGAGGCGAATCTGCTGATCCGGGCGCTGCGAGGCAGTGCACGCAAGGTGGCCGTGTTTTTCTCGGTCGTGGTCACGCTGGTCGTTGTCTTCGGTTCGGTGATGTACCTCATCGAGGGCGAGGAACACGGTTTCACGAGCATCCCGCGCAGCATCTATTGGGCGATCGTGACCATGACCACCGTCGGCTACGGTGACATTTCTCCGAAGTCCGCCCTGGGGCAGGCCGTGGCTTCGCTGATCATGATGCTGGGCTTCGCGATCATCGCCGTACCGACGGGAATCGTCGCCTCGGAGATCAGCCAGGTTCGCAGCGACGAGGTCAG
Organism: Candidatus Krumholzibacteriia bacterium; assembly: GCA_024762975.1. GTDB lineage: Bacteria > Krumholzibacteriota > Krumholzibacteriia > LZORAL124-64-63 > LZORAL124-64-63 > JANTGJ01. Next base: position 15,243 of record JANTGJ010000037.1, read on the forward strand.
TACGCAGGCCTGTCCGCAATGCAGCAGTGAAGGGCACGAACCGGGTGCCCGGTATTGCAAGGATTGCGGAGCAAGCCTCTGATCGGTACGAGCAAAGGCCGGAGGCGCCACCTCCGGCCTTTGCGTTTCCCTCCAGATCCTCGTTCACCGATCAGCAGAAAGCACCTTTGCCATGGCCCGGCACGCCGGCGGCCGAAGCGGCATCCTTTTCGGCCAGGCGCAGCATGAACTCGTCCATGTCCTTGTCACCGCGACCCGAGAGATTGATGATCACCAACGAATCGGCATCCAGTGTTCCCTTCAGCTTCTCGGCATACGCCAACGCATGCGAGGATTCCAGTGCCGGGATAATGCCTTCGAGCCGGCAGAGCGTAGCGAACGCGGCCAGCACTTCGGTATCGGTGACCGCCTCGTACTGCACGCGCCCGGAATCCTTCAGATAGCTGTGCTCCGGTCCGATGCCCGGATAATCCAGGCCCGCAGCGATACAATGGCTTCCTTCGTGGGTAACGGCATCGTCCGGAATGCAATACGTGTTCATCCCATGGATTACCGCGGGCTTGCCCGTGGTCAGCGTGGCCGCGTGGCGATCGGTGTCGACTCCCGAACCGGCCGCCTCGACTCCCACCATCCGGACGGAATCGTCACCCAGGAATTCGTGGAACAGACCGATCGCATTGCTGCCACCGCCGGCGCAGGCGGTGATCAGATCGGGCAGGCGGTCGAATTGCTCGAGAACCTGCGCGCGCGCCTCCCGGCCGATGACCGACTGGAAATGGCGCACCATCAGCGGGTAGGGGTGCGGACCGACCACGGACCCGAGCAGGTAGTAGGCCGTCTCGGCCTCGGCGACCCAGGCGCCGATCGCCTCGTCGACCGCGGCGGTCAGCGTGCGGTCGCCACTGGTCGCCGGCACGACGCGCGCTCCCATCAGGCGAATCCGGGTCACGTTCGGACTCTGGCGGCGCATGTCTTCTTCGCCCATGTAGATATCGCATTCCAGGCCCAGACGCGCAGCCACCGCGGCGGTGGCCACCCCGTGCTGGCCGGCACCGGTCTCGGCGATGATCTTCTTCTTGCCCATGCGACGCGCCAGCAGTGCCTGACCGAGGCAGTTGTTCAGTTTATGGGCACCGAGGTGGTTCAGGTCCTCTCTCTTGAGTAGGACACGGAAACCAAGATGTTCACTGTAACGCTCGGCATGGTACAGCGGCGTCGGACGGCCCGAGTAGTGTTGATACTCGCGGGCCAGTTCGGCCTCGAATTCGGGATCGGCGCGATACTTCAGGAACCCGGCCGTCAACTCTTCCAACGGCGGTTCGAGCGGCGGTGGAACGAAGCGACCGCCGTAGGGTCCGAAGAATCCTTTTTCGTCGGGCATCGTCTGCGGGTTCTGATCCTGGCTGCTCATCGTCTCTCTCCTCGTTTCAATCGTCCACGTTCATTCCGAATCCCGAATTCATAAAAAACCGCCGACCTGAGTCAGGCCGGCGGATCGATCTGCGCTGTTTCGGAGTCTACTGCAGCGCGCATCTCACCGTCCGGCGGCTACGCCACCACCAACGGCGATTCGAGATGCTGTTTCGGTGCAGGTTCACTTGCTCACTCCACTCGGCATTCAGCCTGTGTGTTGCTTCAGACCTTGGATCTTTCATTGAGATTATACGACAATTGGAATCCAGTTTCAACCCCGGGAAACGAAATTTCCCGCGCATCGAAGCCCTGTCTAGCGCTCGAAGACCATGATGTTGGCCCCGGCACGGGACGTCTCGTACGGCGCGCCGGCGAAGTCGCCACAATGGCTTCGTAGTCGAAAGCCGGCATCGGCATGCAACTGCAGATACGCATCGGACCGGCGGGGATACAGCACCGTTTCTCCCTCGAACAGGGTTTCACCGAACCGTTCAAGGCGCGTGGCGAAGATCAACGAGGTCTCGGTAATCTCCAGGTAGTTGCGGTGGAACCGCAGGCCGTCTTCGGGAAAATCCAACACCGGAAACTGGTGGCGCCCGCGGTTCAGCAACGGGTCGAAATTCACGGTCTGAACGATCCAGACCGCTCCCGGATCCAACAGGCCGTGCATCGTTTCGAGCAGGCCCCCCAGATCACGAAAGGGAAGATGCGGCAGTACGTTGCCTACACAGTACGCACCAACGAATCCGCGCCCGGCCAGAGTGCCCAGATTTTCCATTCCCAGCACACGAAATTCACTGCCGGGATGCGCCGCCCGCGCGGCCTCGACCATGCCCGGGTCCGGATCGGCGCCCACAACCGCCCGTTCCCGACGCCCCAATGCGGCGACTCCTCCCCCGCTGCCGCAACCGACATCCAGGACCGCCCCGACCGTCGGCAACTGAGCGTCCAGAAAGGCGAGGGTCTGCTCGCGCGTCGAAAAAATCTTCTCGTAGTGCTCGGCGAAGCTTGAATAGAAGCCCATGTCAGAACCTGTTCCCTATGCTATGTTGTGGCGGCGTTGCGGGTCGAATTCGAGTTGATTCCGGAGGTGCACGATGTTCCCGTTCAAGAAAATCCTGGTACCGACCGACTTCAGTGAGCCGTCCTTCTGTGGCCTGAAGATGGCCGGTGAAATGGCCAAGCACTTTGACACGGAAATACTGATCGTCAACGTGCACAAACCGATTCCGCGACTGCCCAAACCGCGTGTGGAAGCCTCCGAGACCACGTTCGATATTTCGGCCTACGAAAAGCAGATCCTCGCCGAGGCCCAGGATCATCTGATCGAGTTGGGCACCGAGATCTTCGGTGAACAGATCCGGCCGCGCGTGATCGTTCGCGAAGGTGAGGCGGCCCATGAAATCCTGAACGTTGCCGACGAGGAAAACGTCGATGCCATCGTCATCGCCACCCATGGTCGCACGGGCCTGGCCAAGATCGTCTTCGGCTCGGTCGCCCAGCGCGTTGTTCGCCGGGCCAAGTGCCCCGTATTGACGATCCGCAGCTGCTAGTCCGCTCCCTGTGCCGCGGTCGGTCCCAGACGATAGGTCTGGTAGCCCGGTCGCGGTGCGGCTTGGATCGGTACCGCACCGTATTCCCGCAAGGCTTTCCGCCAGAAATCGATTCGCTGATCATCCCCCGGGCGCAGTGCCAGCTCCGCATATCGAATCCCGCGCACCTGCATCGCCGCGAACAGCGCGCGCGGTGATTCGCGTCCGGCTTCGCACGCATGGAGCCGCTGGCGCAGCCGGCTCACCTGCGGCGGAACCCAACCGGTAGCTCCTCCGGTAAAGGGCTGCCCCACTTCGAGAGCCCGCAGCAACCAGGCCCCCTCGATACGATCCTCTTCATACTCGTGCCAGGGCGCCGGGAGGCTCAACACGGGGCCATCGACCGGATTGGCGACCACCCGGCCATCCCACTCGACGGCCACAGCGGGAATCCCCGCCGGCCACGAGTAGAGCGCCGTCAACACCAGAAGCGAAGCAACCAAGCCCTTCGCCCAGCGATTCCCACGATATTGCTTCAGGATCTGGTCGGCTCCCACGGCCGCCCACCAGGCTACGGCCACCGTCGCCAACCAGGAGAAGCGCCAGACGGTACGGAACGCCTTGAACGGCGGCGCGATCTCGCGCAGGAATTCGAACGGCAGCGGCAGCCGCCTCGTAGTGAAGGGGATTCCGATCGAATCTCCGAACGCGAGCACGAGGCCCAGCAGGCCCAGGATGGTCAGAGCACGACCGATGCGCCGTTGATCCGAGCTCAAGAAACCGCGATACCACCAACCGGCGGCGGCCAGCAACACCGCGAACCAGGCCGGGCTCATTGCCTGGCGCGGTTTCCCCTGGTATCGATCCGCACCTGTCGGCCCCCTGCCGGCCCAGTCTTCCGAATGAGCGGTATAGACACCCCGCTCGAAGAAGTGTTGCAGATCGGCGCTGCCGGCGCGCACTTCGCCCCGGGAACGCGTGAAATCGTCGTACCGTTTTTCCAGATCCAACTGGGGCTGGGCCAGGAGCAGGACCCCGGTGGCCGCCAGCAGGGCGGGTGCGACCGACCGCAGCAGCACCGGACCCAGGATTCCCCAGGTGGGCTGGCGCAACCGAATCCAGTACACCAGCCAGGTGACCGAGAACACGGCGACTGCCAAAGTGGCGTAGGCGAATCCCTGCCAGCTCCAGGCACCCTGAATCACGAGCGCGAGCGACGTCCACCACAGATAAAGGGCATAGGGCCGGCGCCCCCCCTGACGACGCAGCGCCGTCACGAGCCCCGCCAGCGCGAACAACACGAACGGCGGCGGCAGTTGATTCAAGTGCCCGGTCTGGCTGATGGTGTAGGGTGTGGCGATCAGGGCCAACGCCGCAATCGGTGCTGCAGCCCAGCGGCCACTCGAAGCTCGCCAAAAGAAACTCATCCCGGCGACGGCCAGTAGCAGCGACCCCAGATAGGCGAAGTTGTATTGCGCCGCCAAGGTGGGCCGCAGCAGCCAACGCAGCGGCGCCACCATCAGGGTCTGCCCAAGAAGCGGATCCATCAGTCCGATCGCCCCGGGCACCGGATAAAAAATCGGCAAATCGGTCCAACCGGCCGGATCGCCCAGATGCCGCGCATTCCACTCGAGCAGGCCCATCTGCAATTGCGCATCGATTCCGCCGAAGGGCCCGGGCACACGGTGGGACCAATTCCCCGGGAGGACGCCGACACAGGCGATGATGATCGCCGTTGTACCGATACCGGCCAGGATGCTGATCCAGCGGTTTCCCACGCGTCCTCCTCCGGGGTTCGACAGAGAAATCAGTGTAACAAGCGGCGGCAGCGGCGGCCACTCCTGTCGGCATATCCGCATCGTGGACCCGCTGTACCGGGAGCCCGGTCGGATCGGGTTGCTGCGCTGATCAGGAGTGGAAAGCGTCCCTGCGACGAACTCGCCAGCGTCTCCATCCCCGCACCGCCGGTACGAGAAGCAGGAGGACCATTGCCAGCGCCACCAGCGGAACGAAGATCGCAACGAGGGTCAGGGCCGTTGCCGCGCCGGTCTCGAAGAACGAGAAAACGGGATTGCCGATTCCCGCCGTGGTCATCGTCGACCCAACGCGTAGCGCTCCGGTCGCGCCCTGAACCAGGCCTGCCGTCCCACCGCCCACGATGATTGCGGTGGGCCACTGCACCCAGACCGGCAGGTCGATCAGGGTGGCGCCCATGAGCAGAATGCCGGCCACCGTCGCCGCCGGCTGTGCCGCGATATCCAGCAGGTGATCAAAAAAGGGAATGAAGTAGGCGGCAACCTCGAGTGCGGCCGCCCATCCGAAAATGATCAAGGCAGGATCCGACGCCAACCAGGTGAAGCCATCGGCCAGGGGCAGGTGGCCCAGGCGGGCGGCCAGAGAGGCCAACAACAACGGCACGAAGACGCGAAATCCGGTGGCTGCGGCCAATCCCAGACCCAGCGCCAGGGCTGTCATGATTTCGATACCGCTCACAGGGCCCTTCCCGTTTACGAGTCGCTCCCCGCAAGGGGACGGCCGTGTTGCACCGCTCCGGCAACATCGCTATCCGCTGTCCGCCGGAGGCTACGGCCTCGTCATTCTCCCACCTGCCGTACGCTGTCGATCACCGTCCCATCCACCCATTTGATGGCCGCCACGACCTTCTGTCCCAGCTCAGGCTTGTCGGCCGCGCCACCACAGATGTCTTCGACCTCGTTCTTGATTTCCTCGATCGAGCGGATCGGCAGCGACGAACCGCGGAGTGTTTCCAGCAGGTCACGGCGCAGTGGGTTGATGGCGATGCCGCGCTCGGTGATGACCACGTCGATCAACTCGCCCGGGCCGCACAGCGTCGTGACCTCGTCGACCACGACGGGAATGCGATCACGGAAGCTGGGAATCGGCAGGATGGTGCACTTGCTGGCCAGGCAATTCTGCCAGCCGCCGATGCCGTGCAGCAGCCGACCGTCACTGTGGGTAACCACATTCGCATTGAAATCCACATCGACCTCGGTGGCGCCCAGGACCACGGCGTCCAGCATCGAGGCGAAATTCCCCTTCCCGTGCCAGTTGTAGCTGGTGAAGGGCGAAGTATTCCGATGCCCGGCGTTTTCACGCATCGAGCGCACGCCTTCGAGATCGAAGGTCTGGCCGTCCAGGATGTAGTCCGTCAGCCCTTCCTCGAGCATATCGACCAGATACTGCGTCGATCCACCGCGCACGAAACGGGCCTTGATGTTCCGCTCGCGCATCATGTCGCGCAGGAAGAGCGCGAAGCTCAGCGCGGTACCGCCGGCTCCTGCCTGAAAACTGAATCCATCCTGCACGATGCCGGCCTCGTCACAGAAACGCGCCGTCAACTCCGCGATCAGCAGGCGATCCGGCGATTTGGTGATCTGTGTCGTACCCGAGACGATCTGCGATGCATCCCCGATCGAATCCATGACCACGACCTGGTCCACGTTGTTCCCCTGGATCTGCCAGGGGATGCATGGGAAGGGCACGAGATTGTCGGTGACGGCAATGACATGATCGGCGTACTCGCTGTCCGCCAGCGCGAAACCGAGCAGGCCGCAGGCAGTGGGCCCGCGATCGCCGGTGGCGTTGCCGAACGGGTCCGCGGTCGGGGCGGCGATGACGGCGATGTCCACGTGAACCTCGCCATCCTGGATCGCCTGGTAGCGCCCGCCATGCGAGCGCAACACCGCCATGCCCCGCATCTTGCCCCGCGTGCAATAGTCCCCCAGGGGGCCGTTCATCGAACCTTCGATGTGATGAATGACACCATTTTCCATGTGCTGGATCTGCGGCTCATGCGTCGGGAAACTGGCGCTGGGGAACCAGCGCAGATCCCGGACACCCAACTCGGCCGCGGCGGCGAAAACGGCATTGGCCACGTAGTCGCCGTTGCGCAGGTGGTGGTGCGTGCTGATCGTCATGCCGTCCCGCAGGCCCGCGTTGACCAGCGCCTGCCGGATCGAATCGACCCGCTTGTCCCCATCTTCGGGATAGTCGGCACACGAACGAATCGGCGGTGCGGCCTTGCGCCCCGTGGGCCGATACTTGCCGACACCCTGGTAGGCGATCGCCTCGGTGCCGTTGATTTCCACGGGCACCATTCGCCCGGCGGCATTCTGGACCAGCTTTTGTTGCGTCATCGCGGTTTCTCCCGTCCGGTCTCCCGGGTGGTTAGAGCAATTCCTCGAGAATCTCGGCCGCTTCCCGCACCGCGTGAGTGCACTTGGCCTCAAAAAGTTTTTCTTCCCGCGCACGCTCCAGCTCGCCCGGTTTCGACAGGTCAGCCGTCAAGATCTCGGGACAGGTGGTGGCGCCCCGTTTCAATCCGAAGCGACGCAAAAATTCCTGGGCCTCTGCCCGGCAAAGGTCCTGCTGCTCGTCGTCCCCGGAATCGGTGTGGCCATTGCGCAGCCCCAGCACGAGCAGTGCCCCCATGGCGGCACCACAGGGACCTCCCGTACGCGACAAGCCGCCTCCCAAAGGAGATGCTGCCTTCAAGGCCATACGCTCATCCATGCCCAGATCCGGACCGAATGCGGCCAAAAGCGACTGGGCGCAATTGAATCCCTGATCGAATAGTTCAACGGCCCTGCTGACCCGTCCCATATTTGTCTCCCCGTTGGTCCCGCTCGGTCATCTACTTCTCGACGTACTTGCCATTCTTGCGGGCCCCGGGTTTTTCACCCGAATCCTCGTCGCGCCAGGCCTCGGGCAGTTTGCCCACCAGCAGCGCCATCTGAATGGTCGTCTGCGCCCGCTTGACCACCGGCGCGTCGATCATTTTGCTGCCCAGGCTGACGACGCCCAGTCCGTCGGCTTCGGCCTTTTCGAAGGCCAGGACGATCTTCTTGGCGCGGTCGATCTCCGCGCCCTCGGGAGCGAAAGCCTCGTGCACTACGGCGATCTGCCGCGGGTGGATGCAGCCCTTGCCTGCAAATCCCAGTGATTTCGCCTCGAGCACGGACCGGCGCAGGCCCTCCATGTCGGTCACATCGCTGAATACGGTATCGATGGGCTGCACGCGCGCCGCCTTGGCGCCATTGAGCACCTGCGAACGAGCCCAGAAGGACTCGGTGCCCTCGAGCGTGCGCTGCGCACCGATATCGGCCGTGTAGTCCTCCAGACCGATCGCAAGGGAGACCACGGTCGGGTGCGAAGCAGCGATCTCGAAGGCTTTCCAGGCACCCAGCGCCGACTCGATAATCGGCATGAGATAGACAGGACGATCCAGGTCGTGCGCCTTCTGGATTTCGGTGATTCGCCCGGCCACGGCAAGGACCTGCTCCGGATCCTCTACCTTCGGGATCAGCACCAGATGCGTGTTGTGCGGGATGATCCAATCCAGATCCTCGAGGCCCTGCTCCCCCTGATTGATGCGTACCATCCGTTCGGCGCCGTAGAAATTCACCGCGCGCAGCGCGTTGCGCACCAGGCAGCGGGCCGCATCCTTCTCTGCGGGCGAGACCGAATCCTCGAGGTCGAGGATCAGCCCGTCCGGTTCATGCAGCCCGGCGTTGATATAGAACTTGGGCTCATTGCCCGGCAGGTACAAACGGCTACGGCGCAGTCGATCAGCAGCGCTGTGGTAGTTGCAATGCCCACTCATCGGCAGCAGGTACTCGCCGGCGGGCTCGTGGCCGGCACGGCGCACGGCGCATTCCAGGCGAGCGGCCAGTGTGAATGGAAGGGCTCCCCGGTCGATGACTTCGACCTTCGCGTTGGCGACTCCCAGGGCAGCGCACCCCGCCGCGATCTGCTCGCGAATCCGCGGACCGAACATGCCGGCGACCTTGCTCTGCATTTCGATTTGCAGTCCGTCGTTCCCGGTCAACTCGACTCCGACCCAGCAGTCGGACCGAACCTTCGGCCCCTTCTTTCCCGCTTCCCCGGTTCTGGCCATTTTCTCGCCCTTCCCAAGCAGTCTGAGAGTGATCTGTCGGGGAACTCGACCTGCGCTCCCCCCCCGAAAAATGGGGTAGATCGCGCCGCGAAGCAACCGCAATCCGTGGTAGGATGCGGCCCATGGAAGCATCGCACATGAATTTGCCGAATTCGGGAGGGTACCGATGCGAGGAATTTTGCGGTGGGGACTGGTGGGATGGATCCTGGCACTCGGTTCAATGCCCGTATTCGGCAACTCGCTCGATTTCGGCATCGGACACACCGGCCTGAGCCTGGGCAACTCCCCCTACTGGACCGGGCTGCGACTCAATGCGGTCGACGCCGAGGTCCGGCGCATCGATGGCGTCAACCTGACGCTGTGGAATCCCCTGCCCAACCCCGATGCGGAGTTCAACGGACTCGCCCTGGGACTGATCGGCACCAAGGCCCGGTGCCTGCACGGCCTGGCGATCGGTGGGATCGGTACCACGGCCCGCGAACGGATCGACGGAATCGGCCTCGCGGGGTTCGGCGTCGGTACGCAGCGGCTAAGGGGATTGGCCGCGGGCGGGATCCTGACCCGGGTCGAAGAGAGTTGCCTGGGAATTGCCATCTCGCCCCTCGTCACCAACGTGACCGGGGTAACCAGGGGCGCGACTCTCGCCGGGATCTTTGCCCGTTCCGATACCACGTCCGGCCTCGTCGCCGGCGGACTGCTGGCCTTCGGCAGACAGCACGACGGCGTCGTTTTCTCGTTCGGAGTCGCCGGGACCGGAGGCCGGCTCCGCGGCCTCTCGAGCGGATTGCTCACTTCGGGTGCGCAGAACGCGCAAGGCATCATGGCTTCGGGCATCTGTACCTTCACCGGAGAAGATGCCACCGGCATTTTGGCCGGCGGAGCCTGCGCCCTGGCTGGACGGAAACTGCGAGGGATCGCCCTTTCCCTGGGCGTCGCCGGGGCCGGGCGACAGCTGGACGGCATCGCGATCGGAGGTCTGGGTGCCGGTAGCGGGGATCGCATTCGCGGATTGGCCGCCGGTTCGCTCGTGGTCATGGCTCCCGATGTGACGGGCATCTCCATCGGCGCGCTGAACGGAGTCATTCTCGAAGAGATCAATCTGGAGGATTTCCTGAAGATCCGGACCGTCAACCGGAAACACCGCGGTCTGGCAATCGGCCTGGTCAACTATTCCGCCGATTTGCAAGGGGTGCAGATCGGCCTGTTCAATATCGCCGGAAACAATCGTAAGTGGCTGCGAATATTGCCGCTGATCAACTGCCACTTCTGAGTCCAAT
>JANTGJ010000038.1 GCA_024762975.1 Candidatus Krumholzibacteriia bacterium
CCCCGTGGGGCCGGCCCTCGTTGTTGGATCCAGGGACGTTCAGCCCAGGAAGATCATCGCGACGCCCACTCCGGTAATCGCCAGAGACAGGAAGATGCCGTATACGTGCCACACGATACCGGCCTTCAAGATCGCTTTCCACCAACTGTCGCCGAAGGCCCGTCGCTGGCCGCGCACCGTGTTGATCGGGAAGGTCAGCATCAGTAGCAAGGCGAGACTGTTGCCCACGTTTTCGGGCGGAATCCTCCCGACGATCCCCGCAACACTCGCCGTAAAATAGAAGAGCGCGTGCAGGTGCAGCGAGTAGACCAGGTAGTGCAGGTAGGGGCGCTGGTGCCGCACATAGACCAGACGAAAAAGCAGGGCCAAGATCGGGACCATCAGGAACATTGCGCGCGGTAGATAGGTCATGAAGCGGCGTTTGGAGGCGTCCGGATCCTGGATCACCCGGGCAATCGCGTCGCCGGCGGGGACGTCGGCCAGTACGTCGGCCAGCGTGCTGTCGCTTTCCGCATCGGCGGATCGTTCGCTTAGAGCGTTGTCGATTCCTTCCCGCAAAGCGTCCGCCGCAGCCTGCCCGGTCAGCGTCGTGGTGTTCCCCTCATCATCGGTGAGATTCACCTTCCCGGCATCGCCGCCGAGGAAGCTGACCAGGAAGAAGAAGAGCAGGCTTGTGCCGAGATAGAGCCGAACGGGCGAAGAGTAGCGTTTGCGTCGTCCGGAGATGTACTCGGCGGTCAACATGCCGGGGAAAAACACCATGCGCTTGAAAGTCTGCCAGAATCCCACCTCGAGCGAGAAGAGGCTCTCGATGAACTCGAGCAGCAGCATCTTCAGTGACAGGTTCACATCGGTCGCGCGCTGCCCACAATTCGCGCAGAAATTGCCGGTCAGTTCGGCGCCGCAGTTCAAGCATTGGGTACCGTGGAAGGCGGTCAGGTCCTGGGCCATGATTCCTCGTCGAGGGTTGGGGTGAGTCACGTCGCAAAGTATCCCTCGTCCTGGGTCCGCTCGACAAGCGAACAATCCCAGGCAAATCAGCTTGCCGCCGTTGACGTACTTCCCCGCGAACCCGTATGGTTGGTGAGTGACAATTCGCCGCACGAACAGGGAGGGCCTCCGATGAAGCACTGTCCCAACACCGAATGTCCCGGCCTGGAAAAATTCGGCATGGTCTCTGAATTCAATGACACCTCGACCGTGTGTGCTGACTGCGGTGCGGCATTGGTGGACGGTCCTGCGCCGGACACCTTGTCCGAGGGAGGGAAGCCGGATCCTAACATGGAGCTGGTCGCGGTGATCGCCGTCACCTCCGAACCGGACATCGTCATGGTCGAGAGCCTGCTGCAGGACGCGGGAGTTCGCTACCTCGCGCGCGGCGAACAGATCCAGGACCTGTTCGGGCTGGGTCGCCTGACGGCCGTCAACCCGCTGCTCGAACCGGTGGAGTTCCTCGTTGCCGAGGCGGATGTCGAGGTGGCGCGGTCCGTCCTGGCCGACCTGAACGTCTAACAGGCCGTCGAATCACTGTTCCTCGTCGGGACGGGCCGGGATTTCCGGAGCGATGATTTCGCGGGAAAGGAAGTCATCGAACATGTCCGCCTTGCGCGACATGATGTCGCGGTACTGCTCGGCCCGGCCCAGGGCGTACAGGTAGGGCCGCAGTTCGTTCAGCCGGAACGAATCCTCGAGCTGCAGCAGGTAGAGCCGCGCCGCCAGCACACTGTCCGGTTTGGCGCGCGTCATGAAATCCTCCCCGATGCCCAGCGCTTCGAGCACCACACGCGCACTATCGGCGGGAGCCCGCCGCATCGCCGACTCGGTCTCGGCCGAAATTCGCACATTCCATCCGTCCTGCCACCAGTCGGGATTCTGCCATTCGGCCGCCGGCGGCGGCTCGGGTTTTTCTTTTTCGGGCTCGGGTATCGGGGCGGCGACTTCGACCTCGGGCGGTGGGACGAGCTCCAGCCAACCTCGGGCGTCGGTGTCCTCGTCCTCGGTCAGATCCAGCGGCGTAAACAAGAAATCGATCCAGGAATCGGGTGTCAGCAATACGCCCCCGAAGAACAGGGCGAACGCCGTCGCGATTGCGAGCGGCCACTTGGCGGGGTGGTGGCGGCGGTGCATAGCTGGGTCAAACTCCCGAGCGGTGCCGAGGTTCCACGAACGCTGGCGATTCTTCCCGAGTATGGTACGCTGATCACACCCCCGATTGAATCGATGATTCGCTCTGCGTGCGTCAGGAGGATTGCGCCGTGAAGAAAATCGTATGCCTCGGTCTGTTCCTGCTTGTTCTCGTTTCCAGCTCGTCCCGGGCGGCGGACGAGGCCGAAGCCGGCATCGAAGTCGGTCCGCAGGTCTTCGGCGGGCTGAGCGCACGCAGTATCGGCCCGGCTGTGATGAGCGGCCGCATCTCGGCCCTGGATGTGGTGAACGAGGATCCCCGGCGCATCTTCGTCGGTGCTGCCGGCGGTGGCGTGTGGCGAAGCCGGAACGGCGGTGTGGACTTCGAGCCCGTCTTCGACGACCACGACCAGTGCATCGGTACGATCACCATCGACCAGGCCCGCCCCGACACGATCTGGGTCGGCACCGGCGAGGTCTGGGTGCGCAACAGTGTCTCGGTGGGGGATGGTGTCTACCGTTCGGTCAATGGGGGCGAGAAATGGGAACTGATGGGGCTCGAGAACACCGAGCGCATCGGCCGGATCGTGATTCATCCGGAGGATCCGAAGACGATCTACGTCGCGGCCCTGGGGCACCTGTGGGATGCGAACGAAGAGCGCGGTCTGTACCGAACAACCGACGGTGGCGCAACCTGGCAGAAGATTCTCTACGTCGATCAGGACACCGGCTGTGCCGAGGTATGGCTCGAGCCGGGCAATCCGTCGACCCTCTACGCTTCCATGTGGCAGTTCCGCCGCAGCCCGGATTTCTTTACCTCGGGCGGTCCCGGGAGCGGCTTGTACCGGAGTACCGACGGAGGCGAGACCTGGGCCTGCCTCAGCGACGGCCGCAAGAACGGACTGCCGCCGGGCGATCTGGGCCGCATCGCGCTGGCCTTGGCGCCGACCCAGCCAGGCCGGATCTGGGCCAACATCGAATCCGGGCAGACGGCGCTGTATCGCTCCGACGATCGCGGGGATTCCTGGCAACGCATGGGCAACCCGGCTGCGGTGAAGGGCCGCCCGTTCTACTTCAGTCTGATGATCCCCGATCCGATCGATGCCGAGCGCTGCTACAAGACCAGCACGGGTCTCTGGGTCACCCGGGATGGCGGCCGTACCTTCAGTGGCGTCGGCGGCTGGGTGCATCCGGATTTTCACGCGATGTGGATCAATCCGAACGATCCGAACCATATGATCGTCGGCAACGACGGCGGCGTGTACATCACGCACAACCGCGGCTCGGGCTGGCGGCATGTGACGAATCTGCCCGTGTCGCAGTTCTACCACATCGCGGTCGACAACCGGCAGCCGTTCCATGTCTACGGCGGCCTGCAGGACAACGGTTCCTGGTTCGCACCCTCGCGTTCGCGCGGTGGTATCGAGAACAGCGACTGGAACAACCTGGGCGGTGGCGATGGCTTCTGCGCCGTGCCGCATCCGACCGATGAGAACATCGTCTATTGGGAGTGGCAGGGAGGCAACGTGGGCCGCAAGGACCTGACGAGCGGCGAGACCAAGGATATCAAGCCGCTGCCGGGCCAGGACGAGCCGAAGTACCGCTTTCACTGGAACACACCCATCGTGACCAGCCCGACCGAGCCCGAGCGACTCTACATTGGCAGCCAGTTTCTGCATCGTTCGACCGATCGCGGCGAGTCGTGGCAGCGGCTGGGCGGTGATCTGACGACGAATGACCCGCAGAAGCAACGCCAGGAACAGACCGGCGGCCTGACGATCGACAACACCAACGCCGAGACGCATTGCACCATTTTCTGCATCGCCGAGTCACCGCTGGACAAGAACGTGATCTGGGTCGGGACCGATGACGGCAATCTGCAGGTCAGCGACAACGACGGCAAGAAGTGGAAGCTGCGCTCGAAGAAGATCGAGGGCCTGCCAAAGGGCACCTGGGTTTCCTCGATCGAAGCCTCGCGGCACGATCGCAAGACCGCCTTCGCGACCTTCGATGGTCATCGCACGGGCGACCGCACGCCGTACGTGTACCGTACGACCGATCTGGGCCGGAATTGGGAGCCGATCACAACCCCGGAAATCAACGGTTACGCCCATATCGTTCGGCAGGACCCGGTCAACCCGGACCTGCTGTTCCTGGGCACCGAGTCGGGCCTGTTCATCACGCTGGACCAGGGTCTGCATTGGGCAAGATTCGAAGAGATTCCCCCCGTCTCGGTACGCGACCTGGTGATCCAGCAGCGCGAGTCCTCGCTGGTCGTTGCGACGCATGGCCGAGGCGCGTACATCCTGGATGATATCAAACCGTTGCGGCAGGTGACCGCCGAGGCCCTGGCACAGGACGTGGCCCTGTTCCCTTCGTCCCCGGCGACGATCCACATCCCGAGTTGGAAGTCGCATTCGCCCGGCGATACGTACTATGTGGCAGGCAATCCCAGTTCGTCGGCTCAGATCGTCTACTATCTGAAGAAGCGTCACCTCTTCGGACCGATGAAACTGGAGATCTTCGATGCCGAGGGTACGCTGCTCAAGACCCTCAGTGGAGGCAAACGCAAGGGGTTGAACTTCGTGCGCTGGTCGCCGCGCCTGAAACCGCCGAAGGTGGCGCCCTCGCCAACGCTGGACCCCTCGACCAGTTTCGCGGCCGCCGTGGGGCCGACCGCGCCCGAGGGCACCTACACGTACAAGCTGACCAAGGGCAAGGAAGTCTACGAAGGCACGGTCGAGGTGGCCTACGCGTCCGACTATCCGCACGGCCCCGCCGAGCGCAAACTGCAACAGGAAACGGTGACCGAGCTGTACGGGATGCTTGCCCACCTGGCGTACGTGGCCGAGTCCGCAGCCGAATGTCGTGACCAGCTGCGGGAACGCGCCGACGACATCGAAGGCGACCTGGCTACCGAGTTGGGCGGGTTCGCCGACGAACTGGACGAGTTCCAATCCACACTGATGGTCACCGAGGAGGTACAGGGCATCAGCGGTCAGCGGAAGCTGCACGAAAATGTAGTGCGACTGTACTCGGGGATCAGCGGTTACGGAGGGCGGCCGACCCAGTCGCAGCTGGCTCGGTTGGAAGTTTTCCGATCCGAGATCGATGAGGCGAACCGGCGGTACAACGAATTGTTGACGGAGAAGTTGGCGCGATTGAATGGAGCGCTCAAGGCCGCGGGCATTGCCGAGGTAGAGGTGATGACGCAGCAGGAATATCTGGAGAAGGAGGGTTGACGGAGTAATCTTGTGATGGGCGGGGCTCGGGGTTCGGGTTCCGCTTGCGGAGCTAAATTTCTTTTAGGGCAAAAGTGAGGCAGGTTTGCATGGCCCGCTTTCTTGTGCCTAATAGCTGCTGTTGTAAAAGGCATGAAAAGGTAAATGTACTTGCCTCCCTTTTCCGACATCTCAAACAGGCTGTTCTTGTATAGCCGGGGGTATTAAGAAGGGCGCATCCCGAGAACGATATATGGCAATTGCCGCCTGTTGTCCGAACAGGCAGCACGGCCACTTCCATATCGGAGCATGGCAGTTGATCATCATTCCCCGTTATCCGCCCGATCCTCGATGTCCTCCAGTTCCCCCAACACTCCCAGCATCGATTGGTAATTCTCGACCCGTTCCCGGATCGCCTCAAGCCCCGGTCCGCGCTCGTAGTTCGAATCAATCAGTTCCTGGTCGTGGAAGATCACGTAGCCCAGAGCTTCGAAGTCCTTGATGATGATTTCCCGGTCGCTCCAGAGGAACTGGATGTAGGGGCCATCGTGAATGCCCCAAGCGGCAGTGCCGTACTTCGCACGATGGGTCCCGGGACAGTGCCGTAGATCTCGGCCTTCAGGTCGTACCACTGCCAGCCGCGATCGAAGGTCATGTCAAACCACCTGATCGCATCGAACTCCTCCTCGTCGAAGGGCGGGCGCGACCAGTAGGGATCCAACTTCTTCCAGGCTGCGTTCAGAGCCTTGCCATCGTTCTCGTCGAGATCGTCCGGATTGGCGCGAGCATATTCCTCGTACGTCGGATACTCGCAGAGCTGGGCCAACTCGTCCCGGTAGACCGCGCCCATGCCGCCGGGAATTCCGTCGAAGAACTCCCCAAAGGTTCGGACAGCGTGCCTCAGTTCGAACTCTTCGGCGTAGAACATCGCGTCCGTCAGCGGGGCGAACAACAAATCCTCGTCGCCGCATGGCTCCTGGGCGTAGATGAAGACTCGGTCCAGCTGGTCGTGGGCCAGGGGCCCCTTTGTCTCGAAACTGCTGCTTGATTCGACAGCGTTCGCAAACCGTTCGAGCAGATCGTCGGGAACGACTCCGCGAAACTCGGCACGTAGGTCCATGGCTCGACCGAAACGGTTGGAAGGGCTTCTCATGACAAAACCTCCTGTGGCGGCCCCGAATGGCGCATAACGCGGCCGTTCCCCGGGGTACAGGAGGCGACCGACGCTTTAGCAGCATTTGTTTGAACCGCCCTGCAATCTGTCAGGTCAAATCGGCGGTTGAGTGATGTCGGAATGTGTCAACGACGCCAGTGCGGGTGCGACCGGTCCTTCGCCTCTTCTTCCTTCTCGCTGGACACGACGAAGCTACGCTGCATGGATCCCAGCTGATGAGCCAACGTCAAGATGGGGTACCCGATGGTTTGCCGGTACGGCCATATCCCCCGAATGGGGCAACCACCTTGCCTGGGTCGGCAGGCGAGGAGAGAGGGGGAGGATGTCGACGACAGACGATCCGCATGGTAGGGTCCGGGGGAGAAAATAGCGAAAACCCGAGCGACGATGAGGGTGACATAGATGACCAGGATGAAAAGGAATGCCGTGCTTCTGGCCGGCACAGTTCTCACGTTGGTTCTTTCGGCCGGCCTCGCGCATGCCGGGACCGAAGAGGGGAACCGCGGCGAGGACGCACACGTGATCGGCCAGCCCCGCGTTCTCGAGCAGATCGCCGAGGTCGAGCAAGAGGTCAGGGCGGTCCAGCTCTACAACCGAGGGGCCGCGAGGTTCAACAATGGGGACCTCGATGGAGCGGTGGCGCCGTTGGAGGAGTCGCTCGCCGAGAATCCGGAGTTCGTCGAGGCCCACCTCGCGCTGGCGTGGATTCACCTGGGGCGCGACGATCCCGCGCGAGCCTATCCGCACGCGGAGAAAGCCAATGAGTTGCTGCCCGAAAATGACACGATTCAGCGCCTGCTGTTCGATGCGCTCTGGGGTCTCGGTCAATATGACCGGGCCCTGCCGATGCTCGACGCGATGGCTGCTTCGGGCAAGGCGGCCGTTCAGGTAGCCCAGAGGTCCTACAACGCCGCCGTTCGTGATGTGCATAGCGGGGATTTGTCAGAGGCCAGGCGGCACTTCGAACAGGCGCTCGCGCTGGACCCGAACCTGGTGGCGGCTCACCGGCCGCTCGGCGAGATCAAACTGGGGGAGGGCGAACACGAGGCGGCGCGCAGGCACGCCCTGATCTACACCGAAGCCAAGCCGGACGACACCCAAGGTCTCACCCTGCTTTATTCGGTTCTCGTGAAAGTGGGTGACGAGGCAGCGGCAGCCGCGGTCCTGGAGCGAATCGAGCGGGTGAATCCCGGCCAGAGTGTGCGGCTGCTAATCGCTCGGGCCACCGTCAACTTCAATGAAGGCGATTTCGCCGGGGCCCAATCGGCGCTCGAGATGGCATTGCGCCTCCAGCCGGACCACCCGCAGTCTCACTACTTGCTCGGGATGGTCTGCGTCAGCTCCGGCGACATCCCCCAGGCCAAGGAGTACTTGACGCGCTTCCTTGAGCTGGCGCCCGACGACCCGGAGGCGGAGTCAGTACGCGAGATACTGAGATCTATATAGCGGGAACAGTCGAACTGGTCCTGATCCCGCTCGAGCTGCTGGACCATCACCTTGATTCTCCATTGCTGCCGGGAGGAAAAGGAAGACTGGTGCAGTCTGATTGGTTCGACTCCCGAACGTACAAAGCCGAGAAATCGAATTGAGGAGACCCCATGGAGAACGAAAATTACAGACCCTATCCCAGCATCGGCCAGAGCGTGCTGATCCTACTGATCCTGCTGGGAACCGGCATCGCCTGTGTCCCCCTGATGTTTGCGAAGTCGTGGCTCAGCCCGGAGGTCATACAGTTTCTGAGCTATGTCACTGTTTTCGGTCTCACTTTCCTGGTCGTGCACCGGCTCCGCCGTAGGCAGTCGGGCCGGACGGACTATCGCTTCGGGTTGATCAACTGGCGAGTTCCGCTGCTGTTGGCGCTGGGCAGCGTGGCGGTGCTGTTCGGTGTGGTGACTCCGCTGGGCGAACTGATTCCGGTCAGCGCAAACACCCAAAAGATGATCACCGAAGCCGCCGGTCAGACGGGCGTGGTGACACTGATCCTGTTCGTATTCCTGGCTCCGCTCCTGGAGGAACTGGTCTTTCGCGGTGTGATGCTCGACGGTCTGCTCCGGTCGCACAAGCCGGTCACCGCGATCGCGTTTGCGAGTCTCCTGTTCGGCATCGCCCATTTCAACGAAGTGCAGTTCGTGACCGGCCTGGTCCTGGGCGCGTTCCTGGGGTGGGTGTACTATCGCACCGGCAGCGTGGGCGCCTGCATCGTGGTGCACCTGGCCGCCAATCTGTACGGCTTCGTGCTACGCTTTTTCATCGATCCGGAATCGGACCTGGACTTCGGCCGGAGCCTGTTCGAGATGTGGGGCTGGACCACGACCCTGATCGTGATCATCGGCAGCTGGATCGTACTTGTGGCGGCGGTACTGCTGCTCAAGCGGGAATTCGACCGGTTCGCGATACCGTTCGGTCTGATCGTCCCCGAGAGTCCGACTTCATCAGGAACGGAAATTCCTGGTTCTCCGGATTCGCCCTGAGTGCCGCGAGCTACCGGTACAGGCTCTTTCCCACTGCGAACTCAAGGAGGTGCCATGTCCCCCCGCAATCCGTACCACCGCAAGGCCGGTCGCCCGAAACCCGAGCGACTGCCTACCCAGGATGAAATCGAGCGCGACGTCCGCAGATTGAAGGCCGGCCACTCGTCGGGTTCAAACTACCGCGAGAAATCCCTCGAACTGCACGGGATGATCTGCGCCAAGTGCGCCCGGGAATTCACCGAAGCGGATCGGCGCGAATTGACCGTTCATCACATCGACGGGAACGACAAGAACAATCCGCTCGACGGCTCCAACTGGGAAAACCTCTGCAACCACTGTCACGAGGCCGAGCACAGTCGTGGACGGTTGGGCGACTATTTGCGCGGTGACGACTAGCCGACGGCACGGGCCCGCCTATTTCTCGCGACAATCTACGGTCACCGCGCGGGGCACGCGCAGGACTACGATTCCAATACCCCGAGCACCCTCTGCACCGTATCCGCATTGCTCAAGGTCAGCCGTACGATGCAATCGGACGTCGCAAGCAGGTCGTGAGGCACGCCGCCGTCCAGACTGAGCAGGTCGCCCGGGACCAGATTGAGGGTTTCACCGTTGACACCGAAATCCAACTCACCGTCGATCATGGCCACGGTGATCGGAAAGCGCGTCTGGTGCTCGTTCATCCGCTGCCCCTGCTTGAAGGCGATGCGGATTTCCTTGGAGGTCTCGGTTTCGTAGAGTACGGAAATCGCGGGGCCGGTCTCCTTGAACTCGACATCCTTCAGGATATTGGCGGATTTCATCGGGGAGTCCTCTGCTGGTCAGGGGGAAGTGATGCGTCAGCTGACGGTGTGGAATATAGATTCGGATGAATTCGCGGCAAGGTCGGTCCTCGGTCCTCGAAGTGCAGCCTGCGATAAACACGGTTACCATGTCCACAACCACCCGCATCACTTCGTTTCACGAATTCCAGTCGAAGGAGCATTCCCATGATTCGAGCCTACGCGGCCCCCGAGGCCGGCGCCCCTCTCGAACTCTTCGAGTATGACCCCGGTGATCTGCAATCGGACGAAGTCGAGATCGACGTGATGGCCTGTGGAATTTGTCACTCGGACCTGTCCATGTTGGACAACGAGTGGGCGATCACTGCCTACCCGTTCGTGCCTGGCCACGAAATCACCGGCAGGATTTCCGCGATCGGAGACGGCGTGACACGCGTTGCTGTCGGCGACATCGTTGGCCTGGGCTGGTATGCCGGCAGTTGCATGGCCTGCGAGCAGTGCATGACCGGCAACCACAACCTGTGCGCCGCGAACGAGGGTACCATCGTCGGCCGCCACGGCGGCTTTTCCGACAAGGTGCGTTGCCGCGAGAGCTGGGCCATCCCGCTGCCTCCGGACCTGGACGTGAAGAAGGCCGGACCGCTTTTCTGCGGCGGCATCACCGTCTTCAATCCCGTCGTCGAATTCGGTGTGCAGCCGACCGACCGCGTCGGTGTGATCGGCATCGGCGGCCTGGGGCATTTCGCACTTCAGTTCCTGAACAAATGGGGCTGCGAGGTCACCGCCTTTACCAGCACCGGCGCCAAGGCCGACGAGGCGCGCAGGATGGGCGCGCACAAGGTCGTCAATTCGCGCGACGCGGCGGAATTGGATGCCGTGGTTGGCAGCTACGATTTCATCCTCTCGACCGTGAACGTGGAGCTCGAGTGGGACAAGTATCTCGCTGCGTTGCGGCCCAAGGGCAAGCTGCACACCGTGGGCGCCGTGTTGTCGCCCATTCCGGTTTCCGCCTTCGGATTGATCGGGGGCCAGAAGAGCATTTCCGGTTCGCCGCTCGGTTCGCCCGCGACGACGGCCAAGATGCTGGACTTCTGTGCACGCCATCACATCGAGGCCGTGACCGAACACTTCCCGCTGAGCCGGGTGAACGAAGCAATCGCTCATCTGCGCGAGGGGAAGGCGCGGTATCGGGTCGTGTTGGAGAATGATCTGAAGTAGACACGATTCTGTCGGGAAAGAACAAGGGGGCCGGCGCAAGCGGGCCCCCTTCGTGGATCGAAAACGTCCCCGGAATCAGATCCCGATCTCGGACCTTCGCTGATACCCTGCCCACACATAGACGACGAAGGTCAGCACGGCCAGGATCGCGCCGCCGGTCAGGACACGGCGAATCGTGTTGGCGATACTGGCCTGGCGTTGGAGTACATACAGGGCGGCCGATTGAGACGGATCGCCGTTGTCGTAGGCGATCAACAGCGTCTCGGCATCGAGAGTCTTTTCGCCCTTGTCATTGATCGCGGAATAGTCCGCCGAGAATTCCTCGCCGGCAACGGTGTAGCGGTACTCGAAATGGTAGGTCGTCGTGGTACGGCCCTTTTCTGACCGGGAGTACGTGTCCACCAATTCGACGGGCGCTTCGACCTGGGTGTGGTCGCGCAGAATCATCGTGGCGCGTAGATGGGAGTGAATGGCGATGCCGGTGAAGGCTGTCATCACGACGAAGTAGCAGGGCCAGGCAACCCGGCGCACGAAGGATCTCACGGGCGAAACTCCCTGGTTGGGGGCGATTTCGAAGTAACATCTTCTTCGTTTCGGCCACCGAACGGCCTGGATGTAGCATTTCTTGTGAGGCCAGCCCAGCTACAGTCGAGATGACCGCCAGGAACCCCTTTTTCTGTACCGATAAGTCATTTTGTGCTATAATTCTTCATCAAATCATCCCGTGCTTTCGACACTCGGCCCAGGAGCTGTCCATGCCTCGATTCGCCCTTTCCGCTTTGCTGATTCTGCTGCTCGCTGTCTCAGCCTCGGCTCAGACGTTCCCGCTCGGGGACGAACTGACCACGATTCAACGGCCATTGCTGAACATTCCTGCCTTCGCCCGGCCCGGCGATACCTTTCCAATCGAATGCGATGCTCCTTCGGGCACCAGCAGTTGGGCGGCCGAATTGGTACACGAGAACCAAGTCGTTCCGCTGACCATCCAGAGCGCGTCCTACAGCGCATCGACTCTCTGGTGGACATTGCAAGCGACGGTCCCGGCCGGGATCGTCAGCGAATTGTACGACTTGCGGGTCACCGCGAGTGGGGGCATCGACGATACGACCTGGAATGCGGTCAGCGTCATTCCCGAGTTCCGCAACGACTACTACTTCGTGCATGTGACGGATCCGCACATGCCGGACCATCAGTTCAGCTCCAGCGGCGCGGTCCCGGCCGACAGTACCGAGAGCGTCGATATGCGTGCGGTGATCGACGACATCAACCTGATTCATCCCGAATTCGTCCTGCTGACCGGAGATGTTGTCAATGAGGGCGAATTGGAGGACTACGAGGGCTGGCGTTCCTACTCGCGTGTGCAGTATCTGTTGACCGAACTTGAGGTGCCTGTCTTTCTGGTCACCGGCAATCACGACGTCGGTGGCTGGGACAGTACACCGCCGCCCGATGGTACCGCCCGCCAGAACTGGTGGCGCTTTTTCGGCTGGGCACGACTGGACGATCCGCCACCGGGTGCTCCGTGGCGTACACAGAACTACAGCTTCGATTACGGCCCGGTGCACTACATCGGCATGGAGGCGTACATCAACTACGACGACTGGCGGGCCTGGATCTACGGCGGGACCAGTTTCACTTCGGCCCAGTTGGACTGGCTGGACCAGGATTTGGCCGTTGCCGGCCCGGGAACCGATGTGATGTTCTTCCATGACGACTTCAACAACGATCTGAACGTCAATTCGCTGGGAGTGGAGATGACCCTCAGTGGGCACGTCCACTATGACGTCGGCAGCCTGAGCGGACCGCCCTGGGAGTTGAAGACGGACAATGTCTGCGACGGCGCGCGATCCTTCCGCGTGGTCAAGGTCTCGGGTAGCACGCTGGCGCCCCAGTCGACACTGCAGGCGGGCAGTTCGGGACAGGAATTGACCATTTCGTATAGTCCGGCCAACGATGGAACGAACGATGTGGTGACGGCGACGATCGACAACAACTACTCGCAGCGCTTCGAGCAGGGTCGGATCAAGTTCCATATGCCCAAGGAGAACGGTGCGACCTACGCCGTCCAGGGGGGCACCCTGCTTCAGGTCGATGACACCGGCGACGACGCGATCTGTCACGTCGAGATTGATCTGGTCGCCAACCGCGTGGTGCAGGTGACGGTCACCAAGGAAAGCGGAGCCAATCCGGTTCCCGATGCCCCCGTTGCGATCAATCGACTGTTGCCGGCGTATCCGAACCCGTTCAATCCGGCTACGACGATCGCTTACGAGTTGGACCAGGCGCAGAATGTCAGGGTAGCAGTATTCGATCTGGGTGGGCGCATGATCGCGGTTCTGGAAGAGGGCTCGCGTCCGGCCGGACATTCCGAGGTATCCTGGAGAGGGATCGACCAGGCGGGACAACCCGTCCCGTCAGGGGTTTACCTGGTTCAGTTGAAGCTGCAGGACGGAATGTTCACGCGGCGCATTGTTCTGGCAAAATAAATAATAACAAAGAGATACACTGTTTCGGCCCCGCCCTGGTGCGGGGTCGATTTTTTTTCTTTTCCTACTAGGGTTTATTTCTTGACATAATCTGTTTAAGAAAAAACATTTCTCTACAGATGAGACATTGCCGGAGTGGGACTTCCGTTTCCTGGAACTTTTCGCAGCCTCCATACGGGGAGGCCCGCACACCGCGAGGGGAGTGGTCGATGGTTCAGTTCTTCCTGGAAAGCGAGCGGGTCACCGAGCTGGTGACGCATTTGAAGGGGCAGAAACCGGTGTTCGCCCCGCACCGCAAGGGAAGAAAATCCTTTGCTTTCGAGCGGGTCGAGGATGCGGCCGATGTCGTGCTGGACTATCCGCGCGTGATGCATTCGATCCGAAAGTTCTTTCTGCCGCCACGCGAGACGCTGATGACTTTCGACCTGGCGGAGAATGATTTCTCCACCGCCGACGTGCAGCCGTCGGATGCCATTTTCTTTGGCGTCCACAGCTACGATCTTGGTGCGGTTCATCGCCTGGACTACAACCTCGGCAAAGGTCATCCCGAAAAAAACTATATCACGCGCCGTCAGGGTGCCGTGTTCGTGGGCGTCTCGTTCGAGCCCGATGCCTACCACTTCTGCGGTTCTGTCGGAATCGATCCGATGGATACCAGTGGCTTCGACATCTTTCTGACGAAGCTGCTCGACGGGTATATCGTCGAGGCCCTGACCGAAGTCGGCGAGCAGTTGCTCAACGGTCTGGACCTGCCCGCACACGAAGCCGGGAAGCCGGCGCGCGGAAACTTCCAGCAGCACATCTATCTGCCGCAGGCCAAATTGAACGAGGTCATGGCCAAGAGCTACGACAATCCCGTCTGGGCCGAGACGGCCGAGAAATGTGTCGGCTGCGGTACCTGCAATCTGGTCTGCCCGACCTGCTACTGCTTCAACGTCGAAGACACAGTGAATATCCAGGCGACGGGCGGCACGCGTGACCGCCACTGGGACGGCTGCATGCTGCGCGAGTTTACCGGGGTCGCCGGAGGCGAGGTTTTTCGGGAGCACCTGGCCGATCGCCAACGTCATCGCGTGTTCCGCAAGTTCAAGTACATCAGCGACGAAACCGGTCAACCCTGGTGTGTCGGCTGCGGACGTTGTACCGCGTACTGCACTGCGGGCATCAGCATCGTGAACATCGTCAACCGGCTGGTCGGAGACTATGAAAAAGTCGCCGTCACGCCGATCTAGGGAGGGTGGACCATGAACCAGTTCCAGATGGCATCGCCCACCGAAGCGAGAGACCTGTACTCTCCGGTGATGGCAGTGATCAGCAAGGTCGAAAAAATGACCGAGCTGGAGAATCTCTACACGGTAGTGCTGCCCGATGGCGCCGAGTTGGGACACAAGCCGGGGCAGTTCATCGAGTTGTCGATCTTCGGCGTCGGTGAGGCCCCGTTCTCCATCTCCTCGTCCCCGACGCATCGTGGCGAATTCGAACTGGGCATCCGCCGCGTCGGGATGCTGACCGAGGTGCTCAATCGCATGGAAGTCGGGCAGAAGGTGGGCATCCGTGGCCCCTTCGGCAACGGCATCGACATCGAGCAGTTCAAGGGCCGCGATGTGCTGATCGTTGCCGGCGGCATCGGCCTGGTTCCGATGCGCTCGATCATCAACTACGTCATCGACAATCCGGATGACTTCGGCAAGCTGCACATCGTCTACGGTTCCCGAACGGACGAAGACCTGCTCTTCACCGAGGAGCTGGCCCGCTGGGAAGCCGACCCGAAGATCGACTACCATGTCACCGTGGATCGGGGCTCGTTGGACTGGAAGGGCAAGACGGGGGTCATCACGACCTTGATCCCGGGCCTGGAACTGGATCTCGAGAAGACGGTCTGCTGCGTTTGCGGCCCCCCGATCATGTACCGCTTCGCGCTGTTGGCGCTGAAGTCCAAGGGCTTGCCGGAGCGGAACATCTTCATGTCGCTGGAGCGCCGGATGAAATGCGGTGTCGGCAAGTGTGGACACTGCCAGATCAACAGTACCTACGTGTGCCAGGATGGTCCGGTCTACCACTACCCCGACATCAAGTCCCTGCAGGAGGCGCTCTAATGGCTAAACCGAGAGTCGCGATCTTCGACTTCACCGGCTGTGAGGGCTGCGAGCTGAACCAGCTGAATTTCGAGGACCAGCTACTGGACATCCTGGCTCATGTGGACATCGTCGAATGGCGCGAGGCCATGGACGGGCATGCGGACGAATACGACATCGCTTTCGTCGAGGGCAGTCTGTCCACACCCGATTGCATCAAGCGCATTCACGAGGTACGCCGCAAGGCCAAGGTCCTGGTCGCTTTGGGCGCCTGCGCGGTGCAGGGCGGCATCAACGGGGTCAAGAACACGCACCCCATCGAGGAGGTTCGCGAGGAGGTCTACGGCGAGGACAAGTACCTCTTCCCGACGCTGCCGGCGCTGGCCGTCTCGTCCGTGGTCAAGGTCGACTACAACGTTCGCGGTTGCCCGATGACCCAACTCGAATTCCTGAAGGTCTTCACGGCCCTGGTCCTGGGTAAGGAACCGATCGAGCCCGAGCACAGTGTATGTGTCGAGTGCAAGCTGAAGGAAAACGAATGCGTCTACGCACGCGGCATGATCTGCCTGGGTCCCGTGACCCGCGCCGGTTGTGACGCCCACTGCCCGACGGTCGGCCAGTACTGCACCGGTTGCCGCGGCCTGGTACCCGAGCCGAACCTGAAGGCCATGGAAGAGATTCTCGTCGAGCACGGGCTGAATGTGGACGAGGCCTGGAAGCGTCTGCAGCTGTTCAATGCCAACGAGATCGAGGGGGTCCGCTCATGAGCACCAACCTGGATATCAACGTCAAGCACCTGACCCGCGTGGAGGGCCACGGTAACATCGTGGTCAACATGAAGGACGGGACGCTGGAGAAGGCGCAGCTCGAGATCGTCGAGGCTCCGCGCTACTTCGAGGCCATGCTCAAGGGCCGCAGTTTCCACGAGGCCGCGATCATCACCTCGCGAATCTGCGGGATCTGCTCACTGGGCCATCAGATGACTTCGCTCAAGGCGACGGAACAGGCACTGGGGCTGGACGTCAGCGAACAGACCGTGCTGTTGCGCAGGCTGTTGGTGCATGGCGCCACGCTGCAGTCGAACATCCTGCACGCCTACTTCCTGGCGGCTCCGGATTTTCTGAAGGTCGGCTCGGTCTTTCCGCTGGTCGGCTCGCATCCCGAGGTCGTCGTACGCGCCCTGCGCATGAAGCGTCTGGCCAATGACATTGGCGACGTCGTCAGCGGTCGCGCGGTGCACCCGATCACACCGGTGCCCGGTGGGTTCACCTCGGTCCCTTCGGCCCGGCAACTGGAAGAAATCAAGCGCCGCCTCATCGAGGATATGGTCCCGGATTTCGAGGCCACCGTCGAGACTCTGAAGTCGCTGGCGGCGGCCATCCCGCAATTCGAGCGCGAGACCGAGTATATCTCGCTGCGCTCGGACGACCGGTACGCGTTGTACGACGGCGACATCTGCAGCTCGGACACCGGCCGTGTCGATGACGGCGAGTACCGCAAAATGACGAACGAGTTCGTCGTGCCGCATAGCACCAGCAAGCACTGCAAGGCCAACCGCACCAGCTACTTTGCCGGTGCCTTGGCCCGTTGGAACAACAACCACGACAAGCTGTGCGATCTGGCCCTCGGTGCGGCGGAAGAGCTGGGCCTCCAACCCGGCTGCACGAACCCGTACATGAATACCATCGCCCAGGTGGTCGAGGCCGCCGAGTGCGTGACCGATTCGCTGGCCATCATCGACCAGCTGCTGGGTGACGGCCTGAAGGACGAGCTGCCCAACCAGGAGCCGACCCGGTACGGACGCGGCGTGGGTGCGACCGAGGTGCCGCGCGGCATCCTGTACCACGAGTACGAGTACGATCGTGCCGGCCGGATCGTGAAGGCCAACTGCATCATCCCGACCGGTCAGAATCTGGGCAACATCGACGATGACATGAAGAAACTCGTGCCGGAGATCGTCGACGAGGGCAAGGATGCGATCACGCTGAAGCTCGAGATGCTGGTTCGTGCCTACGATCCGTGTATCTCGTGTTCGGTGCACATGCTCGACGTGGAATTCCGGGACTAGGAGTAGCGGGTCGAACGATGAAGATCTTCGCCGTGGGCAACAGTTTTTTCGGGGACGACGGAGTCGGGTCAGTCGTCCTGGACCGCATCGGGGAGGAGAATCTCTTCCCCGGTGCGGACACCTTCGATGCCCACACCGACGCGCTTTCCTTGATCGACCGGTTCGACGCTGGGCAGATGCATGTGATTATCGACGCCGCCGAGATGGGGCTGGAGCCGGGCCAGGTGGCCGATTTTGCACCCGGCGAGGTGAAGATGCGGATCCGGTCGGATCACCTCTCGATGCACGGATTCGGGTTGGCCGAAACGTTCGAATTGGCCCGGCAACTGGGTTCGATGCCCGAGAAGGTCCGAATCATCGGTGTCGAGCCGGAAAGAATCGAGATCAACACCGGGCTGTCCGGCGCCGTGGCGTCGGCCGTGCCCCAGGTGATTCAAATCATCCACGACATTCACGCGGAGGTTGGATCGGATGACTAAGAAAACCATCCTGGTCATTGATGACGACATCGACCTGGTGGAAATCATCCGGGTGACGCTCGAGAACGAAGGCCTGGAAGTCATCGACGCCCAGAACGGCAAACGCGGTCTGGCCATGACCCGGGAAAAGAACCCGGACCTGGTCCTGCTGGACGTGATGATGGGGCAGGTCGACGAGGGCTTCCAGGTAGCCTACGAACTGAAGGGCGATCCGGCGACGAAGGATATCCCGATCCTGATGCTGTCCGCCGTAGCGGACCAGACCGGGTTCGATTTCGATCCGGGCAAGGACCAGGAGTTCCTGCCGGTGAACGAATTCCTGGAAAAACCGATCAGCCCGCGTAAACTGGTCGACATGGTCAGGAAACATCTGCCGACGACGATCTAGTCGGCCGGCGTCAGGGCAGGCTGCCACCACGATACGGGGCGCGCGAGGCGTGACTGCGGATCCGGTTCCCAGCAGTCTGCCAGGGGGGGGAAGTCTTTGCCGCAGGACTCGGCCCGAATCGCACCGGAATCGTCGCAGTTCGTCTCGGCGGCCTCGTTGCGCCTGCGTCTGGACTGGTTCAACAAGATGCGTTGGGGTGCGGTTCTCGGGTCCCTGGTCGCAGCGTTCCTTTCCTTCGCTTCGAAGTCCTACTCGCCGCCGTTGTTGCCCCTGCTGTCGTTTGTCATCGTTCTGATTGTACTGAATAGCGGCTACGTATGGCGCAACCACCGGCTTCCGCCCCAGGATATCGGATCGGAACTACGGGTCGTCAAATTGCAGATGGTTGGGGATCTGCTGGTGCTGACGGGTTTGCTGAACCTGACGGGCGGGATCGAGAACCCGCTGCATTTCCTGTACGTGATCCACGTGATCATTGCCAGCCTGTTGTTCAAGGGGCGTGAAATCTTTCAGATCGCCTGGTTGGCGATTTTGCTGTTTTCGGGCGAGGCCGTCGGCGAAAGACTCGGGCTGCTGCCGCACTTCCACAGCCCGAGCGCCAGCGCGACCGCACACGACCTGCCGTTCCTGCTGATGACGTTGTCCTCGTTCTGGCTCGTCATGCTCTTTTCGGCTTACATCGGATCACGCATCATGCGGCACAATCGTTCGATCAAGGATGAGCTGGTGCTGCGGCAGACGGAATTGATCCAGGCCGACAAATCCAAGATGGATTTCTTTCGATTCGTGACCCACGAGGTCAAGAGCCCGATCGGAACGGCGCAAAGTGCGGTCGAAACCGCGCTGGAGCTGGGCGGGGCCCAGATGAGCGATTCGATCGAGGACCTGCTTTCGCGCGCGGTCGGGCGGTTGGAACAGGCTTCGGGAATGGTGCGCGATCTGGCCGACCTGACGCGCGGGGGCAAGGTGAAACGGGAGCACCTGCGACCCGTCGATCTCGTGGCCGCGGTCAAGCGGATCGCGGCGAACAACGAGGACATCGCGCACCGTCGTGGACAGCGGATCCATCTCGAATTGCCTCCTACGGGACTGGAAATCGTTTCCATTCCCTCGATGCTCGAGAAGATCATTGCCAATCTGGTCAGCAATGGCGTGCGCTACAATCAGGACGGCGGCCGTGTCTACGTGCGCCTGATCGACCGGGGTCGCTCCATTCGGATCGAAGTGGAGGATGAAGGCATCGGCATCGCGGAAGAGGATCGTGAGCGCGTCTTCGACGAATTCTACCGATCCCAGGAAGCCATTCAGATGACCAATCTGGGCACGGGCCTGGGCTTGCCGCTGGTCCGGAAATTCGTTACCGATCTGGGAGGAGAAATCTTCCTGGAAAGCACCGTGGGCGTCGGGACACTGATTGCAGTCGAACTGCCGAAGTTCACACTGCAACACCCCGACACGACACCGACCGATCGAACCGGGTAGCGTGGCATTCGGGAAAGGCAACGGAATGAGCGAGAACATCCAGTGTGGTGGCCTGATCGAACGGGCCAATCTGTGCCTCGTCGAAGTCATGGGCTTCGATTGGCAACCGGGCCAGGCCTGCGGCATCCTGGGCAAGTTCGGAGGCGTGGGTATTCCGCTGTCCTACCTCAGCGTCGGCAACGGCGCCGACGGCTCGAAGAATATGTCATTTTGCATCTCGACAGAGAACCTGGCCCGCGAACGTCACATCCTGGATGAGATCAAGGACGAGTTCGGTCCCAACAAACTCGAGGTTCGCGCGCCCGTCGCCATCCTGACTCTCTACGGGCCGCATTTCCTGGAAAAGCACACGCTGGCCAGTCAGGTTTTCTCGGCGTTGTGCGTCGACGGTATCGACGCGCTGACGGTTTGCTCTTCGGTGAACAGTATTTCGGTGGTGGTCAATACGTTGGATCGCGACCGGACCGTCGAGTGCCTGAGGCAGCACTTCGAGTGGCCGGAGTAGGATCAGAGGGCCGCTGGACCGGGTTCCAATCCGAACGGTCTGGTTGTTGTCTGCGTTCTACCGTCGCTGAGCCAAATAATCGGCTCGGATATCAGCCAGGTGCTCCAGTCTTCGCAGAAGGGCCGCGCGCGGTTTCAGTTTCTCCGACGAAATTTCCCATCGATACACCGTGGGAATCGAGACTCCCATGACGTCGGCGAACTCCGGCACCGATAATCCGAAATCCTCCCGCAGGGCCAGGATCGCATCTCCCGTTGGGTTGAATCGGCGTGCCCTGCGCGCGGTCTTCGGGTGGGTTTCGCGTTTCCGTTTCGCCTGCGAGCCAGGAGGGCGTTTGGTACGGGTCTTCCTGGCCGCCGGCGCCGATCCGGATTCCTCGTCCGTCTCGGCTTCCAGTTCGATCCCGAAGATATCCGACAGGTCGGCGTCGGCCAGCGAGGCGTCCTCTTCGCTCGCGGCGCCGGGCAGCGCCAGGTCTCCGGCGATCAACTCGTCCGGATCGACTCCCCGCAGCTTGAACAGCAGCTCCGGCTCATCGTCCAGCCGCACGCCGATCCCGAAGAGGACCGCTGCGATGTGCTTGCACATCGCGGCCCAGTCCGGGCAATCGCACTCGAAGCTGATCTCGCCGGACAGGGGCAGCAGGCCCTTTTTCGGGTCGGTCACTACGGACATCACCTCGTCCGAGAGCTGCCCTTCGAGCAGTTCCAGCAGCGAACCGATCCGGCCGCTGCAGGTCTTGCGGATGGCCGTCCATCGCCTCGGTTTCAACGGTTCGATATCGATCTCGACGTGATACAGATCGCTTCCGCTGACCAGGGCGGTCACCTGCCCCTTCTCGATCTGCAGATCCAGCACCGCGCCGTGGCGCAAATAGCTGCGCCCCCGGGGCAGTCGGTTCTCGTAGTCGGAAAAGGACTCGAGATGACGGCACCAACGATCTCCCCAGAAACTGAACGCCATTTTCCGACCTCTTCCCTGCACCGCTACGGGGCATAGCCGTTCGCCCCGGCTGCTCAGCATCTTGCCCAGTTCCCGGTTTCGTCTCTTGCGTTCGCCCACGGGTACGTAGGGCGGGAAGTCGTCATACCAGCGGGCAGCCATCAGGTACTTCTCCGTGCGATCGTTGTCAGATGGTGTTCAGGTCGAGCCGTACGACCTCGAGCAGCTCCCGGTCCGAAAGTTCGGTCAGCTTGATCTCGTCGCCGGAGAGTACCTGCTCGGCCAGGGCCCTCTTGTCGTGGATCATCCGGTCGATTTTCTCCTCGACGGTGCCGGTGGTGACGAACTTGTGGACCAGCACGTTCTGTTTCTGGCCGATCCGGAAGGCCCGGTCGGTAGCCTGGTTCTCCACCGCCGGATTCCACCACCGGTCGAAGTGAATCACGTGGCAGGCCTGGGTCAGGTTCAGTCCGGTGCCGCCGGCCTTCAAGGATATGACAAAGAAGGGCGGCCCGTCCACTTCCTGGAAGTCGGCCACCAGCCGGGCTCGTTTCTTCACCGAGGTTCCGCCGTGGAGGATCACGCCCGGCCGGCCGAAGACCTGCGCCAGATGCTCCTCCAGATGGGGGATGATCTCCTTGTACTGGGTGAAGATCAGGGTCTTTTCCTGGCGCTCGCTCAACTCCGTGCAGATCTCCGCGAGCCGGGCGAACTTCCCGCTGTGCCGGGGGTCGTAGTCCTGGTCGCCCGTCAACTGGCTGGGATGGTTGCATACCTGCTTCAGGCGCGTCAGGGCCTGCAGCACCAGGCCCCGGCGTTCGATTCCCTGGCCCACGGCATCCAGACCGCGGGCCAGATCTTTCACGACCTGGCCGTACAATCGTACCTGGGTCGGCGTCAGCTGGCAGAACCGGACGGTCTCGGTCTTCTCCGGCAGGTCGTCGATGATGCTGCGGTCGGTCTTCAGGCGGCGCAGGATGTAGGGGCCGACCAGCCGGCGCAGCGGTTCGAAACCCGTTTCCTCCAGGTTCCCGATGAAGCTCTTGAAGACCTTCTTCGAACCCAGCAGTCCGGGATTCAAGAAGTCGAACAGGGACCACAGGTCACCGAGGTTGTTCTCCACCGGGGTTCCGGTCAGGGCGATGCGGGCGGTCGCATTCAGCCGGCGCACCGCCTTGCTTTGCCTCGTGCCGTGGTTCTTGATGGCCTGGGCCTCGTCGAGGACCAGCATGCGCCAGGATACGTCGGCCAGCCACTGCAGCCGATGGGCCATCGCGTAGGTGGTGACCACGAGATCGTAGCCGGCAAGATGCCGGTTCGGATCCACGGCGATCCTGTCGAGCATTTCGCGTCCGGTCTGCGAGGAGTGGAGGATCAGCAACTTCAGCCCGGGGGTGAATCGGGCCGCTTCGGCCTCCCAGTTGCCGAGCAACGAGGCCGGGGCGACCAGAAGGGAAGGCGGTCCGTTCTTCCGCCGGGGCCGGGCCGCCAGGAGGGCCAGCAGCTGCAGGGTCTTGCCCAGCCCCATGTCGTCGGCCAGGCAGGCGCCCAGTCCCAGTTCCGTCATCAGGTTCAGCCAGGATACGCCTTCGTGCTGGTAGGGGCGCAGCGTGTCCCGGAGCCCGGCCGGCAGCCGGGGCGCGTCCGCCCGGGCGGGGTTGCGCAGGCGCTCCAGGATCTCGTGGAGGTTCTTTCCCTCGACGAGCTCGGACCAGTGCGGGTCATACTCCGCTCCGGATTTCAGGTCGGTCGAAGCCCCGGCCAGCAGGCGGAGCCCTTCGTGGAGGGACAGGCCGTTCTGTTCGGCGTCGTCGGCCGCCCCGTTCCAGAAGTCGAGCACCTCCTGCAGCCGCTCCTTGTCCACCTCGACCCAACGTCCCTTGATCAGGACGAGCCCGCCGGGACCGGAAAGCAGCTTCTTCAGTTCGCGCGCACCCAGCGCCTGGTCGCCGAGCATGAGCCGGACATCCATTTCCAGCAGCGACTCGGCGCCCAGCAGGGGCGACTGGTTCGTGTCGATCTGCACCTCGACCTTCGGGCGCGGGCGTTCGTGCCACCAGTCGGGGATGCGCAGGATCAGTCCGGCCTCTTCCAGCGCGGGCATGGATTGCAGGAAAGTGTAGGCCTGGTCGACGGTCCAGGCCGACGGTTGATAGATGGCGCCGGATTCCACCAGTTCGGCCACCCAGTCCAGGGTGCGCGCCGCTTCGCGGACCGGCGTGAGCAGCTTGACCAGGGCGCCGCGGTTGTTCCGGCCGGCGTGGAGCTTCAGGGCCCGGGCCAACGGCAGGTGCTTGTCGCGTCCGCCGGCACCCAGGCCGGTGGTGAAGGTGGCCAGGAAGGCGAACGGTCGGGCGGCGCCGGTCTTGTTCTCGGCCAGATGGAAGGTGACCCGGCCGACTCTGCGCCAGGCGGGCGCCCATCGTGCGAGCCAGTCCTCGAGACCGCCGGCTTCGGCCAGCGTCTCGGCGGTCCATCGATTCAGATGATCCCAGATCTTGGAAAGTGTGGCCTCGCCGAGGTACTCGCCGCCCGGGATCGGCGGAGCGGTATCGATCCAATGCTGAAGGGTTGTGTCGTCCGGGGAGGGGATCTCCCGGCGCAGCTCCTGCTGCGGCTGATGACACAGGCGAGTCAGGAATTCCGCGCCCACGGTGCGCCAGAACCGGGCGTTGAGGGAGAGACTTTCCGGAGCGCCGCCGCCGGCCAGGGTGACCAGTCCGGCCCGCCAGTCGGTGGCGAAAGCCTTCGCGACCTTCGCCGGCAGGCGGCCCTCGGCCGCGGACGCGGACCCGGATTCCGTCAGGTGCAGGATACCGCTGGGATGGAGTTGCAGGTCGGTCATGGGATCCGGTTCTTCAGCTCCTCGAACACGTTGAAGACGATCGGGCAAACCTCGCAGTTCATGACGATTCCCGCCAGTCGGAAGATCGTATCGTTCTTGTGTAGGTGCGGATAGGACCGGCAGTCGTCGGGTCGATGCTCGTACACAGTGCAGAGATTGTCCTGCAGGAAGGGGCAGGGCAATTCCGCGAACTCCCATCCTCCCTCTTCCTTCTCCTGCCGCAGGTGCCGGCCCGTGAACTCGCCCGGAGCCATTTGCAAGTGGCCGGCCAACCGATCGATGTCCGATTCATTCAGGACCGGGCGGCAGGTTCGACAGCAATTGCCGCAGGCGGTACAGTCGATGGCGGCGGAGCCGAATGCATCCGCGCGCGCCGTCTGCTCCTCCAGTTGCCGGCAATGATATTTAAGCACAAAACACGTTCTTGAGGTAGAATCCTGCATTGATCGGACCGAATCGAGACCCCCGGTGTCTCGGTCGGTGTCCCCATCAGGTCACATCGGGTACCGGACAGCGACGGGAGGGATACTCACCATGCGCGGCCCCACATTCACGGACATGAGACACTACTTCGACGAGGGCGAGATTCCTCCAGAGTTGCCGCCCGCGGCCGGGAGGATGTATCGGTACTATCGGGATATCATCGAAGGCGTGGTCTACGAACCGGAAGGCGTGGTAGTGCCCACGGGTGTGGGATGCCGCCGCCGCCCCGGGCGAAAGCCCTGCCGAGGTGTGATCGTGGCCGTATGGGAGTTCGAGGACGAGATACAGGTGACCTGGGAGTGCCCCGAATGCGGGGATTCCGGATTCATCAACGGGATATCCGTCGTCCCGATAAATGAGGCGGACGAA
>JANTGJ010000039.1 GCA_024762975.1 Candidatus Krumholzibacteriia bacterium
GGGAGGATCGGATGAAGGCAACAGATCGACGGCTCGCAGTACTGACGGGCGACCTGGTCGACTCTTCGAAATTGAGTGCCGAGCGCAGCAAACGGGCTCTTGAGTTGCTGTCCGATGCCGCCACCCGGTTTTCGGCCGCCTTCCCCGGGTCACGGACGGTGCCGCTGGATACCTTTCGCCACGACAGCTGGCAATGGTTCCTGGATCGCCCCGAATGGGCCATTCGCGCCTGTTTGTTCCTGCGGGCGGAGCTGAAGATGCATTCGGCGCCCGATGAGAAGCTGGATACGCGGATCGCGATCGGGATCGGCACGGCCGAAGCCATCGACGAGCTACGGGTTTCCAATTCCCGCGGTCCGGCCTTTACGGTATCGGGAAAGGCATTGGACGCGATGCGCGACGAGAGGCTGACACTGGCGTTTGAAGAGAGCCTGGAAAAGGATCTATCCGGCCTCGCACTGGGCTCGATTCCCCTGCTGGATAGCGTCGTCAATGACTGGACCCCCGTGGAATCGCGTGCTGTCAGTGGCGGCCTGCTGGGCTGGACGCAGGAACAGACGGCCGAGCAGTGGCCGGCCGATGCCGACGGCAAGCAGATCAGCCGGCAGGCGATCGGAAGCTCCCTGGCCCGCGCCCACTGGAGCCGGGTGGAGTCGTTCCTGCAGTGGGCCGAAGCTACGATTTCCTCGCTCCCTGGTGGCGAATAGGAAACCTATAGAGGTTGCAATTGATGAAAGCAAGCCTCAGGGGTTGCATTCAGGCAAGGCAACCGCTCTCGATTGCGCAATAACGGAAAGAAGGAGCCTCCGTGACCCCGCTCGCCATCATCCTGCTCGCCGCCCACTGTCTCGGAGATTTCGTGCTCCAGCCGAATGGACTGGCCCGGCGCAAGGGCAGGATCGGCTTCCTGGCCCTGCATGCGTTGATCCACGCGATTCTGGTCTATGGGGTGCTGCAGCAGTGGAGCCTGTGGCAGATGCCGCTGGCCATATTCCTCATTCACAGCGTGATCGACTGGCTCAAGCAGCGCAACGAATCCGATTCGGCCCCGGCATTTGCCGTGGACCAGGGGGCCCACTTCGTCACGATACTGGCGCTGGTCTGGTGGATGAGCGGCCAGGGCTGGCTGGCGGCCTACGAGGGAATCGACCCGCGGCCCCTGATCTTGGTCGCCGGCTGGGCGGCCGCAGCACGTGGTTCGGGTTACTTCATTGGACATTTTGCGCGCCGTTTGCTGGAATCGAATGAGATCCAGGTCGAGGGATTGCGTGGCGGCGGGCAGTTGATCGGGCAACTCGAGCGAACGCTGATCTTCCTGTTCATCCTGATCGGCCGGCCCGAAGGAATCGGCTTCCTGGTCGCGGCGAAATCCATCCTGCGCTACGAGGAATCCAAAAAGCAGAAGCTGGCCGAATACGTGCTGATCGGCACGCTGCTGAGCTTCTCGCTGGCGGTCGCGCTGGCCACGGTCACGCACTGGGCGCTGGGAAATTTCAGTCCGGCAGGCTAACGACCCGCCGCCTCGCGCACTACCTTCACCATCTCCGGCAATGCACTGTCAAAGCGCCACTTCGGAACAAACTTCAGCTCGCGTTCGATGCGGCCCGAGTCGTAGCAGGCCGAACCCAGCAGCTTGTGGTAGACCGTAGAATCGAAGGGTGTGGGCAGTCGCAGGCGTCCCAGCAGGTCCCCCGTCGAGGCCGCGAAACGGAACAGTCCCTCGGGGATCACCAGGCCCGGTTGGCGGCGGCCCAGGGCGGTGCGGATCATCGCGGCCATCTCGAAGGTCGAATACGGGCGACCGTCCGTCACGAGGTAGGTCTGGCCGCGCGCGCTGTCGTGTTCGGCGCACAGCAACAGTGCGGCCACCACATCGCGTACATCGACCAACGAGCGGCGATTGCCCGTGTCCGGCAACGCCGGGAACCGGCCGCGCTGGATCGAGTGGATCATCGCCTCCAGGTTGCCCTTTACCCCCGGACCGTAGATCAGCGGCATGCGCAGGACGGCCGTGTGCAGGTCGTGCTCCTGCCCGGCGGTGTGGACGAGTTGTTCGGCGCGCCACTTGGTCTCGCCGTACAGCGAATCGGGATTCGCACCGGAGGACTCGTCCTGAGCGGCGAATCCACCCTCTCCCATCACTTTCACACTGCTGGTCAGGACGAAGCGCTGCGTGCCGGCTTCGACCGCGGCCTTGAGCAGGCGCTCAGTAAGCTCGACGTTCAATCGCTCGTAGTCGGCGCGGTCGCGGGCCGAGGAGCCGACGGCGTGGGTCTTGGCGGCCAGGTGAAAGATGATGTCGATGCCGTCACAGAGGCCGGTGAAGGCCTCTTCGCGGGTCAGGTCGG
Source organism: Candidatus Krumholzibacteriia bacterium (assembly GCA_024762975.1). GTDB lineage: Bacteria > Krumholzibacteriota > Krumholzibacteriia > LZORAL124-64-63 > LZORAL124-64-63 > JANTGJ01. Next base: position 2,349 of record JANTGJ010000039.1, read on the forward strand.
CTTCGACGAGTTCATCCCAGGGACCGATGGCCGCGATGCGGTCGACGGCCCGGACGCGGATCCCCTGAGACTGCAGAAGTGCGCAGAGGGGGCGGCCGAGGAAGCCGGCGGCGCCGGTGACGAGGGCGTGGTGCAGCGGCCCGCTCACAAATCGTCTCCGCCGGCAACTCGTTCGAATAGATCGAGCCAGAGCTTCACAACGGTCTCTTCCGCGTAACGGTCTCTGATCAGCGTATATCCAGTTTCCACAAGAACCTCACGCTCCAGGTCACCGAGCCCCATCATTCCGACCATTGCACGTTCCAGTCCCGGCAGGTCGCCGGGATCCGGTAACCATGCATAGTTCTCGCCCAGAACCTCGGCCACGCCCCCCACGCGGGTAGCGACAATCGGCAATCCGACTGCCAGCGCCTCCAGGACTACGTTGGGCACCCCTTCCCACAACGAAGAGAGCACGAACCCGTCTGCAGCCTCCATCAACGCGGGTAGGTTTCGCCTCAATCCCAGGAGGCGCACATGATCGGCCAGTCCGAGATCCGAGATCCTGCGCTCCAGGGTGTCAGACAGCTCACCACTTCCAGCAATCCAAAGGTGCGCCTTCTGTCCGCGTTGAAGAACCGTGTGGAATGCCTCGATCAAACCGAGCTGATTCTTGGCCTGCGTCAGCCGCCCGGCGGTCAACCAGACAAAGTCGCCGCAAGACGCACCCAGAACCCGGCGCTGCTCCTCGCGTCCCAGATCCGAGAGCTGTGGCGCTGTCTGCTCCACGGCATTGGGAACCACGACGAGACGCCCCTCGGGCACCACCTTTCGCTGGACGAGTTGCTCTGCTACCCGGTTCGAATTTGTCGTTGTCACGTGACACAAGGAATCGGTGGTCCGAGTCATCCAGTCGCGCCAGCGACCTCCAAAATTCTCGTTCCGTATCGAACAGACTACGGTCGGGATCCGACAGCCCCAAGCGGCGATCCGGGCAGTGATATTCGCGTGGTACATGAAACTGAGCAGGACATGCGGTGGATTGCGACGCAGCTCCGACCGCAATCGATAGAGTACTACCGGCCAAGCCAGCGCCGACCCCATCGCGAAAGACTCGACGTGAATCGACGTGCCATCAAGTTCACGCCGATAGTCATGGTCCGCCACCAAGGTGAGAAGCCGTACGGTCCAGCCTCTTCCGTCCAACGCGCGAGCGATCCGAACGGCCTGCGTTTCGGCTCCACCGCGCCGCAGGCCGGTGATGAGGATCGTGATACTCCTGCCCAGGGTGTCCAACTGTTCTCCATCCAGTGACCCTTTGCCACAGTGGCTCCGGCAGACCTACGGCAAAACAACCGACGCTCGAAGACACAATCAAAAGGACATCTGCCAAATGTGAAGTCGCGCTACAGAACTGGAGAGTGATCCCTTGGAAAGGGAGAGCATTGCTGCGAGAACATTTGGCTGAAATCCCGCAAAATCGCTCATGTCGTGGTGGTGGATGCACCCGCTCTACGACCGAACACTGGCATTCCCGTAGTTTCGTAGTGGACGGTTCTCTCGATTTGCTCCAACAATCTCCACAGGATAACAGGCCCGCGATCGATTTTCCTCCCTTCAATCGACGGATTGTAGTTAACTATACCGGACCAAAGAGAAGACGCCTCAACCATCAAATTGCCATGAATTTTCGATGTGATTGGGATTCGTCTTTGCACAACACGAAGGGCCAACCGTGCGCAAACTCTTCTTCTTCATCAACGTCGACTGGTACTATGATCTGCACTGGCAGGAGAGAATCCTTTCGGAAATGACCGACAGTTTCGAAGTCCACGTGTGCATGAGTTCGGAGCCGGGTAGCGCGCAGGAGCAAGCCCGGCCCGGGTCGTATGCCGGCCGGCCCATCGTCTACCATGACATCTCGATGCATCGCACAAGTGCGGGCATTCTATCCAACCTGAAAGCTTTCCTGGCGATCCGTCGACTGCTTCGCGAGATCCAGCCGGACCTGATCCACACCGTCACGATCAAACCGAATCTGCTGGGCGGAGCTCTCGCCCGATTCAGTCGGCAACCAATCCTCATGACACTGCCGGGGCTGGGGACTGTGTTCTCGGAATCGAACGTGAAGAACCGGGTATTGCGGTCGTTCATTTTGCTGTTGTACCGGTGGATCGGCAGGAATCCGCAGGCGGGAATGGTCTTCGAGAACGAGGCGGATCGCGCCCTGTTTCGCTCCGAAGGAGTATTGTCGCCAAACGGCGGCTACCTGTCCCCCGGTTCCGGTGTTGATACTGAACGGTTCCAGCCGGCCGACACGTCCCCGCCGACTCCGCCCCTGACCGTTCTGTTTGCAGCACGGCTGCTGAATCAGAAAGGACTGGATGATCTCGTCGCAGCTGCGGATCAGCGTCGCGCTGCAGGCCAACCGATTCGCATCCTGGTCGCCGGGATCCAGGATCCTTCGGCCCCTGACGCGATCGACATGCGGATCATCGAGGCGTGGCACGCCACAGGCCAGATCGAGTGGTTGGGCCGAGTCGATGAAATGGAAGCACTGTTTCGGCGAGTACACGTCGTCTCACTGCCCACCAAGTATGGCGAGGGCATTCCTCGTATTTTGATCGAAGCCGCCGCCTGCGGCCTGCCGGTCCTGACCACGGACGTCGGCGGTTGTGGAGAGTTCGTATTGAATGGCCGCACAGGACGGACAGTTTCGCCCGGCGATATCGGAGCTCTTGCCAAAGCACTGGAAGAAATGGAAAACGAGGGTCTCCGCCGCGAAATGGGCCGGGCCGCGCGAGAGCGCGTCGTGGCGAGCTATTCGAGGGCCCACGTGATCGACACGTTCCGGGGCATCTATTCGGATCTGACCTGATGCCCCGGGTCGCCGGGCCTCAAATGTAGCATGTAGCACAATCCAGCAAGTACCCATAGCGGCCCAATGACCTGCGTTTGGGGCATGGGCGACATCCCGAGTCCAGCTCCGAGGATCACTCCTACGGTGAGGTAGAGCAAGAGTCCCACTCCGCGCAGATCCCCATTGCGCGAGTCCGTAAATACGGACAGCCCCTGCGCCGCCAATCCGGCCATGAAGAGCAGCCAGGCGAAGGCAAAGAATGGGCTGCCCTGAATGGCCGTCAGCACGTAGTAGTTGTCAATGGGTGAACCCAGAGCATAGCTCGGCGGTACCCACGTACCCTGCGGATAGTCGTTCACATAGATCTCCCAGAGCCGCCCCCACTCCAGCACCCGGGCATTGGCCGTGGGATCAACATCGGCTCCTTTTTGGAAGATTTCGAGCAACTTACCAAATCGCTCGACCATGACACCCGGCAGGAAGTCCTGGAGCAGCGGAATCGCCAGCAACACCACCAGCGCAAGGAGCAGGATACCGATCACGCCACCCGCAGCGACCCGCTTCGAGACCGAGGCCAGTACCAACAGGAATCCGGTCAGCATCAGTACACTCAGAATCGCCGTTCGCGACCCCGACAAAACGATACCGAGCCCCGCAACAGCAATCGCAGCCATCAGAATCCGATGCGAATACAAGCGGAACCCCTGCGGGCGGAACGCGAGCACGATGGCCAGCAGGATCGCGGCGTACACGCCGTAGGCATTCGGATTGACCAAAAACCCGGTCGCGCGCGGATAGAAGAAATGAAAGGTTCCCTGCTGGATGGCATAGAGTTGGTCCGGGAGAATCCAGATCCCGGTTGCCCATCCCATGCCGAAGGCAAATTGGGCCAGCCCATAGAAAGCGTGCAGGGCACCGGCCAGCAGCATCACCATCAAGGAACTGTGGGCCACGCGCCGGGTCCCGTAGCGAACGCATAGGAATGCGGCCATGGGAGCAAGACTCGACCACTGCAACATACGAAGGCCCGATAGGAGAAACGATGGCGGATGGCGAAAAAGAATCACACCCAGCAACGGCAATGAAAATGCCAGGACCATGTACGGCGCAAGCATCCAGTAGCGGGGCATGAACCGCCCTCGGGCCGGCCACGGAAGTCCACGGGGGAAACCCCGTAGCAAAAATGCAGTCAACGTTCCCAACCAAAGGAAATCACCGAGAGCCAGCGTCCCACCGCCAGCCTGCGTCCCCGCCCCCAATGGGATCGCCAGTCGATGGAAAAATCCGACCAGGACGAGAAGTACGAGTAAAAAAGCATAGAGCGGCCAGCGCACGGCGAAGTAGACCCAACTGGTGGCCAGCGCGATTCCGAATACGCCCACCCACACGATTCTTGGTAGGACTCGCAATCCGATCGCCATTCCAGCAACCAATAAAAATGCCACGAGGCCCCAGAAAAGGTAATTCCGAACCGCGATGCGAAGGCTATCCGGCATCGACAAGTACCTCCAGGTACCGATCCACGATCAAAGATTGCGAATATTCCTGGGCGCGACCACGCATCACTTCCGCGGCCAGAGGCCGATCCATGATCTGTGCGATAGCCGCCGCGAGCGCGTCGGGATTGTCGACCGGAACGACGGGTCCGAAACGCCCACCGGCCAGAATTTCGATCGGGCCACCGGGGCAATCGGTCGCAACCACGGACGTCCCGCAGGCCATCGCCTCGATCAATACATTCCCAAAACCCTCCAGGCGCGAAGGGACGACGACAGCAGCAGCTCGTGCCATCGCCGCGAACGGATTTTTCACGAAGCCCGGCATCGTTACAAACTCTTCGATGCCCAGATCGACGGTCAGCTGTTGTAGCCTCCCGCATTCCGGTCCTTCTCCCAGAATCAGAAGACGAGCCGGAAATGCTTCGCGTACGCGCGGAAGTGCTCGCAACAGTACATCAAATCCCTTCTCGGGAACAAGCCTCCCCATCGCTACGAGCACCGGATCCTCGCCGATGGGGTACCAGGAAGCAGGCGCCAGGGCCGCACCGGCCTGGGCCATCGCCAGGTCCACCGGATTGGGAATTGTCGTGACGGAATTGCTATCCAACCCGGTCGCAGCACACAGGTCCTCGGCCACTGCCTGCGAGACCGCCAGAGCGTGGTCAGCGTGGGGATAGAACCAGCGAGCCAACCAGGGCATCAGGCGTTCGAGCCGGTGCGGCGAAACGCGACTCGCCCGACTCATATAGTTGTGCGTGCCGACCACCAGACGGCAGTCGCTGCGAGCGAGGCCACGTGCCAGTACCGACACGATGTTCGCGTGAGCCATCCCGGCGAGCAGGGCCCGCGGGCGACATTGTCGCAAATACTTTCGCAGTGGTCCGACGGCCGCCAGTACTCTTGGCTGTGCGAGGTCCACCACATTCACACGAGGATCGACCTGTTCCAACAGCGGGCCCTGGGCCTGTGCCAACACCAGGTCGACAGTGTACCCGCGGTCGGCAAACCCGGCCGACAGAACGCACATCACGCGTTCGACACCGCCGCCGCTCAGCGAAGGGATGAAAATTGCGAGACGGTCCGGATCGCTCATGCGCTCGGCCTCCCGAACCCGGACAATCGTTGCAGCATTGCTTGCGTCGATGTCAGACACGATTCGCGCAGTTCAGCGTGCCGGTCTGGATCGACTCCCGCATTCCTCGCCTCGTCGAGTCGCTGGAGCAGCGCCGCGGGATCCAGGCCTCTATCAGGATCGAAGCAATAGGCCTCGCGACCCGTGGTGCGCGCGAATGAGGGCACCTTCGCATCCCATCTCACCGCCACGGTGGGCACACCGAGACTGTAGGCGACGATCCCCGCGTGCAGGCGCGCACAGACCAGCACCGACTGTCGGGCGATCGTCGCCACCAATTCCTCCGAACGGAGGGGCCGCGCGACACGCACCAACCGGGGCTCGCTGATCCCTCGTACGATTCGACTGGCGAAGATCTCGTCAGGCTCGGCGCCATTCGTGAACAGTGCGACTCTGTGCCCCTCGGCCAACAAGCGACGGACAATATCTCGCCAGAACCTGGCCCAGACATCGGTGTCTGAGCGGCGTCCGGTACCTTGCAGGTGGGGGCGCATCAATGAGGGGTCCATGACGGAGATTCCGATGCTCTCAGATCCAGCGTCGCGACTGATACCAAAGGCCTCGGCTGCCCACAATGCCGGGTCCAGGCAAAGTTGAGGGGCGACGGCCGAGCGCGGAAATCGTTCACACAATTGGGACTTCGACTCCTCATCCCGCACCGTAAGACTAAGTAACTCGGGCCGTGCAAGGGCCTGGGCCACCAAGCGATGTCCGTAGTAACTCCAGCGCCCACCGACACCGCAGGCATGCACCGCGACAGGGCAACCGGCCTCTGCGGCGTTCGCCATGAGACCGGAAACTTTCTGCGGAAAATCCAGTTCGTTGTCCATCAGCAGTTGGCCACCGCCGATGATTACTGCATCGGCATCGTCGAACGCAGATCCGCAGGCAGCCGCCAATCGCCGTCGACCGCGCATCTGCCAATGCGCCAGATTCGTTGCTCTTCGCCAGATCCGCCCCTGTTCGCGCAAACTCCGATTCCAACGTTGGAGCCGGCCCGGGACAGCTTCAATCTCCGGACTCGCCGCTCCCGGGGCTCGGCCGCTCATGTCCAGCAAATCGACATCCAGCGAAGAGTCCACCCGCCGTAGAATCTCGCGCAACGAGGCCGCGATGATCGGATCGCCCAGGTTGGAGCTGTAGGTCTCGCCGCAAAGCACCACCTTCATCGGGCTCCTCCACCCAGGCCCGAACGGACCCGCAACGAGGCGATCAGGGAACGAATTTCAGCTACGCCCACCAACCAGCCGACCAGCGCATACAGCACCACACCCAGAGTCACCTGAATCCAGAGCGCGTCGAGTCCGCTCTGGGCCGCACCCCAAAGTCCGGCGGCCATGGCGCCCGCCGCGGTGAAGACACGGCCCCCCTCCGCCAGCGGCAGAGGCATGGATAGGCGTCCGCGAACGTACGCAACGGTCAGCATCATCGCCAGCAGGTAGCTGGCAGCCGTGGTCCACGCCGCCGACTGGATTCCGAATCGAGGCAGCAGAGCCCAGTTCAAAACGATGTTCATCGAGGCCGCCGGCAGGACGATCCAGATCTGTGCCCGAGTGTTCTTGTGCAGATAGAAGGCGCTGTCCAGAAAGTAGAATTTGATACTCTGGCAAAGCACACCAGCCACGATCCACGGGAAAACAAGCCGCGCACCGGCGCGAAATTCCTCGCCCAGCAACAATTCGATCAACTGCGGCCCGGTCATGATCAGTCCAATAGCTGTCGGCACTGCCAAAGCGAGTAGCGCAGCCCCGTTGCGCCGGTACTGGGCTCGCGCCTCGCTCCACCCACTTCTTTCCAAAGCGTTGATCGCCAGCGGGGTGCCCGCCAGCCCGACGGTCATCGCGATCACCGAGAGGCTGTGGTGACCCAGATCATGGCCCGAAGCGTATTGTCCAACAAGCCCGTCACTCAGCAGGATCTTGATCATGAACCGGTCCGACCCTTGCAGGATAAACGCCAGGGAGGCCGTGATCGAGAGAGGCAATCCGTATTGCAACATTTCACGCGCCAGCGAGCGGTCCACCAGACTTGGCCGGATGCTACGCCAGATCCGCGTGGCCAAGTAGGCAGAGGGCGTCAGGTAACCGATCGCCAGTCCCAGCAGCACACCATGTGCACCAAATCCGACCCAAGCCAACGCGTAGCCGCACACAACACCCACAATAGCCCGCGTTAGCGTAAGGATGCCATATTTGCGCGGCTCCAAATCAGCGCGGGCAATCTCCAGATCGTTGTTCAAGCCGGCCTGCGCCCAAAGCAGCAACAGCCCAACCCACAGGTAACCGCTCAGTCCCGCCGGCAACGGTAGCAGAGGCTCGGTAGCAACCAGCAACAGCGTCGCGCCCATCATCAATACGAAGAATCCGGCGACGGTGGACAGCAATCGGGTGGGATTTTCGCGTTGGGCGGGAAAGAATCGAAGCAAACCGAGCCGGATCCAGTTGAATACGACCAGATTGACGAGGCCTATGCCGGTGATCACCAGCGAGTAGCGGCCGTACTCGGCGGCCGTCAGCAGATGCGTGAACAATGCGAACCCAAGCAGACTAACGCCCGCCGCCGCAATCTTGACAACGAAGTACTGGGCGCTCTGTCCCCACAAGGCGCGATCGGTCATGACTGATCCGGGGGGATCTCGGCCTGCTCGCGGGTGCCGCCCTGGAAATCATCCACCACACCCAGCAGAATCTCCCAGCTCGTCTCCCGGTCATTCGAATGCGCAGCGACCAGCAACCGATCAATGCGATCCTGCAGGTCCCCGGGCAGCGGCCGCGCGCTGGCCGTCCTCTGGATGCCGGCGTTCTCGGTCGGCACCGGACTCTCGGCATCGGTCCACAATTCCTCGTAGAGCTTCTCGCCCGGACGCAGGCCCGTGTACTCCACGCTCACATCCACGTCCGGCGTCAGCCCCGCCAGCTGGATCATCTGCCGCGCCAGCGAATCGATCTTCACCGGGTCGCCCATATCCAGTACGAAGATGTCGTCGCCCTGGCCCATCGTCGCGGCGAACAGCACCAGTTGCACCGCTTCGCTGATGGTCATGAAATAGCGCTCGATGTCCGGGTGCGTGACCGTCACCGGACCGCCCTGCTTGATCTGCTTCAAGAAGAGTTCGACCACGCTGCCCGCCGAACCCAGCACGTTGCCGAAGCGAATCGTGGAGAACCGCGTTGCTTCGGGCGCGCCGCGGCCGAGGTCCATGATCACCTTCTCGGCGATCTGTTTCGTGGCGCCCATGACGCTGGTCGGGCGCACGGCCTTGTCCGTCGAGATCATCACGAAGCGCTCGACCCCGTGCCGCTGCGCCGCCCGGGCGATGTTGCGCGTACCGCCCACGTTGTTGCGGATCGCTTCGCCGGGATGGAACTGCAGGATGGGCACGTGCTTGTATGCTGCGGCGTGAAACACGACCGCGGGTTGCTGGCGTTCGAAGAGGCGATTCATCGCATCCTCGTCCTTGATATCGCCCAGCGCGAAAACGTATTGGCAGTCCTTGCGCCGGCGCCGCAGCTCCTGCTCCAGACGGAACAGCCCGTTCTCGTCCTTGTCCATGCAGACCAGGCAGCTCGCATCGTTGTCCACGATCTGGCGGCACAACTCCGAACCGATCGAGCCCGCGCCGCCGGTGACCAGCACGCGGCGGCCGGCGATCAGCTTGCGGATCTCGGGCACATCGGTGCGCACGACGCGACGGTTCAGAAGGTTGTCCAGCGAGAAGTCCTGGATGCGCGTGTCGGTGTGATCGCTCTGCAGGATCTGCCAGATATCGGGCGTGGTTTTCAGCGGCAGCCCGGTCGCGCGGCACAATTTGACGATACGGTACAGCTGCGAGGTCGAAGCCGACGGGATGGCCAGGATGATGGCCTCGGCCTTCGACCGTTTCGCGATTTCCTCGATCTTCTCGATCGGTCCTTCGACCTTCACGCCGTGCAGCAGCATGCCCGCCTTCAGCGGATCGTCGTCCACCAGCGCGACGGGTTTGTAGTCGTTCTGCCGCGGCGTCATCATGGCCTCGAGCACGAGGTTGGCCACCGTACCTGCGCCGACGACCACCACGCGCTGACGCGGCACCGGATGCAGATAGGAGAGCATCAGATCGATGATCCGGTAGCTGTACCGGCCTACCAGCGTCAGGAAGGTGCACAGCACCAGGTCGATGACCAGCACCGAGCGCGGGAAGGCCATCTGGTGCGACCACAGCAGCAGCACGGCGTTGACCACCGAGCCCACGAAAGTCGCGGTCACCAGCGCCGGCACATCGCGCAACGAGGCGAAGCGCCACGAGACGCGGTACAGCCCGAAAAGATGGAAAATGACCAGTCGAACCGGCACGGCCACGACCAGCATCGTGCGCCACCACTTCGGCCAGATGTCGACCTCGACCAGCCAGGAAAGCTTGAAGCGGATCAGGAAGGACAGGGTGATCGACAGCGCGGAAATGACACCGAAGACGATGGTGAAGAAGAGAATACGGTGTCGCCGAATGAACAGGCTCAGCGGCTCATCGGCCACCGGCTGCATTGCGTCCAACCATCGGTGCAGGGTGTCTTTCATTGCCGGATCCGTTTCGTCATGAAGCCTACCACGTCCATGCAGCGGCACCTGCGCCGGTCGTTCGAGCGAAGGAGGGCTCAAGAATAGCGGGAGCGTCCGGAAATCACCAGCCTTGACTTGGCGGCGTCGATGCGAAATCCTTGGTCCCGGCAAGCCGTTCCGGCCCCGTCGTACCGACCGAAGGATCCGCGCGTAGCATGATGTTCGAGGCCCCCTTTTTCGCCTTCCTTTGCGCCACGGCCTGCAACCTGGTCGCCACGCCCGTGGTGATCCGCCTGTTGCGGCACTGGGCCGTCCTGGACATCCCCAACCAGCGCAGCAGCCACGAGGTGCCCGTCCCCCGCGGTGGCGGCATCGTGATCGTGATGACCTGGTGCTTCGGGATGGTGTCGACCTGGGCGCTGCGCTTCCCGTTCCCGGCGCTGGGTATCCTGGCGCCCGATGGTTTCGTGGTCTCGATGACGATCGCCATGGTCGCGCTGGCCGTACTGGGGTTCACCGATGATCGCCGAGATCTGCCCGCCCTGCTGAAGCTGGTGATCCAGATCCTCGTCGCGGTGCAGGCGCTGTATCTGTCCGGCCTGCGCATGACGCATCTGGGCCTGCCTTTCGTGCCTCCCTACGATTTACAAGCGCTGGGTTGGCTGATCGGGTTGATCTGGCTGGTGGGCCTGACGAATATCTTCAACTTCATGGACGGGATCAACGGGCTGGCCTTCACGCAACTCATTTTCGGCGGCACGACGTTCAGCCTGCTGGGCGTGTTGGCTGGAGACTACGACCTGGCGATTTCAGGTGCACTGATCGCCGGCAGCGCGGTCGGCATCCTGCGGTACAATTTCCCCAAGGCGCTGGTATTCATGGGCGACGTAGGCAGTTTGCCGTTGGGCTTTCTGCTGGCCTTCATGGGACTGCGGGTGGCGTTCGGCGCCGACCACGGAAATTTCACTTTCCTGCAGTCGATACTCACGTTGTGGCCCTTCCTGTACGACGGCGGCTTCACCCTGCTGAACCGGCTCTACCACGGGCGCAATCCCTTCCGCGCCCACCGCAGCCATCTGTACCAGCGCCTGCTGGTCGCCGGCTACACGCACAAGCAGATCACGCTGCGCTACGCCGGTGCCATGCTGGCCTGCAGTCTGGGCGCGTTGTGGCTGCCACAGATGGGCGACATCGCGGTGCTCGTGCTGCTGCTGGCCATCATAACGGTGTCGGTGTTGTTCACGGTGAAAATCGTACGGCGCGTGGCCGCCGCACAGACGGTGGCCGACGGCACTCCGCTCTAATCCCTGCGACCGGTCGTGTGTACCTCAGCGAACGGCCTGGTGCATCACCTTGGCGACGGCCAGGGCGGCCGCGTCCATCTCGATCGGTCCCAGCGTCGGATGAACCACGAACATGAGACTGGTCTCCCCCAGCTCACGCGCGATCGGCAGGCGTTTCTGGGGCGCAGCACCCGCCGTCCGGCAGGCATCCTCGAGATAGATCTCGGGACAGGAACCCGTAAAGCAGGGAACGCCTTCGGTCCGGATCGCTTCCAGGATGCGGTCACGATCCCAGCCGGTCTGAAGCGCCTCCGGCTTCACGAACGCATAGAATTTGTACCAGGCAGGCTGCAGATGACCAGGAACCGACGGCACACGCAGACCGGGAATCCGGGCAAAGGCCTCGGCCAGGGCCCCGGCGTTCTCCGTACGCCGCTGCCGCCACTGCGGTAGCTGGCCCAATTGATAGCGGCCCAGCGCGGCCTGCACTTCGGTCATGCGACCGTTGGTCCCCACGCCGGTGTGCAGCCAGCGAAAGGCCGCCCCGTCATGAGTGGCGGTAGCCCGTTCGCGGGACTTGCCGTGTTCCTTGTAGGACCAGGCGCGCTCGCGGGTGCTGTCATCATCGGTGACCAGCATGCCGCCTTCGCCGCCGGTGGTCATGATCTTTTCCTGGCAGAAGGAGAAGGCCGCAACGTGGCCCAAACTGCCGACCGGGCGACCACGATAGGCGGCGCCGTGGGCCTGGGCACAGTCCTCGATGACATACAAACCGTGGGCACCGGCCAGGTCCAGCAGCGGATCCATTTCACAGGGACGGCCGGCCAGATGGACGGCCATGATGGCCTTGGTGCGCGGAGTGATCCGAGGAGCGACGGTCTCGGCCGTCAGATTCTGGCTGTCGCGATCGACGTCGGCAAAGACAGGTATGGCGCCGGCCTGCAATACGGTACTGGCGGTGGCAAAAAAGGAACGGGGCGTGACGATGACTTCGTCGCCAGGGCCGACGCGCAGGGCGCGCAACGCAGCCTCGAGTGCCACGGTGCCGTTGCTGACGGCGATGCCGTGGCGCACGCCGCAGGACCAGGCGAACTCGGCCTCGAAGGCGCGACCATGCGGTCCGGTCCAATAGTTGATCTTACCCGAACGCAGGACTTCGGCCGTGATCCGGATCTCTTCTTCGCTGAAGTTCGGCCAAGGTGCAAAGGGCTCGTTCCATACGGCGGGTCCTCCCTCGATCGCGAGTCCAGCCGCGCTTACGGCGCTATATTCCATGCAAACGTTCCCATCCGTGGTTGGATTACCCGCTCACTCTCCCGATACCCGACGGAAGCTACATACGGCGCATGGTTGTGGATTCATAAGGTGCTGTGCCGCAGCCGGTGACCTGTCTCCTATCGGATCGCCGGGCGAACCCGGTCTCAAGGTAACTGCAGCGCAAGAAGCAGGCCAGCTCTAAAGATATCCCTCACGTTAATTCAAATGGTATCAACCTCGGTCGGAGTCTATGGCATTTTCCGGTTGTTTTCCATCAGAACCTCGAAAAGGTTGCATGGTAGCTTCCCCTTTCTGACTCACGCCCCGGGCCTGAAATACCGTACCTATTGTCCGGAAAAGAATTTCGATATCCAACAAGCAGGATCGATTGTCCACATACCACACATCCTTGGCCAATCTTTCCTCCCAATCCAGGTCATTCCTGCCATTGACCTGGCTCCATCCCGTCAAACCCGGACGGACTTCGTGTCGGCGCGCCTGCTCCGCAGAATAGAGTGGCAGGTACTCGGTGAGCAGGGGTCGAGGACCGACAAGACTCATTTCGCCCACGAACACGTTCCAAAGTTCCGGCAGCTCATCGAGACTGGTTTTGCGTAACATTCGGCCGTACCGTGTCAGACGTTCGGCATCTGGCAGTGGATTGCCGTGTCGATCTTCCACGTCCGTCATCGTACGAAACTTCAGGATCCAAAAAGAGCGGCCTCGAAATCCAGGGCGTTGCTGCCGAAAGAATACTTTCCCACCAAACGAGACGGCTCCCGCCAGACACAGGACGACCATCACCGGGCTGAAAACCAGTAGTCCTGTTCCGGATAGAAAGATATCGAATAAACGCTTCAAGCTCTCGCCTCGAATGATCCAACCTCGAAAAGCCGCAGACTACCGTGCCCTGGCAGGCATTCCGACCACCGTAGTACCGGCTTGGACCGGTTTGGTCACCAACGCTCCCGCTCCTACAATCGCATGGTCTCCTACCGACAGGTATTGCAGGATCTGAGCTCCAGTACCCACCAGTACACCTTGTCCCAACTCTACCCCACCGGAAATATTCACGCTGGGATTCAAAGTACAGGCGCGCCCCAGTACGGCTTCGTGACCGATCGTGCAGTTCAGGTTCACCATTGCAAACGGCTCCAGACGCACATTTACCGTTGCCACCACGTTGGCGCACAACAGTACGCCGTGACCCAACCGACAGGAATCCGGATCCCTCCGAACGGTTGGATGTACCAGCGCGGGCCAGTACTCGGCCCCGAATTCCGATTCCAACTCATTGGCCACCGTCAATCGGGGCGATGCATTCCCGATTCCCATCGCCAGGCAATCCCAGGCATCCCGATTCTCAACAAGCCATCTGAAATCGCCGAGGATCTCGTCGCGGCTGTCATACTCGCTCGCGCTGGCGGGCTCACTGACAACGTAGCCGACAAAATCATAGTCCGCTGGATCTGGCCCCCGAGTGATCTCTTCAGCCAACCATCTGACTTCGCGTGCGAATCCGCCCGCGCCGATGATGACCAGTCGCTGGACGTTCATGGGTCGACCTCCCTATTCGCTCGACGCTCCAAACCAAGAGCGACAAGAATTTCATGATTCACTTTCTTCACGTCGAAAACTTCTTCCGCCCGATGCCGGGCAGCTATCCCCATTTCCCTGATCCGTTCCGGGGCACCAGCCAATTCGATCATTTTCGCAGCAAGATCCTCCGCATCGGCGACTCGCACCAGCAACCCGGACACTCCATTCTCGATAGAGGAACGACAACCCGGCACATCGGTTGTGATCACCGGACGTCCCCCAGCCATCGCCTCCAGGACGGACCGAGGCATTCCTTCCCGATAGGACGGCAGGACATAAATGGTGCACGCCTCGAGGTACGGGCGAACATCGTCGGTCCAATCGTGGAAGCGCACAATGCCTTCGTTTCGCCAACCGGCCAGGTCAGCCTCAGCAACCGCCCGGGCATGGTCCTCGCGCGGACCGACAAAATCGAATTCGGCATCCGGCAGGACAGCCCGGACCGCCCGCGCCGCTGCGATATACTCCGCTACCCCTTTGTCGATCAGCATCCGGGCGATCATCAGGAAGCGTGGTGGCCCCCCGAGCAACGGCCCAACCCGAAAATGTTCGAGATCGACTCCGGAGCCGGCGATCTGTCGTACTCGCTCTCCCGAGGCGAGTCCGGACCTTCGCACCAGGTCAGCATCGTCAGGATTTTGCACAAGTACTGGCCCGCCCGTATCCAGGGCCAGCTTGAGGAATGGCTCGACTCCTCGGCGGACCAGACGGGCGCCGGTCTCTTCGGCAACGAACAACGACCCCATGCCGGTCAGGATCGGTACCGTCCGAATGCCGCCGACCAGACGGGCGGCCAATCCGCCATACAATACCGGTTTCATGGTATAGGTCAGTAGATGGGTCGGCTTTTCACGTCGTAACATCTTTACCAACCCGACCCAACTCTGCAGATCGCGCAGGGGATTCATTCCAGCACGGTCCAGATCCGCCGCCACGAAACGGTAGCCGCGGCGTTGCAACTGACGCTCGGTCACAGGATCTCCGGGAGGTGCTGAAACGATGACATCAACACCTCTTTCAGCCAGTTCGTGCAGAAGCTCACCTCGAAAATTGGTCAGCGACTTGGCCAGACTACCCAGAACCAAACACCGCCTCATTTCGGGCCCTCCCACGGAATCACCGCTCGGAACTTGCCGGCTGCGCCCAGCGGGATCTCGTCCGTGACCCGGATCGTCACCTGCAGGTCAGTCCCACAGATCACACCGAACCGATTCAGCAGAGCCTGCATCTCGTCTTCGCCAAAAGGACGGGTCAATTCGACCGATACGTCCAACGCGCCCGGAGCTACCTGTACGATCTGCCCACGGAAAATGGCCGGGAATCCATAATAAGCAGTCGACAGCAACGCAGGCGTCAGGTACCGAATGCCGGATCCCGTCTCGATGCGCAGAAGATCCGATTGCCGACCTTCGATCGAATCGATCGTAAGCGTCTCCCGGCCGCACTCGCAACTGGGGTGTTCGGCGACTCGCGCCAGATCGCCGGTGTCGTAGCGCAGAAGAATCTGCGCAGTATTGTGAAAGGAAGTAGTGACGATACGGGCCAGCCCACCCGGTACAAGCACCTTCCCCTCCAACGGCAACAGTTCCATCAACCCGGATTCGGGAAAGAGATGCAGCTTGCCCTTCTCGCATTCCCCCACGAATACGCCCGGTTCACTGAACGCATACTGATCAACGACTCGCCCACCGAAGTATTCCTGCAGCACGACACGCTGGGTGGGAGTCAATTTCTCGGCGGTGGTGATCATCAAGGGGATCTGGGGGCCCTCGATGTCCGCCGATTTACCCAGCAGGGCCAAGCTATACAGCGCGCTGGGGTAGCCCTCCATGACCTCCGCCCTGCCCCAGTTGCGGATAGCCTCAAGCAGCGGTCCGACTGCCTCCGGACCCACGGCATTGACCGGTACGACCATTGTTCTCGCGGCGTGATTCCATCGAAAGGGTCGCCGGTTCGAGCGCGCCGGATCCAATACGGGAGAACCCGTCAACTGGATGCGATGCGGCAGGAGTCCGTCCGAAACCCCGTGCCACTCGCGTAACAACGATACGCACGCCCATTGTCGAGCAAACGCGGTACGGCTGTACCAGGACGTCATGGGGGTTCCGGTCGTCCCACTGGTCTGCGACCGCACCGTACCTCGCAGGTTGCGATTGCGCGGCAAGAAATCCCCGGGGTTGTCCTTGACCTGGGCCTTGGTAAGAATCGGCAACCTGGCCAAATCCTCGAGCGAACGGACGTCATCCGGTTCAAAGCCAACGTCCCGTTGCAGACGCTGGACATAGGGAATCTCCCGGCAGCCATGCCGCAGGGTTTCCCGCAGGAACCCCCACTGTGCATCCTGCCTCTGCTCGGCGGATCGAAGATCCTGGGCACGGAGATACTCCAGAAATCGGCGCTGCTCTCCCGGGTCATTACGACGCCAGCGATGAGCCGCCCCCATCGCGGTCACCAACAGGTCCTGGGCGAGTGCCGGAAGGCGGTAGTAGAATCCGGGTGCAACGACCGTCACGAATCCTCCCCCCGGGCAGCATCTGGTGTGTTTCTCCCATTCGCCCCGCCCCAGTAGATCAGCAACGGCAACATCAGGCCGAACTGTGTGAACCATCCCAGGCTTCGTCCAACGGCAACGCCGGTAGTCCCATACATGTTTCCCAACCACCAACTCGCGCCACCGGTGACCAGGATCGATACGACATACACCACGATTTGCGACTTGTACCGACCCACTGCCGTTGTCGCATACTGAAGAATAAGCCCCCCGTACCCGAACGCGGCTCCGAGGACGAGAACGGAGAACAGCGTTTCCCTTCCGACATATTCATTGCTGTAGACCGATCCCAGGATCGCATCGCCGAAGCTCCACGCCACCAGACCGCCGAGAATACAGAGCAACGTGGATCCGGCGATCAGTCCGGAAACAGTACGCCGGAACCGAGAGATCCTGTGGTGTCGAAAATCGGTGGCCAATCGCGACACCACCGATTGGCAGGCCGAAACCACAATGTTGTTACCGGCCAAGATAATAAAGCCGATCCCGGCATAGATGCCGAGCTCAGAATCGCCTCCCTGCGCCTTGACAATATACCGCGGCAGATTGGCATCCAGGGAAACGAGTGCGGCAACAACGCCCAGCGGCAGGGCCCGCGCCATCAATCGAATCTGAGGCTTCGCTCGAGAAAGCATCGCCCCCGAGGCCGCACCCGTCCAGCGCGACCGAGCGCGTGGTAGGTCCAGCAAAATGAATAGCGTGCCCCAGACGAGCGAGACCGACAGCACTACCTGCCATAGGGAGACTCCGCGTGTCAGCAGCACCAACGCCAAGAGGAATGAGGCAGCACTGCGCACGGTCATGGAGACCCCGACACCCCGCAGATCATCCGACTGTTGCAAGGCCCCGTACGCAAGATCCGACATACTCTCGATAAATTTCAGCCATGCTACTGCGACCAGGACCCGCAACGCCTCGCCGCCCAGTCCACCGAGTAGCGTACCGATTGCCACTGCGACCGCCAAGGCACCCACCGACAACTTCAACCGGAGAAAAAAATAGTGCCGAAGTAGAAACTCCCGGTCTACATCCGTGGCCAGCAATGTACGCAAATTCATATTCGTGAAGAGGAACAGAGGTCCGCATACTGCCAAACCGAAAGCAAATTCCCCAACTTGCGTCGCACCCCAGGTTTTTGCGACGAGTGCAATCAACCCCCACTGATAAAGGCTATAGAAAACGTTGCCAGCCAGAAGCCAGGGTACCTGCAACAGATAGGACCCGGACCGAGCGCTCATCTCATGTCGCCTCCGAGGAAACTGACGCTGCGTGTGATGGCTGCGACGCCGCGTAGGCGTTCAAGTACGCCAATACCACCCAGAATTCACGTCTTCGCGGCAGATAGGAATAGACCATCGCCAGTAGCAATCCAGCAAAAAAGATCAACAGGAAGACGGCATAGCGCTCCTTGTCCCGATAGCCTCGACGAAACAGACCGTATGCCGTCCATCCCATCAACAAGAACCCCGGTAGAGCCACAACCAACCCGCCACTACCTAACCACTTCAGATACGTCGAATGGATCTCGTACTGTTCGCGTCCAAACCGAAAAACCGTACCTCCATAACCGGCCCCAAAAAGCGGTTGGTCAAGAAAAGCTGCCCAGGCCGATCGAACATTGTTCATAAAGAATTGATCTCCCGCATCGATCTGGGAGAGGCCACTGCTCAGCCGCGACAGGAAGTAGTCCAGCTCAACGATCTCATCGCCCCACATGGTGGCAACAACGGTTCCCAGAACGATCAGAATGATGCCCAGCCACAGCATGCCTCGCAGAGTTCTTACCGACCGGTAGCGCATCGCGAAAAGCCATGCAACACCCGAACTAAAAAGCAGGCTCAGGAGAGCCGCTCTCTTGCTCGCCAGGAGCAGCAACGGGGGGGCAACAAGACAACAGGTCACCAGCGCGCGCCGGTACCAGTTCCCTGCCGTGGGGAGCTCCCCTCCCATCGGGAAGCCAAGCCAAAGGCACATTGCTGCGGCGTAAATCGGGACCGTCGAAACCAGCATGAATGAGCCGTACTGGGATCCGTTGAGGAAGGCCCCCTGCAGGTGCAAGGAATGCTGCGGCAGCCACGGAACTGCAACGACCTTGGAAACAACCGCTGCCGCGAATGCCACGAAGAATGCCGCCAGCAATCCTCGATGAAGCGTCCGACGCTGTTGCCGGCAACCCATCATATTGCGCACCACCAGGTACATCACCAGGAGGTAGAGATGGACAGCCACTTCCGCCCAGCCGCTTTTTCCGTTCGCCAACATGGACACCACGATGCCCAGGTTCAGCAGCGCCGCCAGCGCCACATCCCAGGAGATCAGCAGCCGCCAGAACCGCCACCCGAGGGATATTGCCAAAACCGCGAAGGCCGCATCCTGCAACGTGAGTCTGCCGACCGGGGAATTCCCGAAGAGGGCCCGGATATATCCTCCGAAGGGCAACCCGAGCAACAGCACGAACAAGAAAAGGGTCCAGTTGAGACGATCGGCTGAACCCGGTCCCTGCGAAGTCGATGTCATGAGCGCCGGGCTTCGACAAAACCGAGGACGGCTGCCGACACGGCAAGTCCCAGCAAGGCCCCGAGTATCAGCGCCGAGATTCGATTCGGACGAACCGGGTCCCTGGGGGGACGGGCCCGATCCAGGATATTCAATGTCGCTACGTCGCCTTGCGCCTCGAGCTGCTCCATCTCCAGCTGCTCGCGGAGACCGGACCACACGCGCTGCAATGCCATGGTTTCTCCAGTGAGTTCCTCGTACCGTTGCGTCAACGCGGGTGATTCTCCGTACGAGCGATTCGCGGCAACGAATTCCGTGACCGCGCTCCTGGCGTCAGCCAACTCGCCGGCGACATCCTCAAGCCGTGCGCCCACGAAATCCGCGCGTCGGGAGGCGCGGCGCCGATTTTCGCGGCCCAATTGCTTCGCAAGCAAATCTGCCGCTTCGTTGGCACAACGGGCCGCCAGTTCGGGCGAGTGCGGCATCTCGGCACGCAGTTCGATCACACCTGTCATATCGTCCTGTATCAGAGAGACTACCTCATTGCGCAGGAGATCCTTCAAGCGCTCACGGGCATATTTCTCATGAAGGTCCACGTCCAGACACTCTGCAAGACGGGGAGCCAGCGCCATGTCAGTGGAGTCGGCCTCCAGATCGAGCAATTCGCCGAGTAGGGCATGGGATTGCAATATGGCCGGGTAAGTAGCCTCGGGACTCGCAGCCAAATCCACAGACAACCCAGCCATACCCGCGAATTGACTCAGTAAATTGGAGTTTCCGCGATTTTCCGCAGGAAGGATGATCACCTCGGCCCGATAGACCGGAGCCTGCAACCAAGTCAGACCCCAGAGAATCAATGCGCCGATGGCGAGGCCAATCACCATTGGAATCTTTTTCCGCCAAATCCACTCGAACAACTCCATCACCGACGGTTCGCTTTGCACGTTGTCTCCATCCATTCGATCGGTCGCCGCTGCCATCAGTTCGTCCGATCAATCACCAACCAAACCGTAGCCAACGAAGCAAAAATCGCCGAAATCTCCTTCAGCGTTCCCAGCTTTCCCGCGCCCTCGGGCGGCGCCTTCACCGGCACGATGATCGTAGAACCGGCGACGACTTTCGTACCGCGCTTGTTCGGAAACGACATGCCGTTCGGGTAGATCACGCGCGACTTTCCCTTGTCCGCCTTTTCCAGATAGCCGCCGGCATGATCGACGTACCAGTTGATATTCTTGCCATCCGCAAATACCAGACTGGTCGGAAAGCCCACTTCGCCCCGCACCTTGACCGTGTACATGCGGTCCGGGATGAGAATCTCATCTCCCTGCTGCAGAATGATGTCATGCGGTCCATCCGGGTCGGCCAAAGCCGCGGCCAAATCGATCGCGATGTTGCCCACGCCGTTCTGCGCGCGGACCACCCGCGCGCCGACGAGATAGGCATCGGGTTTCAGACCGCCGGCGCGAGCAATGACCGACGAGAGCTTCTCGTCCCTGCGCTCCAGCGAGAACTGCCCCGGATAGAAGACCTCGCCACGAACCGATACGGTCTGCTGCAGATCCCACCACGGTAGGCGACGGATGAACACGCGGTCCCAGGCTTCCAGGGTCAAGAGTTCGGGTCCGCTCAGGAAATCCTCATCCAATTGCAATTCGAGGATGTCCACGGTCTGGTTCGGACGCGAACCCAGATCGCGGCTGTGCAGCGCATCCTTACGCAGCCGGGCGACCTCGACGCGGACCAGGTCGGCGCTCTGCTTCAGACCCCCCGCCTTGAGAATCAGGTCGCGCAGGGTCATCCCCTCTCGCCAGTCCTCCTGGTGCGGCTCGTAGACCTCTCCGCTGATGTGGACCTGCGGTCTTTCCTGCGCATCCCACCGCGAAAACACATGCAGTACATCGCGCTCGGCCAGGACCACGGGTGCGGCCGCGCCGCTCAATTCGTCGGCCAGGGTGAAGGTCACCGTAGAGAGGTGATCTTCCAGGTCCGTACGATCGATCACCGCGCGGTCGGTCAGCGCATCGGGCCAGACTCCGCCGGCCAACTCCACGAGATGGCCAGCCGTCATACCGGCCCGAAATTCGTAACGCCCCGGGCGTTTGACGGCGCCCTCGATCCGGACGAAATTCAGCAGGCGGGATCCGGTCCGGCCGATCTCGATGCGATCTCCATCGCGCATCTCCACGCGCCCGCCCGCAGTCGGAGCCATGCGGCCGGCGTCGTAGGCGACGTCCAGTACCTCGAGATCAGGTTCGCCAGGTCGGCGTTGCTCAAACGGTACGATGCGTTCGACATGTACCACGTCCGCAGCCGCATCGGCGGAAAACCCGCCGGCGAAGCCCAGCAGGTCGCTCAGGGTCTCGCCCGCCCGCATCTCGTAGTAGGCGGGACGCCGAATGGCTCCGGCCAGGCGCACCCGACGCCCCACATCCGGAACGAAGACCGTATCGCCCTCGCGCAGGGTCAGGTCACCGGCCCGGCTGCCGCCCAGCAGGTACTCGTAGAGATCGAATTCGCCCACCACATCGGCGCCGCGCACCAACCGGACCGAGCGCAGCGACCCGCTCGGCAACGGACCTCCCGCAGAAGCCAGGGCGGTCAGGATCCGGGACGCGGAATTCAACTCGACGGCTCCGGGGTGAGCCACCGCCCCGACCACGAAGACCTTGATCGGACGCAGATGACCGAGGGTGACCTCGACCGTGGTGCCTGTGCCCCGGCCCTCATCCCTGATGCTGGCATGCGACTCGGCCAGGTGCGCGCGCACCGACTCCTGCACCTGTTCCAGCGTCCGACCCGCACAGGCCACCTTGCCCGAGCGCGGCAACAGGATGGCTCCATCGCGGTCGACCACGCGCTCGATCTTGAAATCCACACCGCCCCAGGCGTTGACGATGACCTGGTCACCGACGCCCAGCATGTAGTCGGATCCGACCGGGCCGAACGAGGGCGGCGTGAAGGTACTCGCATCCAGGGAGAAGAAATCGGCGCCGAAAATGACCAGCGAGTCTCCCGGCACGGCCGCGGCATCGATCCGGTCGATGGCTGCCTCGGCGGCCAGAAACTGTTGGTAGGGGAGAATCACTTCTTCCGTGGTATCGCGCCAACGAGTGGAATCACCAGCCGCCGGATGACTGTCGTCGATTCCGTCCAGCGAGACGCGGCCCGGTTCGGCCGACTGGGTGCCGGTCTGGGCCTCCCCGGCCCCGCGCTCGGCGATGCGGCGCTGGATTTCCTCGCGACTCATCCCGGTCCGGCGAGCGGCCTCGTTCAGCAGCGTGTCGTCGACCGCCTGCGCCGTGGCCGGCGCCGTATCACAGAGGGCAGCCAACAGGACCAGTAGGCCCAACACCACGGCTCGGTCTCCGTGGCGCCGTGGTCCTCGAAATCGAAGCATGGGATCCTCCCTGTCGATGCTCCCGCCAAGCGCAAGCGGGTACGTCGATCCG
>JANTGJ010000040.1 GCA_024762975.1 Candidatus Krumholzibacteriia bacterium
GACACCAGAAACACGATGGCGACTGGATCGTCGCCCAACGCCCGGACTATCTGCTGATCGGCAATGTGGACATCACACCGCAGCCGCGGCGCGGCTTGATTCCGCCGCTGGAAGTCGAAAAGGAAATCGTGCTGAACAAGGAATTCCAGGCCAACTACGAGATGATCAGTCTGCGCCTGGCGAACGGGAAATACCTGAATCTGTTCCGGCGCCGCGCCGCCACCCGGTGACGGCGCCGAGAACCTGCCGCTAGATCAACTTCGAGAAGAAGCGTTCCCAGCGCGGCAGCCAGTGGTTCTCGCGATCGACCGACGCTACCACCACACTGCTCTTGCCGCAGATCGACGAGCGGTCGGCGAAACCGAAGAACCGGCTGTCGGCGCTGTGGTCGCGGTTGTCTCCCATCATGAAGAACTTGTTTTCGGGCACGGTGACCGGACCGAAGTCGCGGGCCAGCCCCTGCAGCGATTCGTAGGCTACCAGATGTTCGACCCCGTCCAGATCCTCGAGGAAATAGCGCACACCGTCTTCGGCCAGCTTCGGCCGGTCCGTCGAATCGTATTCGAGTGGCTCTCCGTTCAGCCACAGGCGCCCCCCCTGCATTGCGATCTCGTCGCCGGGAACGGCCACGCAGCGCTTGACCAGGCGCATCCCGTCCTTCGGCGACCAGAAGACGACGACATCGCCGCGCTCGGGCTCGCCCCAGGTGGCCAGGCGGTGCTGGGTGAACGGGATCCTCAGGTCGTAGGCCAGCTTGTTGACAAAAATGCGATCGCCGATCGCGATCGTTGGTTTCATCGAGCCGGTCGGGACATCGTTCCAATCGGCGATGGCCGAGCGAAACGAGGTCACGGCCAGCAGGATCAGCCCCATGCTGGACAGCCAGCGGGCGTTGTCTCGGTTCCAGATTCTTGCGAAGAGGCGGCGGGGCATTTCGGGCTCCTTTCGGGTCGTCATCCAGGGTACATCCAACACCGGTTCGGTCCCTCCGGTTCCCGGCATTCCGGCAGCTGGTCAGGGCCCCCGGACTCCTTCGTCCGGGGGCCCCGGATCTTCAGCCCCTGATTTCCAATGGATCACTCGAAATCGATGCCCTTCAGCCGATCCTTGTGCACCGTGAAGCTGAGCATCTTCAACCGGATGTAGTCACCCGACCAGAAGTAGTATCCCTTGTGTTCGCCCAGACGGCTACTGCGGTTGCTGTCCTTGATCAGGAACCAGTCGCGCCCGCCCAGCTTCGTGTACCCCACGATATGCACACCGTGATCGTCGCCCGTGGTGCGGTTGGCGATACGGAACTCGCGCGAAGCCTGGTTGATGTACTTGCGCGGAATGTCCCATTCCGGAATGATCGCCACGTCGAACTTGCCATCCATACCGGCTTCGCTGTTGTCACCGCCGATGGAAATCGTGTACCCGTCCTTCACCGACTCCTTGATCACTTCGTAGAAATCGTGGAGCGGCAGGTTCAGGTAGTCGTCCTTGCGGCGCCAGTTGTCGTGTACGTCCAGCAGAACGCGCGAGTAGAACGGCTCATCCATGCGCGAGACGCAAGCCACGTAGTCGTCCGGATTCAGCTGGAGCACCTTCTTGCCGAAAGCCTGGGGACTGTAGGTTTTGCCCTGGTAGACGACGTCCTCCGGAGGCGCGCCGAGGTACTTGTCCAGGATCGACCGGACATAGGCCAGATTCTGCGCTTCGTCCCAGGTCCCGCTGTCGAGCACGAACTGCAGGTAGCCCTTCAATTCCCGGATCAGGGGGGTATGGTCGTACCGGCCGCTCTCTTCCAGGACGCCCGGATAGGACTCCCGCGGCACGATGCCGTACTGGCGCAGGATCTCCAGCGTCCCGTTGTCCTGGCCTCCCTCGTCCACCGGCGTGTTGCCGAACGAGCGCAGGTAACTGCGGCACTTCTCGACGTACTCCCAATAGACGATCCACATTTCCGACAGCTTTACGTCGACGCCGGTAATGCGATGGGCCTCGCTCTCGAGAAACGAAGTCGAGCAGAATGCCCAGCAGGTGCCGGTATAGAACTGCGGCGTGGGCGGCAAGTGCCAGACCTGCTGGAAGTCCGCGGGTGCCTGGGGCGTCTTGACCTGGGACCAGTCCACGCGCAGATCGCGACGGGCGTCTTCCTTCTTGTCGCGTTGCTCGGCATATCGCGCTTCGACGGCCGCGCGGACCGAGTCGCGCTCGGCTCGGACCGCATCGCGGGCGGCCTCGATCTCATCCAGTACGGGATACTTGTTCTTCTCACGGTAGACGGCGTCCTGGCCCTGGGCAGAGACAGCCATGCCGATCAGCAGGCAGACGAGGGCGGCGCTGAGCAACTCTTTGCGGTAGGTCACGATTCTCCTCCGGTGCAGTACGGGAATGAGGTTCGGATGATCGGCTTCCCATCATACTCCCCCCGCACCCGCATCGGCAAGAAAAGGCGCTCCGGCAATCGGGGCAGCCTCGGTCTGGAGAACCTCCCGGCCGTGTGCTATCTTCGCCGAGACCCGATGCAGATGAACCCGTGCAGGAGGTGCGCGCCTTGAGCGGCGTCTACGATCTCGATTCCTTCCAGCAGCACATTCGCCAGGGAATTCCCCACCAACTGCCCGAACCGCCGGCCGAGGACCCGACGGTCCCGCGAGCCCCTGCACGCCCCTTGCTGCTGAGTCACGAAGAAAAGAAACTGGCCCTACGCAACGCGTTGCGCTACTTCCCTCAAAAAATGCACGAAGTGCTCGCGCCGGAGTTCGCAGCCGAGTTGGCGCGTTTCGGGCGCATCTACATGCACCGCTTCCGGCCTGCGTACGAGATGTTCGCCCGCTCGATCGAGCAATACCCCGCCGAGTGCGACCAGGCTGCCGCCATCATGTTGATGATCCAGAACAACCTGGATCCGGCCGTCGCCCAGCACCCGTACGAATTGATCACCTACGGCGGCAACGGCACCGTCTTCCAGAACTGGGCGCAGTACCTGCTGACGATGAAATACCTGAGCGAGATGACCGAGGAACAGACCCTGGTCATGTACAGTGGCCACCCCCTGGGCCTATTCCCCTCCCACTCGGAGGCGCCGCGCGTCGTCGTGACCAACGGCATGGTGATTCCGAACTACAGCTCGGGCGACGACTACACGCGCATGGCCGCTCTGGGCGTGACCAGCTATGGCCAGATGACGGCAGGCAGTTTCATGTACATCGGACCGCAGGGAATCGTGCATGGCACGACCATCACGGTGCTGGGCGCGGGGCGCCGTTATCTGGGTGGAGATTCCCAATCCGATCCGCTGGCCGGCAAGTTGTACGTCTCATCCGGCCTGGGCGGCATGAGCGGCGCGCAGGGCAAAGCGGGCGTGATCGCCGGCTGTGTCAGCATTCTGGCCGAGATCAATCCCGCTGCGGTCGCCAAGCGCCATGAGCAGGGCTGGGTCGATGAGGTCCATACCGACCTGCAGAAATTGCTGGAGCGCACGCGTACGGCCAAGAGAAATCGCGAGGCCGTCGCACTGGCTTTCCAGGGGAATGTCGTCGATCTGTGGGAAGCGCTCGCCGACAGCGACATCGACGTCGAGCTGGGCAGCGACCAGACCTCCCTGCACATCCCCTATACCGGCGGTTACTACCCGATCGGGATGACCTACGAGGAAAGCAACGCGATGATGGCCGCCGACCCGGAGACCTTCAAGGCACGCGTGCAAGAGACGCTGCTGAGGCATATCTCCGCCATCGAACGGTGCGTTCGCCAGGGCATGAAATTCTGGGACTACGGCAACGCCTTTCTCCTGGAGTGCTCGCGCGCCGGCGCGGATATCAAGCGTCCGGACGGGGAAGGATTCAAGTATCCCAGCTACGTCGAGGACATCATGGGGCCGCTGTGCTTCGACTACGGATTCGGTCCCTTCCGTTGGGTCTGCACCAGCGGGGACCCGAGGGATCTGGAGGCCAGCGACCGCATCGCCGGCGATGTCATCGAGAAGCTGGCCGCCGTGGCGCCCGAGGAAACGCGCCAGCAGTACCTGGACAACCTGCGCTGGATCCGCCAGGCCGGCGCGAACGAGATGGTCGTCGGCTCCCAGGCGCGGATCCTCTACTCCGATGCGCAGGGCCGCCGCGCGATCGCCGTGGCCTTCAACCACGCGATCCGTGAGGGCAAGATCTCGGCGCCGATCGTTCTGGGCCGGGACCATCACGACGTCTCGGGAACGGACAGCCCCTTCCGCGAGACCAGCAACATCCATGACGGCTCGATGTTCACGGCCGACATGGCGATCCAGAACGTGATCGGTGACTCGTTCCGCGGCGCGACCTGGGTATCGATCCACAATGGCGGCGGCGTCGGCTGGGGCGAAGTGATCAACGGCGGCTTCGGAATGCTGCTGGACGGCTCCGAGCAGTCCGACCACCGGTTGCGCGGCATGCTGCACTGGGACGTCAACAACGGGATCGCACGGCGAGCCTGGGCGCGCAACGAAGGCGCCGAATTCGCGATCCGGGAGGCCATGGAGATCGAACCGCAGTTGCAGGTGACGATGCCCCAACACGCGAACGACTTGTTGATCCGGGACGCGATCGATTCCGCATTCGAGTAACAAGGAGCAGCGATGGAAGACCGCTCGGAACAGCTTTCCCGCCCCGGTGTCGAGGCCCTCGACGCGATCCTCGGCCAACCCTTCGGCGTACTGGACGACGGGCTGGTTCGTGTCGTGGACTACATGGGCGATGATGCGGCAGTCGTCCAGGCCGCACGCGTCAGCTACGGCGCCGGGACGAAGAAGACCTCGGACGATCGCGGCCTGATCCGCTACCTGCTGCGTCACCGGCACACCACTCCTTTCGAGATGTGCTCGCTGAAGCTCCACGTCCGGGTCCCGATGGATGCGTGGCGGCAGTGGATTCGCCACCGCACGGCCTCGGTCAATGAGACGAGCACGCGCTACTCCCTCGCCATCGACGCTGCCCAGCGCACCGCCCCGCAGCAGTGGCGCATCCAGGCCGTGAACAACAAGCAGGGCAGTGACGGTTGGGTGGACGAGGACCTGGGCCGCAAGCTGAGCGATCAGGAAGCCGATCTGCAGGACAAGATCCGCTGCGTCTACAATGAGCGCCTCGAGCAGGGAGTCGCCAGGGAGCAGGCCCGCAAGGACCTGCCCCTGTGTACCTACACCGAGGCCTACTGGAAAATCGACCTGCACAACCTGCTGCACTTCCTGGCCCTGCGCATGGACTCCCACGCACAGAAGGAAATTCGCGACTACGCAACGGTGATCGGCGAAGAGATTGTCGCTCGCTGGGTGCCGTTGACGTGGGAGGCCTTCCAGGACTACCGCTTCAAAGCGCGATACTACTCGCGGATCGAACACGAAATTCTGGCCGCCACGACGCGTGGGAATCTGGAGCAGGCGCGCACGACCGCCGCCCAGGCCGGCTGGCTGAGAGTCACGAAGTCGGGAGCCCTGGCGCGCCATCGCGAGCGCGGCGAGTTCGAGCTCAAACTGGAGACCCTGGGTCTGCCCATCCCCTGGGCCGAAACCGGCGAACTATAGCGAGAATCGCAACGCGACCGGCAGGTGATCGCTGACCTTGCTGTCATACGAGGACCAACCGCCCGTGATGTGATCGTGCACCGGTACGACCCAGCAGTCGGCGCCGGCAGCGTCGACCGCGCCGAACAACTCGTTGGTTACCGCGAGATGATCCAGTTGACTGGGCCAGGTGGGATAGGACCAGAGCGCGCCGGGGTCCAGGGCCAGGGCCAGATCCGCGAAACGCCAGTTCGCCGTATCGTCGAGGAAATCGGTAAAGACGTTGTCGGGCGACGCGTCGTTCAGTTCGTCGTTCAGATCACCCAAGAGGATGACCCGGTCGTCGGGACGATGAGTCACCACCCAATCGATCAGCAACCGGCTCGAGCACGTCGAACGGATTGGTTTGATTGCCGCCGCCGGATTCGACCGCTGTCGGTATGCAGCGAAACATGACCGGCAGATGGTCACTGATGTTCGTGTTGTATTTACTGAAACTGCCCAGTTGCTCGTGAAGCGGCAGGACCATCGTCTCGGCGTCCACTGCGCCCGCATCGTCCAGCATATGCTCGTTGACCAGAATGTGGTCGAGGTGGCTTGGCCATTCCGGAAACGACCACAACGCCGAGGGATCCTCCGCGATGTCCAGATCGACGAAGCGCCAATTCGCGGAGTCCAGGAAGTTGGTAAACACATTGGCCGGGCGGGCGTCGCTCAGCTCATCATTCATGTCGCCCACGATGACGACCTTGTCGTCGGCAAACACCGTGTCGCAGTAGTCTTCCAGAATCAGACAGGCATCGCGACGGCGCTTCTCCTCGTCCCGATCGTCATTCTCGTCAATGACGTTGTCGCCGCAACACTTGTAGTGGTTGTTGATCACAACCAGCGGAATGCCGTTGAAGGTACACTCCAGTACCAGCGGTGCACGCGGCAGGGAATACTCGTCGGTCAGGATCTCGCGAATCGTCACATCGGCCACCGGGCCGCCCACCCGGTACAGGAAGGCCAGGTCGATGTCGTCGTACGCCGACGAAGCCTTGAAGCCGTTCCACCCCGGCAGAGCCGTATACAGATTTCGGAATTGCACCGAATCCTGGATCTCCTGCAGGGCGATGATATCCACATCCATCGCCTCGATCGCCTGGACCAGGTAGTCGACGGTTGTTTCATCCTTCTTCGCGAAATGCTCGAGATTCCAGGTCACGATTTCGAGCGTGGCATCGGTCCCGTAGGAAACCCCGTCGAAGGGGTTCTCGGGAACGACGATCGTGTCCTTGCTGCCGCAGGAGGAGAGCAGGAACAGGAGCAGCAGAAGAGGGATCAGCAGTGGTTGTCGTTTCGGGAGCATGATCAGCGTTCCTTTCGAGTCCGCAAAAGATAGGGTTCGGAACGCCCGGTGCGCAAAAGAATCGTCGGATCCTGTCGGTCCGCAAATCCTATGGTTTCACTTCGGGAACCCGAATCTGCAGACACAGGAAGAAGCCGCCCAACGCGATCCCGCCCGCCAGCAGGAACACCCACTGATGACCGTACTGCTCCCAGATCCAGCCCGAAAGCACCGGCAGGGTCATGGCTACGGCATGGTCGATCGTGATGCCCAAAGAAATCGTCGGCGTGATATCCGACGGGTCCTCGGCGATCTTTTTCAGATACGTCGTGCGGGCCACCCGCAGCGCGAACAGGATGTGATCCAGGACGTAGGCGGCGTACAGCACCCACAGGGCCCAGGGATCCGGCAGCAGATCCCCGGCGAAGGCATACACCATGCAGACGACAATCAGCATCAACTCGTCCGTCGCCAATACCCGCCTCTCGCCCAGCCAGTCGATCACGTCCCCGAGTAGCGGACGCAGCAGCACGCCCAATCCCGAAGCGACGAAATACAGCAGGGCGATCGTCGATACCGGAACCTGGTGCAGTGAAACCAGCACCCAGGTTCCGAATACCATAAAAATCTGTTTCCGGATGCCGAACAGGGCGCTGATGCCGTAGAAGATCCAATACTTGCGGCGGAAGATCAGGCGCCGTGAGCGCGGATCCTCCCGGCCCACCTGCAGGCGCAGGTAGAACCAACCGGCGGCCAGGGCGCACCCACCTCCCACGAGATAGAAAAGGTCGTATCGATCGCCCAGGGACCGGGCCAGCAGCCAGATCGCCCCGACGCCGACAATGGTCCCCAGATTGCGGGCCCCGCCGAGCTGTCCCAGGCGACGCCCTTCGCCGCCGGTTCGGGCGAGCTTCAATCCCAGTGGTCCCTCGGTGGCAAAAATGATGTGATCGCCCACCGACCAGATCATGACCCAGAGCACGAGTAGATACATGTGGGGAGTCAGGTACCCCAGCCCCAGGATACCGGCGGCGGTAAAGAGCATCGCCAGCGCCGCGATGCGTCCTTCGCGAAAACGGGTCAGCAGCAGGCCCATCACGGCGAAGATCAGAAATCCCGGCAACTCGCGGGGAAACTCGAGCCAACCGCGGTATCCCGCATCGAAACCGTGGACATCCTGGAGGTAGTTGTTCAGCGTCGACATGATCACGCCCGAGGCAGCGCCAAAGAAGGCCGTTGCCAGGAGCATGCGGCGGAAATCGAGGCTGATCCCGCGGAAACGTGCAAGAAAATTCATCAGGCGCGGGGCTCCGTTTCAGAATCGGGATCCGGAGTCGACCCGGCGTTCGGCGAGTGGTCCGGCACCGCCGCGCCGGCCACCTGCTGGTCGGGGCGACGCCGGGCCAGCCAGGTCAGCTGGGCCAAACGTTCGCCGGCAGAATCGATGTAGGCGGACTCCGGCATGCGCCAGTTCCAGTTGCCGCTGCCCTCGCCGGGCAGATTCATGCGCGCCTCGCGGCCCAACCCCAGCACATCCTGCATCGTGGCAATGAACGTATGCCCGACCGAGAGCAATCCCAGCCGCAGCAGGGTCCAGTGAGGCTCGGCCGTACTGCCGCCGGAGTAACGTTCCAGCAATGCCTTTTCCGCATCGCTCGCCAGATGCTTCCACCAACCCAGGCTCGGATCATTGTCGTGGGTCCCGGAATAGACCACGCAGTTGGACGAATATTCGTGAGGCAGGAATGCATTGTCCGGTCCGCTCCACGCGAACTGCAGTACCTTCATTCCCGGCAGATCCAGATCGTCGCGCAGGGCCTCCACACCCGGCGTGATAACCCCCAGGTCCTCGGCCACCACCGGCAATCGCCCCCCCAGTTTCCCGCGCAGGACCTCAAAGAATGGTCGCCCGGGCCCCGGCACCCATCGACCGTGTACGGCCGTTTCGGCATCCTCAGGCACTTCCCAATACGCTTCGAAACCGCGGAAGTGGTCGATCCGCACGACATCGGCCAACTCGAGACTCGCTTGCATGCGCCGGACCCACCACTGGTACCCATCCTGCGCCAGGCGATTCCAGTCGTAGAGCGGATTGCCCCACAGCTGTCCGGTCTCGCTGAAGTAGTCCGGCGGGACCCCGGCCACGTGGGTCGGGCGGCCGTTCTCCTCCAGCCGGAACAGCTCGCGGTGCGCCCAGACATCGGCACTGTCCAGCGCCACGAAGATCGGGAGATCGCCCAGAAAACGGACCCCCCGCGCGGCAGCGAACGAACGTAGCTGAACCCACTGCGTGAAAAAGAGCCACTGGGCGAAGCGTACGGCATCGATCGCGGCGGCCAGCCGTCCCCGCGCGGCCGACAATGCCTCGGGCCGGCGCATGCGCAAATCTTCAGGCCATTCCAGCCAGGGAGCCCCCCCCTGTTCGTTCTTGATTGCCATGAACAGGGCATAGTCTTCCAGCCACTCGGATTGGGCCGCACACCAGCGTTCGAATTCCTCGCGCCCACTCGGGTGCACTTCACGACGGAAGCCCTCCCAGGCGCGTTGCAGCTTGCCGAACTTCCATTCGATGACCGGCCCGTAATCGACACGGTCAGCCGGAAAATCCGGTCGGTCCGCCAGATCCGCAGGTGTGAGCCATCCGGCGCGCACTACGTCTTCCAGGCTGATCAGCAACGGATTCCCGGCCAGGGCGGACAACGTCTGGTAGGGGGAATCGCCGTAGCTGGTCGGCCCCAGCGGGAGAAATTGCCACCAGGTCTGACCATGCTCGGCCAGCCAGGCTACAAAACGACGCGCGGGTTCGCCCAGATCACCAACACCATCGGGGCCGGGCAGCGAGGTGATGTGCAACAGCACTCCGCTGGCGCGCGGGAAGAGGTCATTTCGCGAGGACATCGTTCTCCTTGGATTCGTTCTCATCCGATCCACCCCATGCTCCCAGGGCACATCCCAACAGCCCCAGGTAGATCAACATGCTCTCGGCATCGCCGAAATACCATTCGGTCAAACCGGCAACGTTGAAGGCGGCCCAGGCAGCCAGGGCACCCAGGATCCAGCCTTCGGCCACCGGCCTCGCGACATCGGAACGGACCTTGCGCCATCGTCGCCACAGAATCCAGCCGGGTGCCAGCAGGAACCACACCCCCAACAGCAGCCCCGGTACCCCCCAGATCACGGCCAGGTGCACCGGATTGCTGTGCATGTGGCCATAGTATTTCGTATCGGCGTCCCCGTAGTATTGCGGCGCGAGATCCAGCAGCCCCACATCACCGACTCCGGTCAGGGGGTGGGCCTGGATCATGCGCCAACCGCCGCGCCACATCTCGATCCGAATGGAGGGACTGGCACTCTCGGCGATCTGGCCCGGCCGCACCCGTTTCTCCAGTCGATCCGGAAGACGATCCAGTACCGGCCCGCGAAAAACGATCCCCACCAGCAAGAGAGCAGCCAGTACGGCACCCGTCAGTCGCGGCCGCCGGATCAGGCCGATCAGCAGAACGCCCACGCTCAGCCCCAGCAACGCGCTGCGAGTGAAGGTTTGCACAACCCCCAGGGCCAACGTCACCAGTGCGGCTCCGGCGATCCCGCGCCACCGGAGCGTCCGCCGCGTCAGGATCACGAAGCCGGCCGCCGCGCAGGCCCCCATCATCAGCAAGGCACCGGTCGTCATCGGATTGAAGATGCCGCGCAATCGTGTATCGAAAAGTCCCTTGCCCTGCACCAACGGAGAGATCTGCCAGTAGAGACTGGTGGCCAGCGCACCGAGCGCCAGGGCCGCCAGCAACGCGAGCCGGCGGCGCTCCGTACCGGCGACCGAAGCGGTTACCCAAATCGCCGAGAACAGGTAAAAACGCTTGTAGTAGACAGCGGACAGCCCGGGATCAGCCGACAGGGGGATCATCACCAGTGCCCAAAAGGCCAGTGCCATGGCGGGCCATTCCAAGCCCGTCCGGACCGGCGCAGCGCCGTTCGCCCAGCGGATCAGAAGTGCCAGCAGCCCGACGCCCAACGCGATCTGACTGACGGCGATCGAGAACCAGCCCGAAGCCAACAGCAGCAGGGCAAAACCAAACTGGAATTTCTCCGCGGTTTGCGAGATTCGCAGGCGACGCGGACTCGGTACGGTGGCGGACATCGCTACTCCCGGCAGATTCCAGATTTCGTGGAGCGGCACCGATCGCCGCAGAGTCGCAAAAGGGTAACGGGGCCCGGTTCGGGAAGCCAACAAAAAGCTGGCCACAACGACCTAGTCCGCGATGGCATCCAGCAGCGTACGCAGTTGCGGCAGCGGCCCGGCAAGCCACTCCGATGCGTCCTCGTCCTCGATCCGGTGCAGCACCTCGCGCAAGCGGGCCAGCCCGGCCGGAATGTGCTCCAGAAAGCCCGCTTTCGCCTTCACGTGGCCCAGATATCCGTACGCACCGAGTGCCTGCATCAGGCGTTGCAGAGCCGCCGACAATACCATCCCCCGGATCTCGGCCGCCGGCCGATGATGGACCGTTTCGGCCAAATCGCAGAAATGGTCCAGCAGCCCGGTGCGTCGCTCCGCGCCCAGATCCACGTAGGGATCGAAGATCAACGAAGCCGCATCATAACCGAGCGGCCCCCGGCGCATCCCCTGAAAATCGACCGGCCGGATCCGCGGCCCGTCCAGGTGCAGATTCTGCGATTGAAAATCGCGATGGATGAGCATCTGCGGCTGGGCCGCGACGCAGTCCGCCAACAAGTCGAACTCCGGCTGCAACCGATCGAGATCGGCCGCACCGTGACCCAGGTGCCCGACCAGGAAGCGGGTCGAGAAGTACCGGGTTTCCCCACGGAGCACGTCCCTGTCCAGGGCCCGGTCGCAGCACGAAGCACATTCCGATTCCGCGCGGCCGGTCAGCCCCTGCAATCTCAGAGCCCACTCCAGGGCCCGGCGGCCGGCCTCCACCGCGCACCCCGGATCGGCCGCGGCCTCGAACAGGCGCTCCGGTCCCAGGTCTTCCTGCAGCAGTACGCCCTCCTTTTCGTGGACCGACAGCAGATGTGGCGGCGTCAGGCCCACCGTTTCCAGCCAGCGTCCAATGGCCACCTGCCGGTCGAATTCTTCATTCCGCGGCAGGTCCTGCATGGCAACGGCTGACCAGTCGTGGGTCGAAATCCGCCAGAAACGCCGGTCGGAACCGTGGCCGGTAATCCGCTCGAGGCGCACAGCGGCGGTGGGCAGGTTCCGAGGCCGCTCCGGCTGGGCGGACAGCCAGCGCGGCAAGGTCCCCAGATCGCTCCATCGCAACGGGTCGGGAACCCAGGCCCGCACACAGCCGGGGGTGTCGGCCAGAGCCTCGATCAGAGGCGCAATCAACGACGAGAAACCGGGGCCGATCCGATCCAACAGTCGCCGCGAGAAGACGCCCACCCCACTGTAGGTCAACCGGCGTTCACACCCTCCATCCTCTTCCGGTCGTCCCGCAATGCGCGTGACGGCTCCATCGGCGGCTACCTCCACGGAATTGATCTCCGGCCAGTCGATCAGCAGCAACGTCGCCAGACAGGGGCGAGCCCTGTGGGCGGCCAGGAGGCGTCCCAGGTCGGCGTCGCAGAACACATCGCCATTGTGCAGCAGGAAACTCTCCTCCTGCCGCAGAAACTCCCGCGCACCATCGAGGCCACCGCCGGTGCCGAGAATCTCGGTTTCCGGGAAATGGAAGAACCGGTTCGCATCCGGGCGCCCGCGCAGATGGGTTTCCACCTGTACGCCGAGGTGGTGCGTGTTGACCGCGATCGGACCAATACCCGCGCCATCGAATCGCCCAATGATGTGATCGATCAACGGCGTGCCCGCCACCGGCAGAAGCGGCTTCGGTACATGATCGGTGATCGGAGCCAGTCGAGAACCGTACCCGGCGGCCAGAATCATTCCCCGCAGCTGTCGTTTTTCGCTAGTCATAGAGATGGTATTGCCGCGTATCGGCAGCGAAGGCGGCGATCTGCTCTTCCCAGCCGGCAACCAGAACCGCAGGATCGGTGTTGCTTTCGACGGCTTCGCGCCAGAGGGTCCCACCGGTCAGGATATCGATCGGCAGCTTCTCGGTTTCGTATTCGTACGGCGGCCGTTTCCACGCGAACTGCGCAGGCCACAAACGGGCAACCGCCGCGATGATTGCCGTGTAGCACGCTACGGGCCGGAAAACTTCGCGATCCAGGACGTGGACCTGCACGCCGCCGCAGACTTCCCCTGAGAATTTGTGGAAGGTGGGCTGAAAATACAGGGGTCGCAGGACGGCTCCCGCCGTCAGGGCCGGATCCAATTCCGCCAATAGGGACGGCGGATCGATATAGGGAGCGCCCAGGATCTCGAAGGGTCGCGTCGTTCCCCTGCCCTCGGACAGCGCCGTACCCTCCAGCAGACAGCCCCCGGGATAGACGACCGCCGTCTCGAGTGTCGGCATATTCGGCGAAGGCAGCACCCAGGGCAGCCCGGTCTCCCGGAAATACATGGCGCGCCGCCAGCCCTGTATCGGCACGACCTCCAGTTCGGCTCCGGTCACCAACCGATCGGAAAAAAGGTTTGCCAACTCACCGATCGTCAGTCCATGGCGCATCGGAATCTCGGCCAGGCCCACGAAGCTCTCGAAACCGGGCTGTAAAACGGTACCTTCGATCTGCAGCCCTCCGAGGGGATTCGGCCGGTCCAGCACTACGATCCTTGTGCCCTCCCGGGCACAGGTTTCCATGGCCAACAGAAGTGTCCAGATG
Organism: Candidatus Krumholzibacteriia bacterium; assembly: GCA_024762975.1. Lineage (GTDB taxonomy): Bacteria > Krumholzibacteriota > Krumholzibacteriia > LZORAL124-64-63 > LZORAL124-64-63 > JANTGJ01. The sequence continues at coordinate 13,590 of JANTGJ010000040.1, forward strand.
AAGGTATAGTAGCGTGCGCCCACATCCTGCAGATCGACGACCAGGGTGTCGATATCGCGCACCATCTCCGCCGTCGGCTGCCGGTGTTTCCCATACAGGGAATGCACCGCCAGACCGGTCCGCTCGTCGCGGGAGCCCTCCCATTCGATCATGTTGTCCTGGGTCTGTCCCAGCAGCCCGTGCTGCGGGCCGAACAGCGCGCGAAGGTCCACACTCCGGCTCGCCAACATCAGATCCGATGCCGACCGCCAGTGGGCATCGACCGATGCGGGGTGCATCAGCAATCCCACGCGTTGGCCGCGCAACCGAGCAAAATCCTCGGCCACCAGCCTGTCCAATCCCGTTTTCACTGTCACGAAAACCGACCCCCGGTCAGTTGTAGTACTCCGGTTTGCAACCGCCTCAGCCATCCCACATCCGTTCGTAGGCCGCCAGACGATCCTGGATCAGGGCGCGGGCCTTGCGCTCGGTCGCGAACGGGCGCGCGACTCGAATCCCGGGCTCGGGTTCCTCGACCAGGAGCCATCCGGCCCGTTTGCGGCCCGCGGATTTTCCTCTGCGAATCAGCAGGATCGAGCCGGCCATGCTCGTCGGGATTTCATCGCGCACCTCGTAGTGCTCGCGGATGCGATTCCAGCTATCGGCCTGCAGTGGCACGATCTCACCCTTTTCCAGAGCAAGCTCGAGCGCCGCGAAGTCCAGGTTGCGCGGTTTCGGAGCTTTCATCGGCGGTCTTCCTCCGACGCGAGACCCGCGCCGGCGGCTAGTACCTCCACCGCGTCGGCCATCCGGTCCCACGAGTACTTTTTCTTCTCGGCACGGACCGCGGCGGCGAATTCAGCGGCCTTTTCTTCTCTGAAATAGCGCGTGATCGCCGCGGCCAGCGCAACACTGTCGCCTGGCGGTACGATGTAGCCCGTCCGGCCATCGAAAACCACCTCGGGCAGTCCCCCTACGTCCGTGGTCACCACCGGCAGGTCGTAATTGTATGCGATCTGGACGATGCCACTCTGGGTAGCCGAAACGTACGGCAGGACCGCCAGATCCGCCGCCAGGAAATATTTTTCGACGGTCTCGTCGGGTACAAAACCATCGACCAGTTCGATCGTTCCGGGCGCCCCGCTGGCCAGAATGCGATCCAGGTACGGCTGCTTCTCACCGTAGATGTCGCCGACGATCAGGAGTTTCAGATCCTCTCCGAACTCGGCCTGCAGCGCCCCCGCGGCATCGATCAGGTGCATTACCCCCTTGTAGGGCTTGACGAATCCAAAGAAAAGCGCGATACGCTGCTCCGGATCCAGGCCCAACTCTTTCCGCGCCTGCAGCTTGGAGATTCTCGGCTGACCCGGTTCGCCAAAATCGTATACGGGGTGTGGTGCATCGACCACCACTGCAGGGTCGGTCTCGGGCAGTACCTCGAATAAATCCCGGTGTACCTGATCGCTCTGGGCGATGAAACCGTGCCCCTGGCGCAGCGCCGCGCGGGTCAACAGGTTCGCGAAGGGGTATTTCTCGTGAGCGATCACGTTGTCCAACAGGTAGATAATTCGAATTCGGGTACGCCGGCGCAGCAGCCAGGTCACCCCGAAAAAGCCGGGCGCAAAAAACGGAAGCCAGTACTTGATGATCACCGCATCGGGCGCCTGCTTTTCCAGGTCGCGGGCGGTCCGCCACCAGCTCCACGGCGACCAGGGCACGAAATTCGGTGTACTGGGCAGGTCCAGCCAGGAAGCACACTGGCCTTCCTGTTCACTGCCGGGAAACAGGAATCCGGGGTACTGTTTGCGGAACGATGCCCAGTGGACCTCGTGTCCGCGTCCGGTCAGGACGCGATGCAGCAGGGCGATGTAGGTGACGATACCCCCGCGCAGCGGCGGCGCCGGGCCCAGGAAGGCCAGCTTCACGAGGTCCCCAGCAGATCGCGCACGGACTGGCCGACCGTAGCCGGCGTCAGCGTCTCCAGACAGAAATTCTCGTTCGTGCAGCGCGGTTGGAAGAAGCAGGTGCATTTCTGCTCCGGCTGCAGCAGAACCCCTCGCCCGTACAACTCGAATTCCCGCGGATTGAAGATGTTGTTCATCAGGACCAACTTCTTGCCCAGTCCCAGCGCAAGATGCATGGCCATGGTCACGGCCGAGACCACAAGATCGCACCGGTCCATCAGACCGATGAACGTAGGCAGGTCAAAGTGTCCCGGATAGCACGCACCGCTCGCGCCGGCCAGCCTTTCGTTCTTCTCGTGCTCCTCGGGACCGCCGAGCAGGACCACCGCATAGCCGTCATCCTGCAGATCGCGAGCCAGCTCTTCCCAGTACTTCTCGGGCCACAACCGGCTCGTCCAGCGACCGCCGCAACCGGTGTTCAATCCGATCACGGCCCGCCCCTGCGGCAGATCGAATTCGGGGGCGGGTTCCGGTCGATCCAGCACGTATTCCTCGCCCTGGAATTCGTAACCGCAGATCGCAAAGATCTCCTGCAGATAGCTCAAGGTGCAGGCCTGGTTCGCATCGTCGAAGAGTCCCGTGACGTATTTGTCTCGCGATGCGCCCGGCGCGACCGGGTGCGGCAATCCATCGTCCCGGCCCAGAACGAAACCCAACCTGCGGGTGGCCTTCACTTCGCTGGCCAATGCGCAGGCCTCGCGATCCTTGTCCAGGTTGATCACCAGATCGAACGGCGTGTTGCGCAGCCAGACCATCGATGCGGTATCCAGCGGCAGCACATCGTCCACACGGTCAGGCACCAGAGCGGGAAACTGCGTGACCCAGCTGATCACATGGTCTGGGTATTCGCGCTGTAACGGCTCAAGTATCGGTGTGGTGCGCACGACGTCGCCGGCAGCACCGAGCTTGATGATCAGGATGCGCCCTTTCCGCTTCCGGAATTCGGGGCAATCCTGGCAATGGACGCCCCTTTCCTTGTGCGGACGGCACGGCAAATGACCCCGGAAATATCGGCAATCGCTGCGGTAGTGCACGGCACCTTCCTCGATTCGGCAGTCGGATCAGCGGTCCTGGTTCATCTCTGCGGCGAGGCGCTTGAGTGCTTCGCGAGCCTGCAAATCCAGGCCCGAGGGCAGCCCGTACTCCAGGGCAATCGCAAGAGCGCCACGAGCCTGGGCCGGATTGCCCATCTGCTCATACAACGAGCCCATGTAGTAATAGACGATGGCCTGCCCCTCTTTCGAGCGGGTGAAGGGCAAGGCCCGGGTATAGGCATCCAACGCGGCGAAGTTCCTGCCCAGCATTCCCAGGGCCCGCCCACGCAGAGTCAGGAAGCGCCCTCGGGAGGGTCCGTCCAGATCGACCTTCCCCTCGAGGATCGAGTCGCAGACCTCGAGTGCCTTCTGACCCTCGCCGGCATCCAGGTACTCCATGGCGTGGGATACTCCCCGCAGCACCGGTTCGGGCAGCGGCTCCTGCAGGCGAATCAGCTCGACCCGCAGATCCTCGGCCAAGTCCCGCATGTAGCCCGACAATTCACCGGCCAGCGCCTCATCGACCAGGGTGGCAGCCTGCCCATAGAATTGTTGGTCCCGCAGGAACCCTGCCAACAGCACTTTGGCGACCAGGTCGTTGCCATCCCGTTTCAGTGCCCTGCGGCAATGTTCTTCGGCCTTCAGGTTCTTGCCCGCGGCGAAATTTTCCAATGCGCGGTTCACGTCGTAACTGTACGAAGCCGGCACCGCGTCGCGAGGCGGACCCACCAGACTGACCTGAAAGGCGGCCGCATGATCGCGATTGGTGATCACGACCATGATCTCCTCGCCCTCGCCCCAGGGAATCGAAACCTCGTGGCGCGTCTCCTTGGTCTCGTAGTAGAGGAGTTCTTCGCCCTCAACGCGCAACACGCTCAGATCGCACTGCCTTTGGCCGCCATCAACGACCAGAGTCCAGCGGCGGACCGCGATCTCCTCGTAGCGAACGGCGAACTGGAACGATTCCCGGGCTTCGAGGGAATAGTCCTCGTGCGCCCAGATCTCGCCTCGTTCGGACTGGCTCGTTGCCGGAGTCGCGACCAGGAGCATTCCCAGCACCGACAGGAGGAGGAACGGCAGCGAGCCGTACAGAGCCTTCGTCATCGTCTTTTTCCTTCCGGTATTTCGGGCCCCGGGACCCCACGCCCAGCGGGTGGTTGATTTCACGTCCCGACCGGGTGATACTCTGCACAGAATCTATCGGAAGTCCACCGGGAACTCAAGCAGCCACCGGGGCGTCGTCGTCCTGTGTGAGGGAGTGGCCATGACCTGTCCGAGCGACCCTTCGAGCCGTGTATCGATCCGCATTTCGACCGGTGGCCGTGGGCAGATCACCGCCTACAGGATCGTCCTGTTGTGCTGTCTGTTGACCCTGTTTTTGCTCCCCGCCGCGGCTCCTGCCCAGGGAGATGTCGAAGCCGGTGATGTGATCATGAAAGTCGTCAACGGAACGACCGGCCTGCCAGCCGTAGCCGAGCGCATCCTGCTCCAGGAGCACACCATGACCATGGACGAGGTGGCCGACATCCGGCCGGCCGCGCCGGTCGTTACGATGCGGGATGTACCGTTGGTCGATGGCCGCGCTTACCTGGCGACGGTCTGGTTCGATGACGTGCCCTACTATTTCGAGTTTCGGGGGCGATTCCTGGACCAGGACACCAACACGGTCCATGTTTTCGATGCCACCAGCGAAACCGATGGAATCGTCGTATCCGGCATGAATCTGATCTTCAAGAAACTGGGAGAATTGATCACCCTCGAGACGGTTCTGGAAGTCGACAATCGCCGGCGGCCGCAACAGACGGCCACCGGCGCCACCATCGAATTGCACATCCCGGCCGGAGCGACGGACCTCGAGGCCTGGAGCCATCGCGGTGCGTCGCCGACTTCCCTGCGCACGACCCGGCTCGGTACCGATCGACTTTCGCTCGAGGTTCCCCTGGTCTCGGGCATCAATCGCATCCAGGTCAGCCTGAAAGCCGAGTGGCACTCCGGCTTCACCATTCCGGTGGGGTGCAGTCTGCCGGTCGAAGCCTGGAGCCTGCTGGCATCTCCCGAAACCCTTGCCATCGTTTCCTTCGACCTGGAGCCGGATCCGCAGGCCGGGCTGCCGGGAGTACAACGCTTCGTCGGGCCCGCACTCGAGGCCGGTCGTGCCCTGGAGATTCGTGTCGAGGGCGACGACGCGCCTGCACCCGAGGGAGATCTGTTTGCCAGCAGCCCGGATTCGGCGACGAACCCGGCGGCCGCCGAGAAACAGGACAGCGGTGGCCACGGCCTGCCCGTGCCCCTGCCTCTGCTCTTGTTGGGGGCGGTGCTGGTCGTCATTCTGGTAGCGGTGCGGCGGCGGAGTCGTTAGGCAGTTAGAACCGATCCACCAGGCGGGGCAGAAACACGATCACCGCCACGATGAGAATCAGCGGAATGATCCAGTTCCGGACCGAACGTTTCTGATGGGGATTGACGATGAGCCGCTTGCGTTCGCCGGCCTCGGAATTCGGGGACGGATTGCGGTCGGCGGAGATCATGCGTGCTCCTGTCGGGGGCGGGTCGAACATTCCTTTGCAGACGAATCAGTCTATGGCACGATGAGCACAGGTTCAACCCCGTTCGTGTGCGGCGTCTGGGCGTACCCCTGCGACGGACCCTGCGACGAACCCTGCGACGAAGGAGCGTCGGATGAAGGTGCGCGTGATTGCCGGACTGGGAATGACCCTACTGGCGGCCGGCCTGATGACTATCTATTTCCTGGATCCGGACTGGGACGGACAGGGCGATCCGGCGACGGAATCGACACCGCCCCCGGCAGCGCCGACGGCCGGAGAGGCCGGCGCCGCGGAAGTGGCTGGATTTCTGGAACAGTACAACGCCACCTACCTGGCCCTGCGTACCGAGGCGACGGAAGCGGATTGGAATTGGCGAGTCGATGCCTCGGAAGCGAACCTGACGGCTCGCAACACCACGCGCGCGGCGCTCGAGGATTTCACCGGCGGTTCCGCCGTCGTGCAGAAGTTGCGGCAATTCCGGGATCGCATCGATCTGAGCGAACAACAGGATCGGCAGATCGAAACCGCGTGGCGACTGGCAACCCGCCGCCCATCGGGTTCCGGCGATTCCTTGCGCCGTAGGGATGAACTGGTACAGACCTGTCTCGATACCCTGCGCACCGCCGACGGCCCCGTCCCGACTCCCGGCGAGCCGAATCGGACCCCACCCCGTTCCCCCGCGTTGCAGGCTTTCTCGGCCGAGCGAGATACCCTCCGCCGACTTCAGCAGTGGGAAAGCCTGCTCGCTGTCGGTCCCGGATTGAAGGATGGAATGCTGGAGTTGAGGGATCTGCGCAACGGGTCCGCGCGCCAGATGGGATATAGCTCGTGGTTCGGACTGGAAGCCGACGATCTGGATCTGCAGGCCGCTGAATTGATCCAGCAACTGGACGAGCTGCTCTCCGGGATCATGCCGCTTTACGTGCACATTCATTGCTGGGTTCGACACGAATTGGCCCGCCGCTACGGGGCTCCGGTTCCGCGACGGATTCCCGCCTATTGGCTGAACCGCCCCTGGGGTTCTCCGTGGACCGGCATCGTCGAAGGCCCCGACCTGGACACTCCGCTGTCGGACGTACAGCCCCGCTGGCTCGCCGAGACCGCCGAGCGCAACCTGACCTCCCTGGGATTCGCCCCCCTTCCGCTGACCTACTGGGGACGCAGCGACCTGTTTCCCGTACCCTCCGGCTCCGCGCAGCGCAAGGATGACCGGACCATCACGCTGCACGTTGATCTCGCCCAGGACGTGCGTACCCTGACCCACCTGCGCAGTGACTTCGCTTCGCTGGAGCAGGCCCACCGACAGACGATGACCGCGGCGGCGATGTTGGCGACCGATCGCGACGAACTCCCGCCCCTGCTGCGCCGGCCGGCGTCCGGCATCCTGGCTCAAACCTGGCCGGAACTGGCGAGCCTCACCGTTCGGCAAGTTCCCTACCTGCAGCAGATCGGAATGCTCGCGCCCGAAGAGACTCCCGAACCGATCCGGCATTTGCTGTCCCAGGCCCTCCGAGGCGGCATCGTCTCGCTGCCCTTCCTATTGGGGACCCTGGCCCACTGGGAATACGACCTGTACGAAAACGATCTGCCACGTCACCAGATCAACACCCGCTGGTGGGAATACGCCGCCCGCTATCAGGGCATCGTCCCGCCGGTCGATCGCGGAGAAGATGCCTGTGATCCGGCTGCCCTGGAAGTCGTCTACACGGCTCCCGGCCGGGGGTTTGTCCCGGCTCTCGGCCGTCTCACCGCACACCAGTTACAAGCGTATCTTTGCGAGGAGATTCTCGGCGGGAGTGTACACGGTACGCCGCTGGCGGGGGAACACAAGGCCGGCCGGTTGTTGCATTCGATGATGGCGGCGGGTGCAAGCCGTCCCTGGCAACTCAGCCTGCAACGGGCGACCGGCCAGGAGTTATCTGCAGCTGCCCTGATGGAATACTACGATCCGCTGCTGCAATGGCTTCAGGTCCAGAACGAAGGGCGTGAGATCGGGTTTTGATGGATCCGCGCCCTATTTTCACGAAAAGATCCCCAGGAAATTCTTTCCTGGTCAAATATTCACAATATTCTGATTCATTTGTTGACTGGATGTGCTATTATTTTGTCCAACTTGTTCACCCGCGGAGGGAACTCCACGCAACGAAAGGTTCAGCAGAATGAAGACTCTGGTACTGACCAGCCTGATCATGGTATTCGCCCTTAGCGCTTTCGCCGGCCCGATCTATGACCTGCAGACCGGTATGTACGCCGAAGGCGATCAGGTCACCGTGACCGGCGCCGTCGTGACCGGCGTCCGGTACAATGGCATGTTCATCAGCGAAGCTCCGAACCAGCCCTTTGCCGGCACCTGGGTCTACACTGGATTTACCCCCGACGCCACCACCGGTGATTTGGTCGACGTGCAGGGCGTGTACAAGGAATACTACGGATTCAGCGAGATCGACGTTTCTGCCGATCCGATGGGTTACCTCAACAAGACTGGCATCTATGGTGCCAACCTGTTCCCCCTCGAAGTCACGATTGCGGACCTGGTCGCCGATGGCGAACCGTACGAAGGCTGCTACATCAAGGTCGTCGACGGTATGACGGTCACCACGGCACCGAGCTCCTACGGCGAGTGGGAAGTCGAATCGATGGACACTCCGGGTGCGTTCCTGGTGATGGACGATTACTGGTACGATGACGCCACGGTCATGCTGGGCGACACGTTCAGCGGTGCCACGGGCTGCCTGATTTACAGCTACGGCGCGTACAAGCTCGAGATCTTTGAGACCGAGACGGTCGTCAGTGTCGAAGAGACTACGCTGGGACACATCAAGACGCTGTTCCGGTAGTTCGAATCGCTGATCAGAACACGGACAGGACCCGGGGTAACCCGGGTCCTGTTTTATTTTTTGGTGGAGTGCGCACCGGAGTAGTCCAACCAGCGGATCCCGAATCAGCGTCGACAGGTGATGCCCTTACGATCAGAACTCGATAGGACAAAAAAAGTTGTGACGCCGACAGTAGTCCTTTATCATTGAAACTCATTGACCGCATCACCGTTTCAGGAGGTCGATCATGGGCGATTCGACTCAGTCGGGTTCCTGGCTGGAGTATTTTCCCATCACACTGGTGCCAACGGTCATGGGTCTGACCGGACTGGCCATCCTGTTGTTCAAGGCCCAGCACCTGTTGCATCTGCAGGCTCCGATCGCACAGGGGCTGTTGCTGGCCGTCAGTGCCTGGTTCCTGTTCATGGGGACGGTGTATCTGCTCAAGGCGGTTCGCTACCCGCGAGCGGTGGCGGCCGAGTTTCGCCATCCGGTCCGCATCAATTTCTTCCCCGGAATCTCGATCTGCTTCCTCCTCGGAGCCATCGCCTACACCGAAATGGGCTGGACCGACCTGGCGCGAATTCTCTGGTGGATCGGTGCCCCGCTGCACCTGTTCCTGCTTCTGATCATTCTCAAACGCTGGTTTCACGTTCCCCATCAGCTGCCCTCGTTCAATCCGGCCTGGTTCATCCCGGTCGTCGGCCCGCTGCTGGTTCCGGTCGTGGGCATCCGCTATGCGAGCCCGGAAATCTCCTGGTTCTTCTTCGCGGTGGGAATCGTCTTCTGGTTGACGCTGATGGCCGTCCTGCTCAATCGGATCTTTTTTCACGAGCCCTTGCCCCAAAAGCTTCTGCCGACCCTGTTCATCCTGATCGCACCGCCGGCCGTGGGTTTCATCGCCTATGTCAAACTCACCGGAGAAATGGACGCCTTTGCGAGAATCCTTTTCTACTTTGGAGTCTTCACCGGCTTGATGTTGCTGACGATGGTCGACCAATTCCGGCGCGTACCCTACTTCGTCTCGTGGTGGGGCTATACCTTCCCACTGGATGCGTTGACCCTGACGTTCTATCTGATGTACGCAAAGACCCATCTGGGATTTTTCCGCATCACCGCCCTGGGTATGACCGTCGTCACCGTTTTGACGATCCTGGTGGTGCTGATCAGGACGCTTCGTTCGGCTGCGCGCGGGCAGATCTGTATTCCGGAAGACTAGGCGACAGCAAAGGACCCGGGCTGCCTTCGGAACGTCCCAGGGACGCATCCGAGAACTACCCGGGTCCTGTTCTTTTCCGAACGAATCGAGATCAGGAGTCCCATCCGCCGGTAAGTTCGATCACCTCGGCCTCGACTCCGGGCAGGCCGGCAGCTACGGGAGCCGGGGCCGGAGTCGGCGACGACGATCGCGGAGCCGCCGCCCGGGCGGCACCACGAACGGGCGAGGGTCGAGGATTCGAATTCTTCAATCGGAACTTGCCCATCAATTCCTGCATCGTCGCGGACATGCTAGAAAGTTGTTCGGCGGCGGACGCCGTCTCCTCGCTATTGGCCGTATTCTGCTGCGTCACCGCATCGATCTGACTGAGGCCCTGGCTCACTTCGGCGATTCCCTGAGCCTGCTCGTTGCTGGCCGAAGCGATCTCGCCCACCAGATCCGAGGCTTGGGTCACGGTAGTGACAATCGACTCGAGCGAGGCCGCGGTCGTACTGGCGATCTCGGTTCCGTTCTTTGCCTTCGCCAACGAGCCATCGATCAACTGCGAGGTCTCGCGAGCAGCCTTGGCGCTGCGGCCAGCCAGATTGCGGACTTCTTCGGCCACCACCGCGAAGCCCTTGCCGTGGCTGCCGGCGCGCGCGGCCTCGACGGCAGCATTCAAGGCCAGCAGGTTGGTCTGGAACGCGATGTCGTCGATCACCTTGATGATCTTCGCGATTTCCTCGCTGGAAGCATTGATCTCATCCATGGCTCCGGTCATCGTGCGCATCTGATCGACACCGGTGACTGCGGTCTCACGCGCGACATTCGAAAGCTGGTCGGCCTGGCCGGCGCTCTCGGCGTTGGTCTTGACCTGGCCATTGAGCTCCGTCAGCGAGGCGGAGATCTCCTCCAGCGAAGCGGCCTGCTCGGTTGCTCCCTGGGACAGGCTGGAGCTCGAATTGGCAATCTCTCTCGAACCGGTCCCCACCTGTTCGGCGGCGGCCTGGATTCCTCCGAGCACCTCGTTCAGCTTCTCCACCATTTGCCGGAACGCCTGACCGAATACATCCTTCTCACAGGTCGGCACGATCTCCTGCGTCAAATCACCCTTGGATATGGAAACGGCCTGGCGTGCTTTTTCCTGGAGATTGTCGCTCATCCTGTCGATCGCCCGCGCCAGGGAGCCCACCTCGCCCTCCGCCTCGTTGTCCAGCCGTCGCGAAAGATCGCCCTGCGCCACGGCGTCCGCGATCCGGGCCGCCTCGGTCAGCGGGCGCGTGACTTTCCTGCTGAAGAGTTGGGTCCCGGCGATTCCGACCACCAGGGCGATCAACATGATCACCCCGATCTCCGCGATGTTTCTTTTGCCCGTGGCATGAATGCGCTGCTCGGCCGCGGTGAACTCGTCCAGATAGCTGCTGGCGCCGATCACCCAATCCCAGGGTTCAAAGTAGATGCAGCGGGCGACTTTCATGCGCGCTTCGGACTCGCCCTTGTTCTTCCAGGGGTAGTACTGTTCGAAAATCGTGCCCGGAGGATTGGCTTTCGCCTTCTGTGCGATCTCCTGGATGAACTTCACGCCATCGGCGTCTTTCGCTTCCCAGATACTTTCGCCGTCGCGTTTGCCCTGGTAGGACACGACATAGTTGCCCTGGGAATCCAACACATATACATAGCCGGTTTCGGCAACCTGAATACCCATCACCAGTTTGCGGATCTCATCAAAACCCGGGACATCACCTGGAGCCCCCTGGTGGCCCGGCTGCAGTTCATCTCCCACTTCACAGAGCGAATAGACATCCTGTGCAATCTGATCCAGCGCTTTGAAATTCAGGGTCTTGCA
>JANTGJ010000041.1 GCA_024762975.1 Candidatus Krumholzibacteriia bacterium
TATGAAGGCTAGCGACTTTGAATCGAAATTCGACGCCGGCGAAGACGTCACGTCGGAACTGGATATCTCGAAAGCTAGAAGGCTGAATCAGGAACCGAAGCGTATCAACGTAGACTTCCCGACCTGGATGATCGAATCGTTGGACCGCGAGGCGAAGAGGCTTGGGGTTACGCGTCAGTCCATCATCAAGGTCTGGATCGCGGAAATGCTGGAGCGGAAAGTTTCCTGACCTACTAACTGAAGTTTGCAGCTGACAAATCCGTTTGTCACGCGGGGCGCTGACGCGCCCCGCGCGCCAAACCGCCCTTGCAGGTGAAGCCAACGTTATGTTGAGCGGAGAGTTATGGACCTTGGGGTTGCGGTTGTCCTGTCCTCAAGGCGGGCGGAATGTCAAAAATTGACATCCCGCCCGAGTCGCTGTATGCTAACTTCTACTCATCAGCTATTGGGGGTGGCGGAATGAACGTCTCAGTAGGGCGAGAATTCGAAGAATACGTTCGTGAGAAGGTCAAGTCGGGCGACTACGCTTCGGTCAGTGAGGTCGTTCGTGATGGCCTGCGGCTTATGCGTGAGAAAGAGCAGCTTTTTGAGGTGCGGGTCCAGTCCCTGCGGGGCGAGATCCAGAAAGGAATTGACCAAATTGAACGCGGTGAATCGCGTGACGGCGAGGCTGTAATGGCTGAGCTTCGGGCCAAATTGCTTTCTCGGTTCAGTTGATATGCCAGGCTACATTTTTTCGACCGGGGCTGAGGCCGATTTTGATTCAATTTTGGAATACCTAGCGGCAGATAGTCTCCAGTCAGTGCTTGATGTCCATGCTCGATTTTTGGAAGTGTTCCGGCTCATAGCTGAGAATCCCGAAGCGGGGCACTGTCGCGAAGACTTGGCATCTCGGGCCGTTAGGTTTTTCCCGGTCTATTCATTTATGGTCGTGTATGTGTCGGGCAGCAGGCCCGTAGAGATAGCGCGAATTCTTGGTGCTACGCAGGACGTTAAATCGATTTTGGATTAGGTGTTTTGGGGTTCTTGTTTGGTCCGGACAACATAACAAGAGTTTGCAGCTGAGAAAGTCGTTTGTCACGCCGGCCGCATACGCGCCCGTTGCGCCAAGCCGCCTTTGCAGCTGAAACAGACGTTAGACCAGTATGAACAGGAGAAAGTCGTGGGTCCATTGCTGAAGTCAGTCGAAGGTGAATATCGGCGGTACAAAGCTGTCGCGGAGGCTGCTGTTGCCCAGGTGCCCGATGGTGGTCTTCAAAGTATGGATTTTGGCGGCGGCAATTCTATTTCCGTAGTTGTCTGGCATATTGGCGGAAATTTGAAGTCTCGGTTTACTGATTTCCTGGAGTCCGATGGAGAAAAACCGTGGCGCAATCGCGAAGAAGAGTTCGCGAAGAGGGAACCAACACGTGAGGAGTTGATCAACCACTGGGAAGCAGGCTGGAGCGTTCTTTTTTCGTCTCTTTCGAGTCTAAGTGATGACCAACTTGGTGAAACAGTCTTGATTCGGGGCGTACCGTCGACAGTTCACGAGGCTTTGCAGCGTTCCCTGGCACACACTGCTTACCATGTCGGGCAAATCGTATTCCTCGCGAAGTCGATTTTAGGTCCCAAGTGGTCATACTTGAGCATTCCCCCTGGAGGGTCTGAAGCGTACAATCAAGATCCGACGAGTGAGCGCGCAGAACTGCATAGCGATAGGTTGAATGGAGACAGCAGGAAGTGACTGGAGACGGTCTGGCAAACGCTTGCAGCTGAAGCCAACGTTCGGCCAATATTTGAATGAGCAACAAAGGAAAGGCGGGAGCTGAACGCCGGCTGGCGGAAGGCCTTCGCTGGTGGGGGAATGAAAGCGGCGATCTCCAAGCGAAACGGCTTGTTGGCACGGGTCATAATCGTTGCCGTTGTCTTCCCCGTTCTAGTGTCTGTTGTTGCTGGCGGGTTTCGGCTCTTGGCCCTCATCGTTGAAGCCGCCGTTCCACCCGACATATCGTGGCGGGTATCTCTAGCTGGCGTGTTGCTCCTTGTCGGGTTGGTCGTAGGTGTAATTATTTCGTTTCTGTTGTGTCGGAGAATGTGGCTTCAAGCCGGCGCCGATTCTGGCGAATCAAATTCCGGGGGTACGGCCTAACCCAAGTTCGCAACTGAAACAAACGTCAAAATTACTGAAGAAAGGGGAGAGGATTGAGCGAAGGCACGATCGGGATCATCGTTTTGCATGTGTGCATTCTTGTGCTGCAACTGTTGGCGGCGAGAGTGTTCTCCGAGCTGCGATTCGCGATATTCGGGATCTATTTCGTTCTCATGCCCATTGGATTCGGCTTCTTTATGCCGCCTGGTCCTTTGACGACAGCAATCCTTGTCCTCGGTGGCTTGACATACATCCTGATCATGGCGAACCGAGCGGTGAAATCGGCGCGGCGCGCGGATCCCGAGGTGCCAACCGCCTAAGGCGAAGCATTTGCATCCAAGCTCGGGCCCGGGCCACACGATGAGGAGGTCAAATCCGGCCTCAAGCGAAGATCCTGGAGATCTGCTTGTTCGACATTCCAAGCGCCCTCAGGAGAAAATCGACACTGGCAGAAGGGTTGCCGCGCTCCATCTTGGCAATTCTGGACTGACTCGAGCCCATGGCTTTGGCCAGCTCCTCCTGGGTGACATGTTGCTTCGCGCGCGCTTCTTTGATGCTGGCGCGAAGAGCGAGCTTCAGATCAATGAAGCGGGCTTCTTCAGGAGTCAGCTCCAGAAAGTCGGAAGCATCGCCGAACACCCAGCCTTTTGCCTCCAGCTCTTTTCTATTCTTGCCGTCCATGGTTACCTCGCTTCCGAGCTCATCCGCAGCGTTTTGATTTCTCCACCGAGCCAGTTCTCCGGCTAGTCATACGAATTCATGTGTCAAAATATGTCAATAACGCCATAATTCCTGGAGGCTGTTGATTGGCCTGCCGTAAGTTGCTATACTAAAAAAGTGTATGAAACCCATATAGCCCAAGTTTGCAGGCGACAAATCCGTCTGTCACGCGTCGTGCTGGCGCATGGCCCGCACCACTCGGCTTTGCAGCCAAAACCAACGTTATACGAATAGGATTTATTTCCATATCGAAAGGACCTTCCATGCGAATCTTGATGATTCTGACTGCGTTCGTTGCTTGCGCCCTGTCCGCGCAGGGGACTGTGGATCCCGACGTCGATCAGATCGGCCTCTATTTCGATCTAGACGCAAATGTGGTCTGTTTGGAGGCGCCTGCATATGAGCAATTGTATGCGTACGTGATTATCACAAATCCATCATCTGAGGTCTGGGGGTACGATCTGTGTTGGTGCGCCGATGGACCGGCAGTTCAAACGGGCGTTCAACCTTACGGCGGAACGTTGCAGTCCTGGAGTCAGGGTTGCTTCGATTGCTGGTATGGAGCGGGAACGGAGCCGTATCCCTTCGTAGGCACAAATGTGCCGTTGGTTCGACTGTCCTATTTCATCACCGGCGAATCGGCGGTCCAATTTTATATGAAGAACTCGGTAGGTCCTGAGGGCGCTCCTCCGGTATATTACGATGCGGATGGGTCGATTGATCTCGGAATTTCGAGTGGCGACGCAGGCTTGCCGGTTGCTGTCCTCAATGGTGACTGTGGCACTGTGGTCTCTACTGACGAGGTGACGTTTGATTCGGTAAAAAGTCTCTATCGGTGATTGGTCGGGCCGGGCCGGCGGGATGGGAGCGATGGAACCAATTGTTGACCACATAGAAATCACTGTCCGAGACATGCGCATCGCAGTGCCCTTCTACGACCGGTTGCTTCCTCTCTTGGGGTTCGACCTGACGCGCCGAAGCGAGGCCATCATTGAGCAGCACGAGAAGCACGTCGTCTCGTATGAGCACCCATGCCTGGGGTTTACGATTACCTCCCCGCTCAGAACCTTTGCTGGCGAAACCGTCAATCGTCGGAAGCCCGGTTCGCTCCATCATCTTGCATTTCGAGCCTCCTCACGGGCTGAGGTCGATAGGCTGCATCATGAATTGAAGGCAATAGGGGCCGAGATCGTGAGCCCGCCACAGGAGTACCCCGAATACACGCCGGCCGGCTACTACGCCCTCTTCTTCAAGGATCCCGATGGTATCAAGTACGAGATTGTATGTACTGATGATGGCGAGGCTACGGCGCCCAACCTGCCGCTGCAGCCGACGGCGAAGCACCGCCGATGATCGGCGACGCTTTGGGTGTACAGAAGGAGAGCGCCGTGGCGGTTAAAAAGGGGAGCTATGTGAAAACACGAGGCAGATCCGGATCGCTTGTAGTTCCTGTTCTGTGCAAAAAAGACAGGTAGAGGAACGCACTGGTTTACAATGGGGACCTCGCTGTGGACTATCGGATGAGTGTGACGGCGCATCTGATAGCTCAGATCTTCACCTCTGAGAGGAACTTAGAGTTGAAGCGGTGTGCCACCGAACTGGAGTTTGCTATCCGCCAAAGCCGGCTGTCGGGCAAACGCTCGCCAGCCGGCTTTGTAGCAGAATTGAACCTTGGTCGGATATTGACGAGGCCAGGCGGCCCGTCGCATTGAGAAGGAGCCAGCGCAAATGGAGACGGTCCTCACACTTGTCATCGGTCTCATCGGCGGAATTGCTGTAGGTACCCAGGGCCCAATCGGTGGTGCAATGGGGTCGCGTATTGGCGGAGCGGCCAGTAGTTTTGTTATTCATCTCGGCGGCGCCGTCGCATCAGTCGTGTTGTTGGTTTTTCGTGGCGGTGAGCGAATCGGCGAATGGCGGAAGTTGCCCTGGTATATGCTGGGCAGTGGTGTTCTTGGGCTGGTGCTCTACCTCACACTGAACCATACCGTCCAGCGCGTTGGTGCTGCGTCCGCCATTACTCTCGTTATCGTAGGACAGTTGTTTGCGGGAATGGCGATCGACTACTTTGGTGCGTTCGGAATTCCCGTTCGGGCTCTCGACCCGAGTCGTATCATCGCAGTCGCTCTTCTTCTCTCAGGCGCCTATATGATGATGCGTTGAAAATATGGTTTGATTTCGGCGCGGCTGCCCAACTCCGGTTTGCAGCCGACAAGGCCGGCTGTCTCGCCCTGGCAGAGCCAAGCTGGCGCGGCGACCAGCTTTGCAGCGGAAGTGATCGTTGGACAGCCGGGACTGTGAACAACAGGTAGTGGGGGCGACTTGAGGAAGTACGCTACAATCGCAGGGTTAGGTCTGCTGGTCTTGGTGCTGTTCCTGTTGGCTGCTCCGCAGTTCGAGGGCAAGAGAAAGGCGTTGAGCGAAGTTGGTGGCACTCTGTTGGACTCGGGCCATCACCAATTGCCTATTGCGGCGAGTGGGTTGAGCGCGCTCCAGGCCGACTACAATTACGACGTCATTGTCCGGGCCGCGGAGTATATGAAGGCATTTGGTTCGAACACATCGTTATTTCGTAGTATCGCAAAAACTGCTGCAAGCGCCGACCACGAATGTCCGCAGCTCGCACGGGTATTGGATCTGGCAGCGAGGTCGAATTCCGATGCGGCGCGAATACTGGCTCTTGCAGAAAGTGCCTGTAGAATCCAGAGCGCAGAAGACGAGGCGGTTTGGCAGGCCTACTACGATCAAGTATCTGAAATAGCATTTTACCCGTCAGTGGAGGCTGCTTTGGCGGCTCAGGTTGTGGAGAATTGAGGGGCTGGCTGTAGCTGGCACCTGACCGGCGTACCGGTCAAGCTTCGCGCCAGCCACACTTGCAACCGAAACAAACGTTGGGATGAGGCCATGGAAACCGCGATGATCATCCTGCTGGGGCTGGCTTGGTTCGGAATCGTAAAGAAGCGGCTGTCGAACCACACCAGGCCAACGTGGCTCCGGCATTTCGAGGGGCGGCGGAAGATACTGGGCATGGTCGCGGCGGTCATAGGCTTCGTGATTCTGCTCAATCCGGAGTTGATGGCTCTGGGGATCTTGGGTGACGCGGCGTTCTTTGACATCTTGGTTGTAGCGATTGGTCTGCAAGTGCACATGGATACCACTCGGATTTTTCGCATGTTCGTTGATGCGCTTTTTAGCGTCGGGCGATGGCTGGGAACTCCGAGTCCACGTCTTGCCTGTTTGGCGACATTCGCGGCCATCACGATCAGCTGCGGTGTCGCTGCGTGTCAGCGAATCCTGGGCCGCGTGCTCGCATAACAATGAAAACGGGCAATTGGACTTCAGGCGAAAAGAGGGTGGTTCGCCCTCAACCCGAAAGGGCGCCTGACAGGTTCCTTTGTCACCAAGGGTACTCGTGCACCCCCGCCATGGCGGGCAACACAATTGAAGTCAGCGTTGTACGGAAGGAAAGAATGCTGTGAGCAAGAGACGCATTTCCTACACTGCGATATTCGTTGTTCTGGTCGCGATTCAACTGGTTCCGGTTGACCGCACGAATCCGACGTCCACGGAGAGTTTGCCGTTTCCTCAGGAAGTGTCGAAGATCCTTCGCGGGTCCTGTTTCGACTGTCATTCGAATGAGACGAAGTGGCCCTGGTATAGCTATGTTGCTCCTGCGTCATGGATGATCGCACACCATGTTGATGAGGGTCGCGAAGAATTGAATTTCTCGAAATGGAGTGAGATGCGGGAAGAAAAGCGACCGGAGCTGAAGCATCAAATCTGGGAAGAAATTGCGGAGCACAAGATGCCGCTGCGCGGCTATTTGTATCTCCATTCGGATGCGAAACTGAGCTCGGCTGAGATGGAAACACTACGTACCTGGTCGAGATAGCGGATTGGGCAGGAATCGACCGGGGCGCTTCCTATCGCTGAAATTTGCCGGGGACCAAGCCGTCGATCGCTTGCCCGGCCAACCGTGACGGAACGAGATGGAACCGGGAGGGCTTCGATGCGGAGATCGATTGCCGGTGTGTCGACGCTACTCTTCGTTTGGTGGGCTGGATTCGCCGCTGCCGGTGTTCCTGCGGGCACATTCACGATCGGCTGGGGTGTCCAGGTCGATGATCCCCCGCAACTGCAAATTTCAAGAGTTGTCGAGGAGTATCTCACATCCAGTGATTCCTCCGTCCGGGAAAGAGGCACGACCCTCTGGTGCGAAGCGGATCAGTCCAGACGTCATCAGTTCGATTTGACCGATCCCTGGGTCTACAAAGGAGTCGGCGCAACGCTGCTGGAGGTCACCCCAACTTCGAAGGACAGCACCGAATACTGGGTGAAAACCCTGTTTGCGGCGACCGGTCGCGACGGAATTCAACCTTTCGGAGTGCAACGGTTGCTCGCGCGACGAGAGAACGGGCGCTGGGTGTTGTGCGGAGCCCTGGATCGAATGACCCGTGGGTGGAACCGCCGGGTCGTCGGTGATATTGAGTACAACTATCCCGACGAGTGGAGTTTTGATCGACACAAAGCGGAGTCGGCTGCCGCTTTCGTTGAACGCATCGCTGGAGATTTCGGCGTGGGTGAAGTACCGCGCATCGGGTACTTCCTGGCTCCAACTCCGGAGGCACTCGCTGAAACGATTGGTTTGGACTGGACCATTCCCGGCGTGCGGGGAAAGACATATGCATCAGATCATCTCATTTTCGTCGGCGACCGGGAGCAGGGGGAGGCTTACCTGCATGAGCTAGTTCACATTGTCCTGTCGCCGCTTGAGCCGGCAGAAGGTTGGCACCCGCTCATCAGCGAAGGGATCGCGTCCTGGCTGGGCGGTAGCAGGGGACTGGAATTGGCCGAGTTGATCGACGAATTGTTGGGGTACCAGGCAGCTCATCCCGAGGTGGGCTTTCGGGAGATTGTCGATAAGACCCGGCACCGATCCGAAGTCGGCTACAATACCGGGGCGCTCATCATGGAGTGTCTCTCGAGAAAAGGCGGCATGAGTTCGGTACAGCGCGCGCTCGAGACGGTAGATTCTCGCGAGGCCGTTTATTCGCTTCTGGCGTCGGAGCTCGGAGTCGGGGAATCGGAAGCAACCGGGTGGTGGCGCAGGGCAACGCAAGAGATCGCCAGCGAAAGCAAATGATCTGGGCAACCACCCGGCAGGAGTGTGTTGAAGAACGAGCTTTTCCTTACCACCGTGCCTGCGCACGATCCACGCCAATTCTTCCTTGTCCTTGAATTGGAAGTTGTACCTGCGGGCTCTGAATCCGGAACGAGAGATAGAATGAATGAGTTTGATCGCAAGACACGCATCCGCAACTACAAGAATACTGCAATTCCAGCGGGAGTTTATCGGGTCCGGAACACGGCGCTGGGCAAGTCCCTGGTGGGGGCGAGCGTGAATCTCCCCGGGATGTTGAATCGTCAACGATTCCAGTTGCAGGGAAATTCGCATCCCGATGGTGAACTTCAGAGAGACTGGAATGAATTCGGGGCCGGTGTTTTCGTGTTTGACGTACTGGATCGTCTGGAACCCAAGGATGATCCGGCGTACGACCCGACCGACGACCTCGATGAGTTGGTGGAAATGTGGAGAGAGAAACTCGTCGCATCCGGTGAGGTCCTGTACCCGTACTCCCAACGAAAAACCTAGCGAGCGCTTGCTCTGGTCCATGGTGTAGTGTTCACAGTGCCGGACGAGAAATTCGAGGAACACGGCATGGGGCGTTGCAGATGTAGCCGGTGCTTGATTCATCGTATGAGGAGAATATGCCCATGTGGGATGAGGAATATTCGGTTCCGGAATATGTGTATGGAACGGAGCCCAATGACTTTCTTTCGAGTATGACGGGGAAGTTGAAACCAGGACGCGTGTTGTGTCTGGCGGAGGGCGAGGGGCGCAATGCGGTTCATCTCGCTCGGATGGGCTTAACCGCGGTGGCGGTGGATTCATCCCGGGTCGGGTTGCGGAAGGCGGAACAACTCGCGAAGAAGAACGGGGTTGTAATCGAAACCGTCCTCGTTGATTTGGCGGACTTCACCATCGTAGAGGAAAGTTGGGACAGCATCGTTTCCGTTTTTTGCCATCTGCCTCCCAATCTGAGGAAACAGGTTCACCGGGGCGTTGTGGCGGGTTTGAAAACGGGAGGGGTCTTTTTGCTGGAAGCCTATACTCCGCAACAGTTGGAATACGGTACTGGAGGGCCACCGACCGCGGAGTTGATGATGGACCTGGAGACGCTCCGCAACGAGCTTTCCGGTCTTCGAATCGTACACGGAGTGGAACGCATCAGAGATATTTCCGAAGGGGCCAACCACGCTGGACTGGGTTCGGTGGTTCAGGTTTTAGCGGAAAAAATCTGACCGGAATTTGCACATGATGCCGTTCCATTTTTCCTGGACCGGAATTCCGCGGGACGCGCGGCTGGGCTGCGGGTGGTGCCAACGACACCCCGGCCCATCGTGCAGGTGGGACCAGTGTTTGACGGATCAGAAATAGTTCCGGGAGGTCCGGTAGAATGAAAATCGCGATTTGTCTTGTATCAGTCCTCATGCTCCTGTCTCTTCCTGCCGTCGCGGAGGTGCAGGGCATTCAGGATGAATTGCTTGATCATCTGGTGGGAAGCTGGGTGATGCAGGGCACGATCGGCGGCGACCGGGTAACGCACGATCTTGTCGGCGAGTGGGTGCTCGGTCATCAATACCTGCGTTTTCACGAGGTCGCTCGCGGTCTGGGCAGTGACGGAACACCCGCCTATGAAGCCATCGTATTCATTGGCTGGAACGAGTCCGTGGGCCGCTATACGTGTCTTTGGCTCGACGAGACGGGAAGTGGAGCCCAATTTCCTGAAGGCACGGGGTACGCGGAACCGGCGGTCGACGAGTTGGCTTTCGTTTTCGATACGGGGGAAGACAGTGCAATTCACACGACATTCACTTACGATCGAGATTCCGACGCATGGCGTTGGCTCATCGAGATCGAGCGGGGCACGAAAATTTCGACTTTCGCGCAAGTGACGCTGACAAGACAGTAGCGGTGTCTGTCCCTCGTGTGGGAGTGGTTGTCATCTGTCATATCAAAGTACTTCTGAACCGACGGCCCTGCAGATGAAACAAGCGTTGATCAGACTCTCCGCGGTCACTGGAGAAATTTGAATCGAGGCTGAATATCGTTTCGGATGCAATACTTACCGGAGTCATCAACCTGGCCTTGTTCGGGCTCCTGGTCGTCTTCCGCCGGAGGGTCCACGGCGAGGAACTGAGCGCCTTCCTGATGTCTGTCGATTCCGGAGGTCGGTGCAGGTTTGTTCAGGGAGCCGCCCTGGGGGTACTGTTCGGCGCCGCTTATCCGATCATTGTCGTGCTGTTTGGTGTCGGGCGGTTCGGACCGAACCCGGACGGTCTGTTGTTTCCGATTGTCGCCGCGATGGCGTGGGGGGCCGGTTTTCTAGCGGTCGCGTTGTTTGAAGAGGCGTTGTTTCGGGGATTTCTGCTGCAGAAGTTGTCCGCCCGATTGCCGCGATGGGGAGCGGTCCTCTTGCCTTCGCTCCTTTTTGGGGTGCTGCACATTGGCACCTATGGTTCCAGCAATTCCCTTTGGCTGGGACTCCTCAATGCCTCGTTGTTTGGTGTGGTGATGTCCCTTGTCGTCATCCGAAGCGGATCGCTCATGGGGGCGGTCGGTATTCACTGGTCCTGGAATCTGATGCAGGTGGTTCTCCTGCCGACCTCGGGCGCGGAAGGGGGCGGCCTTTTCAATCTGCAGGTGGATGATGGATGGTGGACCGGTGATTCTCTTTCTCCGGAAACAGGATTGATCGACACCGTGATCATTGCTTTTTTCTGCATCACCGTCGTTCTATGGTACCGGTCGACGAAGTCAGCGCCCGATGGTGGTACTGGAGCCCGTTGATCGACGGAAATTCGCGTGAGCCGGATCTGCAGAGGCATGCGTCTGCCGGGCGAAACAGCAAGCTGGTACTCATGGATATCCGGAATCGAGGAGATGCAAATGATTCGAGCTTCGACATGGGCACTGGCGGTCGCCTTCTGCTTTGCCTGCACAGCGGCAGCCCAAACGGTCTCGGAAGAAACCCCGGGTCCCTCGGATGAGGAGGCCGTCAAAGCCGCGGTTACCCATTTCTTGACCGCTATCGGCAACCACGATCTGGATGCCCTGCCTCCGATGTTTACGGACAATGCGAATATCGGGTCGGTTCGTTTTCGCGAAGGGCAGTGGGTCACCAAGACGTACACTTTTGAAGAGTTCTATTCCCGTCTGAAGGCGCAAGAAAATCCTGCCCGATACCAGGAACCCGTTTCACACTTTACGGTCCATGTAGAAAACGGGGGCCTCGCGTTTGTACGGGCAAAAGCGACCCTGATTCGAGACAATCAGGCACGTTTGAACAATATAGACTACTTCACATTGATGAAGGTGGGCGAGGAGTGGAGGTTCTTGAGCGCCTCCTATGTTGCTACACGGGTCGCAAAATGAATATGCCGGCGTGGGGAAGAAACGCAGATCAGACAGTGGAACCATGACGATGATTCGTATCAAGATCTGCTGTATTTGTTCGGTTGCAGAGGCTGAGATTGCCGTACGCCACGGTACCTCTGCGGTTGGCCTCGTTTCCGAGATGCCAAGTGGGCCAGGTGTAATTCCCGAGACTCTCATCCGGGAGATTGCGGACTCGATTCCGCCGCCGGTCGCGACCGTGCTCTTAACGAGTCTGGTTTCCTCGGCCGACATCGTTGCGCAACAGAAGCGATGTCGTGCCAACACACTTCAACTTTGTGATCGAGTGGACCGGAGTGTCTATGCGAGTCTTCGCGAGGCCCTTCCCGGGATATCCCTGGTGCAAGTCGTTCATGTGACCGGCGAGGAATCCGTGCCGGAGGCACTTGAAGTTGCTCCGCTGGTTGACGCTCTTCTGTTGGACTCGGGGAACCAGTCCCTGGCCATTCCGGAACTCGGCGGGACGGGCCGGACCCACGATTGGGCACTGAGTGCTCGAATCGTATCGCGATCGTCGGCGCCGGTATTTCTTGCGGGTGGCTTGAATGCAGAGAACGTTGGGGAAGCGATTCGCACGGTTCGTCCTTTTGGGGTGGACGTATGTAGCGGCGTACGGACGGCGACCGAGCTGGACGAGCAGAAGGTGGAGAACTTTGTCAACCGGGTGCGCGCCGCAGCCCAATAGGAGTTCAATGATGATCTTCGTCTGCACAATTCTTGTGATCCTGCTATCGAATCCCATTGCTGGCTTTGCCTGGACTCCGGTACCCCTGCCCAACGCCGGGTTCGAAACCTGGACCGACGATACGCCCGATGGTTGGGAGCGGTTCGACGCCATCGCGCCCGAGGCCTGTACTGCCTCGAACACGATCCGGCCCGCCGATGATGCGTACGCCGGATCACGATCCCTGGAGTTCATGGGGGACGCGTCCACCTGTTCCTGGCAATCCGTGGTTTCCCCCAAAATCGAGGTTCGGCCGGGTCAGGTCTACCGCCTCGAAGGTTCGATGCGAACCGTCGCCGTGGATACGGCCCGCCGCCGCTTTGCCAACAGCCAGATCCTGATGGTTGCATTCGACTCCACCGGGAAGCGAATCGCCTACGGCGGTTCATCCCGCATGAGGGGCACCCACGACTGGACTCGGGTGCACGCCGGACTCGTGGTACCCGAAGGAGCTGCGACCCTCGTGGTCGGCGCCTTTCTTTCCATTCCCGGTACCGCACGCTTCGATGATTTTTCGCTGTCGGTTCTCGAAGCCCCGACCATCGACCCGGCCGCTTCGCGAACCGATCGTTGGCGGTCGGACCTGGCCTACCTGGGCGAACTGGTGGAGTGGGTCCATCCGCAGCCGTTCGCCACGTTGTCCCGCGATGTTTTCCGGGCTCGACTGGAGGAACTCGCCGATGCCGTGGATGTCCTCGACGATGAATCGCTCTACTGGCGAACCCGAGCGCTTACCATCGCGCTCGGCGATCCCCACACCTCCCTCGGACGCGCCGGTGGATTCGGTCCGCGGCTGCCTGTATCGCTGGAGTTCTTTGGCCACGAGTTGCGGGTCGTCGCAGCCTTGGAGCGGTACCGGGACCTGCTCGGTGCGCAGATCACGGCGATCGATGGGCACCCGCTCGACGAGGTGTTGACCGCCATCCGTAGCCAGATCGCCTTTACCCACGAGAACTGGTTCCGCGAACAGGCACCGGGCTGGTGCCGGTTGCCCCGTGCCCTGCGCGCTACGGGCATCGGCATTGCCGCCGGTGACAGCACGCTTACCTACACCGGTGTAGCCGCCGAAGGCGGGAACGTCGAGGTAACGGTGGAACCGGTCCGGGAAAGTGATGCAACTTCGGTTGTCTACGCGGGTCCGGCAAAGGAAGATCAGCCGCTTTGCTATCATGAGGATCGCTACTACTGGTTCCGCTACCTTCCTGACCGGCGAATGCTGTACTTCAAGGAAGACTCGGCCGTCGATGACCCCCAGCGCCCCTTGCGGTCGTTTGTCCAGGCGTTGGTTGACACCCTGGATGCGCGCCCGATCGACCGCCTCGTGGTGGACCTGCGTTTCAACGCCGGCGGCAGCAACAAGCTCGTCGGCCTGTGGCGGGAACTTGGGAAACGGGTTGGGGAGGGTCGTATCGGAAAGGTCTTCGTCATCACCGGCCGGCGCACCTTTTCAGCGGCTGTCTTTGATGCCGATTTCCTCCGTCAGCATGTCGGGGCGGTGGTGGTGGGCGAGGCCACCGGCATGGCACCGGTGCATCCGGGCCAGGTTCAGACCTTCCCGTTGCCTGGAAATGACCTCACATTCTCCTGTTCGACGAAGATGATACGGGCTTCCGACGACCCCTCGCCGGCACTCCTGCCGGACATTGCCGTGGAGACTTCCTGGCGGGACTTCCTGATGGGGCGCGATCCGGCCCTGGAAGCGGTGTTTGAGTATGCGGTGAAGAACGAGTAGGGTGGCTGGGATGTACCGAGTCGGGGCTTCAACCCCGACTCGGTCCTTTGGTTGACCCAGAACTGAATCCAAATAGAAAAAGGTGAAACATTGAATTCTTTCATTTCGCGAGCCGGAACCGGTGCGCTCGTTGCTGTGATCCTGGTCCTGGGAGCATGTTCCAGCGCCGTACAAGAGGCGGCGCCACCACACGAGACCTTCAATATCGAATCGAAAGTCATGAGCGAAACGCGGGTGATCAATGTATACCTGCCGCCCGAATATTCTGCGCCGAGAGAGGACGCTTTCCCGGTATTGTATATGCCGGATGGTGGTGTTCATGAGGATTTTCCGCACATCGCGAATACCTTGGATTCCAAGATACGCAGCGGAGAAATGAAACCCCTCATCCTGGTCGGTATCGAGAATACCGAACGAAGGCGCGATATGACCGGCCCGACATCGGTGGCCAAAGACAGGGATGTGGCACCGGTGGTGGGTGGTTCAGCAGACTTCCGGCGTTTTATCTCGACGGAGTTGATCCCCGAAATCCATTCACGCTACCGGGTAACCGATGAATCAGGAATCATTGGTGAGTCGGCAGCCGGATTGTTTATCGTGGAAACCTTCTTCCTGGAACCGGAGCTATTCGATACGTACATAGCGATCAGTCCCAGCATCTGGTGGAACGATGAAGGTCTGGCAAAGAAGGCGTTTGACAGGTTGAACCAGGCTCGGGATCTCGACGTGGATCTCTATCTTACCTCGGCCAACGAAGCGGATATCGCGCCCCAGGTTTCTCGCCTGGTCGAGGAAATACGAAGGTCGGGAAATTCCGGTGTACGATTGAAATACGAACCCCGACCCGACCTGCGACACAATACGATCTATCGGTCCGTGGCCCCGGCGGTGATGCAATGGTACTATCCCGGCAATTGAGGCCCTGTAACCGACATTCGGTTGTTGGCGTTTGCAGGGAAAGGACTGCGAGAGGGTCTTCATCCGAATGTTCAAGCCATGCGCGAAATCGGTTTCATCCTGGTTTGTAGAGGACGGTTTTTGTCAGGATCGCCGGTATATGCGATTCGCTTCCGCCGGCAATGATGCTCGTACAGGTGGCCTCGTGTGCAGCAGGAAAGAGGATGAAGCGGATGATGGTCAGGTGGTTTTCATGGCTTGTCGTCCTGGGCATCGTGTTGCCTTCGATGGTTGCCTGTGATGTCCAGTCGCAGAAGGGTGATGATCTGAGTTCCATCGGAATCACTTTTTTGACCCGCGCCGGTTGTCCGAAGTCGCCGACGATGTGGAAGAATCTGGAATCCGCATTGGGGGAAATGGGAATTGCCGCATCCGTGGCGACCGTGGACCTGGGCGATTTGGCACCAGACGACTTTCGGACCGGCTATGGAACTCCCACCGTGCTGGTGAACGACGAGGATCTGTTTGGACGAAGCAAACCGGCAGCCGCTACGCCGATGTGACGCTTGTACCCCGGCGGAGTTCCGTCGCAAAAAGTGGTATCGGAGCGATTGGGCAGGCTGCTGGCCGAAAACTGAGCAACTCCATCGGGTGAGGTGGGCCGCACGGGATTGTGCAGCTCCGTTGCCCACATCGTGAGGGTCCCATGAAACGTGTTGTCGGCATCGGCGGAATATTCATCAAGTCCCGGAATCCCGAAGCGCTGAAGGCCTGGTATCGAAAGCACCTGGGAATGGAGATTCAGGACTGGGGCGGTGTGAAGTTCGAGTGGAATACGGACGAGAGCTCGAGAACCGATGGGGCAACGATCTGGAGTGTATTCGATGACTCGTCGTCGAATTTCGCACCCAGCCGGGCCCCGTTCATGGTGAACTACATCGTCGAAGACCTGCACGGTATTCTGAATGCACTGCGAACTGAAGGCTGTGACGTCGATTCGAAAACAGAAGAATCGGAATTCGGAAAATTCGGTTGGGTGATGGATCCCGACGGAAACCGGGTGGAACTGTGGGAGCCACCGTCCGACCCAATGAAGTGATTGGCCGTGCAACGGAGATGCAAGACAGGGGAAATCATGGAATTTACACCGATAGGAACGATTCGCAGCCCCTTCAGTGATCGCGAAGGGATGCCGATTCAACCTGCGGGCGCTGCCGCAGTCAAGGGCACGGTTGAGGTCCTTGCTCCCTACCGGGAAGGCCTGCAGGATCTCGACGGGTTTTCCCATATCATTCTTCTCTACCACTTCCATCGCAGCAGTGGCTTCGAGTTGAAGGTCGTTCCCTTCCTGGATGTAAATCCACGGGGTATATTCGCGACACGAGCTCCCAAACGACCGAATTCCATCGGCCTGTCCGTTGTCCGACTCGAGAGAGTCGAAGGTCGGATTCTCCACGTCGTGGGAGTCGATGTTCTGGACGGAACGCCGCTTCTGGACATCAAGCCGTTCGTACCGGATTTCGACGCACAGGTCGAGGTGCGAACCGGCTGGCTCGAACAGGTAAGCAGGAATGTTCAGGGCAAACGTTCGGATGATCGTTTCGTTTGACTCTGCGCGAGAGGTGCTGTTCGTTGCGACTACATTTGTCGTATGCATTGTTGCCGGCGATCTGCTGGTTCGTGGGTTGCAACGAGCCGGCCGATCCGATTGCCGACCCGCCGGAGCCTGTCTTGAGATCAACGTTTGCATCAACCCGAACGGAGCCCCGATGAAGGATTTATTCCTCACGTCGAACCCGGATCTACATCTGCGTTTTGCAACCAGC
The DNA here is from genome assembly GCA_024762975.1 of Candidatus Krumholzibacteriia bacterium. Lineage (GTDB taxonomy): Bacteria > Krumholzibacteriota > Krumholzibacteriia > LZORAL124-64-63 > LZORAL124-64-63 > JANTGJ01. Next base: position 16,549 of record JANTGJ010000041.1, read on the forward strand.
GAAGACGTGGATCTGGTATACGAGTTCATTCGGGGTCTGGCGGAATACGAAAAACTCGCTCACGAAGTGGTGGCCTCGCCGGAGACGCTGCGCCGGTCGCTTTTCGGGGATCGTCCGGCGGCGGAAGTCGTGCTCGCGGAGTATCGCGGCGAGCCGGCGGGATTCGCGTTGTACTTCTACAATTTTTCGACATTCCTGGGTCGGCGGGGGCTGTATCTGGAAGACCTGTTCGTGCTGCCGGAGCTGCGAGGCAAGGGGATCGGGCGCGCGTTGTTGTCCTGCCTTGCACGGATCGCCGTGCGAAACGACTGTGGGCGTTTCGAGTGGTCGGTTCTGGATTGGAACGAACCGGCCATCAGGTTCTATCGCAGTCTGGGTGCTCGGCCCCTGGAGGGGTGGGCGGTGTTCCGGATTACGGGCGATCCCCTGGCACGCCTGGCGAATCCGGATCGAGAGGGAGAGTAGTCATCCCGTGAAGGATTCACTCCCGGTTTCCCAGGCCAGAAAGCTCGTCCTACTCTCGCAAAGAGTGCCGCCGGCGAAACAGGCCGGTTCTGCGAAGTCCGCCACGCTGACGGCGATCGAACACCTGGGCTACGTTCAGATCGATACCATCTCGGTCGTCGAGCGCGCCCATCATCATACGTTGTGGAATCGAAATCCGCGGTATCGGACCGCACATCTCGATCAGTTGCTGGCCGAGAAACAGGTCTTCGAATACTGGTCCCACGCCGCCGCCTACCTGCCGTTTCGCGACTACCGGTACAGCTTGCCACGCAAGCAAGCATTGGCCCGTGGCGATCAGGATCATTGGTACGAGCGTGATCCGGGATTGATGAAGCAGGTGCTTCAGCGGATTGCCGACGAAGGCCCCCTGATGGCGCGGGACTTCGAGCATACCGGCAAGAAGACCGGCGAATGGCATACCAAACCGGCCAAGCGCGCTCTGGAGTATCTGTTCATGCAGGGTGATCTGATGGTGCCGCGCCGTGTGGGATTTCAGAAGGTCTACGACCTGACAGAGCGGGTGTTGCCCGAAGGATGCGATACGACCCTGCCCGGACCGGAAGAGCAGGCTCGATTCCTGATCACTCGTTACCTGCGTGCCAACGGATTGGGCCAACCGGCAGAGATCGCCTACCTGATGAAGGGAATGAAGCCGCGAATTGCCGCGACCCTGGACGAAATGCTTGCAGCCGGAGAGTTGCGGTTGATTCGCGTTGCCGGCGAACAGTACTATGTACTACCGTCCACACTGGAGTTGCTCGGGCGGCCCCTGGCCCGCAGCAGGTTGAAGATTCTCTCGCCATTCGACAACCTGGTCATCCAGCGCCGCCGCATGAAAACCCTCTTCGGGTTCGATTACCAGATCGAATGCTATGTACCGGGTCCCAAGCGGCAGTACGGCTACTTCAGCCTGCCCCTCCTGTGGGACGGAAAGCTGGTAGCGCGCATGGACTGCAAGGCCGACAGGAACGAAGCGCTCCTGCACATCCATCATCTGGCTCTGGAGCCTTCGGTCACGAGAATCGACGCGCTGCTGGGGGCGCTGGACCGGGAACTCGAGTTGTTCCTGGCCTTCAATCGATGCAGCCGTCTGCGCCTGCACAGGACTACGCCGGCCGGACTGAAGCCGGAACTGCTGACGGGGATTCGCGACCGGACATGAACTGGTGTTTGTTGTACTGGGTTCGGAACGGTACGGAACCGAGCTGAGCCGAATCGCAGTGGAGGACCTCATCAATGCAACCCTTACCGAGTACCTACCTGACGGAACTGGCACGGCAGATGGCCTTCCTGGGAGCGTTCCTGGGCGGGTTCGCTGCGACCTTCCTGGCGACGCTGCTTCTGGTCGGTTCGGGACGGCGCGTTGCTTCCTGGGTCATCGGGTCGTCCGCGGCGGCTGCCTGCAGCTTTATTGTCTCGGTCATCGCTTCGGTAGCGTTGACGACGGTGCTGCATCCCGATGTTCCGATCAACGTCCGTGAAGGTGCCTCCGTCGAAACGGCGCGAGTCGTCAGTACACTGGGATTCGGTGTGGGGGTGATTGCCTTGCTGGCGAGCGTCGGACTCTGTGGCTGGATACGCTCTCGCTCGTCGGGAATCGCAACTTCAGCTCTCGCGCTGGTCAGTATGATTCTGGTTCTGTGGGCATTGGGCGGATTCAGCTGATTCGATCGCCGAACCCGCTTTTTCGGTGATCCGATTCGGATGTGCCGCACAGCTCCGTCCCAACCGAGGAGAGGTACCATGAATTCCGTCGCAACCTACATTGCCCTGTTGCGGGGGATCAATGTGGGCGGCAGGAACCGATTGCCGATGCAGGCACTGCGCGAGATTCTCGCGAACCTGGGTTTGTTGGGAATTCGCACCTATGTGCAGAGCGGAAATGCCGTATTCGAATCACCCGACGGGGTGGAAGGGCTGAACAGCAGGATCGGCCATGCGATTGGCGAGGCGCACGGTTTTGTTCCGCAAGTCCAGGTGCTGACCCGCGATGCGATGGCCTCGGCTGCCGCGGAGAATCCGTTTCCTGATGCGGAAGAGGAACCGAAGTCACTTCACCTGAGTTTTTTGGATCGTGAACCCGATGCACCTGATCTTGATCAATTGAATGACCTGCGATGCAATCGAGAAAAATTCAAACTCGTCGATCGCGTATTCTATCTGCACGCGCCTGACGGTATCGGGCGGTCACGACTGGCCGCGGCGGTTGAGGCCGCGCTCGGCGTGAGTGTTACCGGCCGCAACTGGCGCACCGTACAGGCGATTCTGGCGATGGCCGACGAGCGCAGAGACTGAAATCGCGATCCAACCAGGAATCGAGGAATACCCATGGCTCGGCACATTCAGCAACCCACCGTGATCGAAGCAGCCGGCACGCCGCCCAAACTGATCCAGGAGTATGTCGGGCGGGTCAACAGTGGCACCGACGCCACCAGTATCGCGCACATGAAAAGTCCCGAGGGCTGGGTCGAACCAGGACAGACACCGGAGTTCGACGAGTACACGGTCGTGTTGAAAGGCATGCTGCGTCTGAAGCTGAGCGATCGCGAACTGGATGTGCACGCGGGTGAGGCGGTCATCGTCTCGGCGGGCGAGTGGGTACAGTACGGCTCGCCCGAGGAAGGCGGCGCAGAGTACATTGCCGTCTGTATGCCTGCATTCTCGATGGATACGGTGCATCGAGACGAATAGAGCCAAGACCGTGTGCGCTGGGCCGCGTACTGCAGAGCCACGGAGTCGGCAGCGGGGGGCGAGCAGGTATTCGGTGCTTTCGAGCAAGAGATCCTGGCCCAATAATCGAAGCTGGAGTGGAAATGCGCTATGAGACCGAACTGACCTACCGCGGTGACAGCGAGGCGGCACTCGCTGCAATCGAGCAGACGCTGATGCCGAACGGTTTCCGTCTGGTGGAATCCGGTGCCAGTCGCAGTGTCTGGGCGGGGCGTGGCATGCGCAGTTCCAGGGAAAATCCGCTGCGCGGAGCCACCGAGATTGAATTGCGCGCTGTGGGTGGTGTACTGCGCCTGCAGGCCGTGCTGGGCGGCGTGAAGCGAATGGCGCTGTTCGTGATCCTCTTTCCGATCATCCTGTGGGCCGGTCTGTCGCTGGCGCCGATGATCGCCAACGGGGACGATCGGATGTCCATCGGCTGGGCCGGGATGATCGGTGTCGGCCTTTGGCTGATCATTGGCCCGCTGCTGGCCTGGTCGTTCCGGCGGCGCACGGTGCAGGCGCTGGATGATTTGCTGGCGAATGCAGCGGCACACGCCGCCCGGGAGACACGATGAGTCGTGTCCGGAAAAGCAACATCGCAACGGTCGCCACAGAGTACGATTCGCAGGGAACACCCAAGCGATCGACCGATCATCAGGAGGGGTAACATGGCTCTGCGTCCCTGGAAATCGTCGGTGAGCCGCACCTTGCTGGAGACCCGCATTTTCGATGTCACCGCCGACACGGTCCATTCACCCCGGACTGATCGGGAAGCCGAATACATTCGCCTGCACTGTCCCGACTGGGTGAATATGATCGCGTTGACACCGGGTCATGAAATCGTGCTCGTGCGGCAGTGGCGGCATGGACGGCGCGACTTCACCCTGGAAATTCCGGGTGGCATGGTGGATCCGGGCGAGGATGCGGCCACTGCCGCGGCACGGGAAGTACGCGAAGAGACCGGTTTCGCAGGTGATGCGCCCGAGTTGTTGGGTGTGGTCCATCCCAATCCCGCATTCCTGGACAATCTCTGTTCGACCTTCCTGCTGGAAAACTGCGAGCGCGTCGGGGAACAACAGTTGGACGCGGGGGAGGATATCGAGGTGGTCGTCGAGCCGGCGGCGGGGATCCGTGCACGCATTGTTTCGGGCGAAATTACGAACGCACTGGTCGTGGCGGCTTTCTGGTGGTTGGAACAGGAACGACCGGGTATTCTCTAGATCCTTGGTCAATCATCCCGGAACGAGGAGGACACAGTGGAGCAGATCCTGGAACAATACATTGCGACGTTCAAGAAGTATGCAGTTTTCGAGGGACGGGCCGGCCGCCGTGAAACCTGGACCTTCCTGCTGGTCAATATGGGAATCACTCTGGTCCTGAGCGCCGTCGACGGTATGCTGGGCATGTTGTTGGGGGCTCTTTCCTGGCTTTTCAGTCTGATCGTTCTACTGCCGAGTCTCGGTGTGGGGGTTCGACGCCTGCACGACACCGGACGCAGTGGCTGGTGGGTTCTGGTGAGCTTCGTGCCGTTTGTTGGCTGGCTCGTGTTGCTCTATTTCTACATCCAGGAAGGCCAACCGGGTCAGAACGAATTCGGGGCACCCCCGAGCAGCTGATCCCCTGCCGGTTCGGGACGGGTAAAGGCGGGGGCCGAGAGGTCGCCGCTTTTTGCCGTCTTGACGGAGCCGGAAAACACGATATCCAGCGGGTGGAGCTAGCTGCCGAAGCGACTTTCGGTAAACGACAGGACGGGATCTCCCGTGCAAAAGGCGAGAATCTCGCCGATGACCGCTTCAGGCGGATGCAACAATCCCCGTTCGTGAAAATCCTGAAATGCCGGTTGGGCAGGAAAGACCGCGGGATCGGCCTCGCGGGCCCGGATCTGCATGTCGGTGGCTACGACCCCGGGTTCGAAGCTGAAGACGGCGGCCTGAGCGGAAGTGCGGCCGGCCTCTTCCAGTTCGAGCGCCTGCGTGCGACCGGCCAGGCGCAACGCGGCCTTGGTTGCACTGTAGTCTCCCAGTCCGGCGAACGGGCTGTGGGCGGCTCCGGATGAGATGTTTACGATCCGCAGTTTCACCGTTTCCGGGACCAGGCTCGCCGCCTGGCCGGCCAGGAAGATGGGCGCCGTAGTGTTGACGGCAAACAGCCGGGTGAGCCGTGCCGGATCCGTGTCGCTCAGTCGCGTCAACGATCCGATGGTCGCTGCGTTGTTGACGATCGCGACCCGCTCGTTTTCGGTGCGCTGCAGCAGCGGCGCGATGTCCTGGGCGGCGGCCCGGCGCAGCGCTTCGGAATCGGCCAGATCCAGGGCGAGCTCCGTGAAATCGTCGTGCTCGATGCCTGCGCTGCGACGGGCGATACCCAGTACCTGCCATCCGCTGGACAGCATTTCGCGTGTCAGCGCGAGACCGATTCCGGAACTGCATCCGGTCACGATTGCAAGTCGTGGTCTCATCCTCTTTCTCCTACTCCGAGTTCAGGCATCGGGTGTACGATTCCGGCAGAATCCCGGTCACGCTTCGCCCGGATGATGGCCGGGCCACAAGCTGAACTGGCCAATGATCCGGCCGTGAGGGTACAATCGCACACGAACCGGTTCGACGTCGAGGCCTGGGGAGGATTTCAAGGGTGACCCGCACACTGTACTGGATTCTTCTGGCGACAGTGTCGCTCTTTGTACTGGTCGGATTCGTGTCTCCGACCGATCGCCATTCCGGGTTGAACGACTATTTCGCGAGCGAGTTTCTCGAGATGGTCGACGGCACCGCGCACCGCCCGTACGTGACTCGGGCGCTCCTGCCGGCCGCCGTGCGGGTCGTACGTTCGGCGGTATCTCCTGACGCCCAGGAGTCGTTGCGACAATTCGTCGAACGGGAACTCCCGCTTCGACGCCTCTTCGCCCGTTTCCACTGGGAAACGCGGGGGACGTTCGAGTATCTCTTCGCATGCCTGCTGATGTGGCTGTGCTTCGTGTTCTTTGCCGATGCGATGGCCGGACTGGCGCTCGACACCGGTGACCTGCCGGCCACCCTGCGCTATCGATCGCTGTTGGCCGCCGGTGCCTTGCTGATCCTACCGGCCTTCTGGTGGTATACCTCCTTCGTGTACGACCCTCCCCAGATGCTGCTCTTCGCCCTGGCCCTGCGTTTCCTGTGGCATGAACGCTGGATTGCCTTTGCGGTCGTATTCATCATTTCATGTCTCAACAAGGAGACCGCGGTGCTGTTGCTGCCGATCGCGGCATGGGATGCCCGGCAACGAGGCGAATTGCGCGAGCGATTGCCTCTGTTGTTGGGGCTGGGAGCGTGGTGGCTGCTGGTGCGTGGCGGGATCGCCTGGGGCTATCGCGGCAACGCAGGTAGTGCGTTCGAGTTCTCGATGGCCCACAACATCGGCTGGCTGACTCGAGGCTGGACGCTGACGGCGTTGGTCAATGTGGCGGTGTTGGCTCTGTTGGCTGGATTTCGCTGGAGCGAGAAACCGGCGCTGATGCGTACCGCGTTGCTGTGGACCGTAGTTCCGATCGCAGTGTCGGGAATGTTCCTTGGCCAATTGGATGAATGGCGGATCTACTACGAGGCCTATCCGGCGTTCTTCGCCTTGGCGGTCGACACGCTGTTTTGTTTTGCCTTCGCAGACAGGTATCGCGCACTTCGATGAAGGATTGAAAACGGTGGTGGGGCTGCCGGCGGTCCTGTGCTTCCGTGCGACGGCGTTTGTCACCAGGCGAGCACCTGATTCGAGGCACCAGGAGTCGGATATGGAAAATGCGAAGCAGGGACTGCAGGCAACGAATCTGTCCGCGAAATTGAGCGATCTGAGCGCGGTAAATGCGTTGCATGCCGAATTCGGCGATCTGGCCTGGCCGGTGTTGCGCCGGCAGTACCTGGCGCTGGGGTATGGTGAGGGCGTGGGGCGACTGACCCGCCTGCTGGAAACTGGTGATTTCTCTCGCGAAAAATTCGCCGCCGACCCTGTCGATGGTGTCCGCGTCTGGCTGCAGGGATTCTTTGATGACCGCGGCGGCGCCATGCCCGAAATCTGGGTCGAGGACAATACCGTTTTCCTGTGTACCCGCGCCTGCAAGCAATGCCTGACCATCGACGCCGAATTCACCAAGCCCGTCGCCCATCGGGAGATCTGCTACATCTATTGCCGGGCCTGGGCCGAGGGCTACGTGCAAGCCGTGGCCGATCTTTTTCCCGGCCTGGTCGTGCACTACCACAATGTCGATTCCCAACGCGCCGGTCCGGAGCACGACTGTGTCGAGGCGTTTCAGGTGGTCGCGCCCTGACCTATCGCCTCGATGGCCTCGGGTGCTGCGTCCTTGCCGGAGGCCAGGGCGGCCTGCGCCATCTGGCCCTGCGTCATGTCCAGGATCGCGTGCAGGATGATCGCAGCATACAGCGAGCCGGTGAATACCACGCTCAGTGCCAATACCAGGCCGACCAGGGAGGACCGCAGCGCTCCGGATGCGCCCTGGTAGGTGTGGCTCAGGCCGAACACGATCGATGACACCAGGACAGCCGGGACGACACCCCAGGCAGCCGCCAGCGGCGCCATGATCAATCCGCGAAAAATGATTTCCTCGCTGATGCCGGCCGAAATCGACACACCGTAAAAGAGTCGCAACTCGTTGTTCGTGTGGGGGACGATCGCCGTCAAATCGCCCAGTTGACTACGCACCGAGGCCAGCTCGTCGGGTCGGCCCATGGTGCGCGCCGAGACGAAACCCAACACGGCGCAAAGTGCCAAACTGACGACCCAGGCCAGCCACTGCCAGCCACTGGCGAAGGGCCACAAGCCGATTTCGACGACCCCGTGACCCAGAAGCAGCCAGGCACCGAGGCCGACGACCAGAGCCCCCCACAAGTAGACGATGGTGTGCTTGTACCAGCGCGCACGTGCGTCGGTGTGTCCGGCCGCCACTGCCGCCACCAGTTTGCGCATGTCGCGCATTCCCAGCACCGGGCCGATGATGCCGAAGTAGAGGAGGAGAATCAGGGTGATGATTTCCAGTCCGAAGAACGTCATGAGGTTTCCTCCGCTGTGTACTCATCGCTGCCGGTTGCGATGCGCCGTCCTCGCAGGGGCGACATGACCAGCGTGAATGAGAGGAATTGGGCGTCCGGCCCGGGATCGTATCCCGAGGATGCCGCCTCGAGGGCCAGGTCC
>JANTGJ010000042.1 GCA_024762975.1 Candidatus Krumholzibacteriia bacterium
GAGAGCACGATGAACCGACATTTGCCGATCGTCTTGTTGCTGGTCGTGGCCACCTGCGCCGTATTTGCCCAGGTCCACACTTTCAAGTTCATCAACTACGACGACGAAGACTATATCGTGAAAAACCCGCAGGTAGCCGGCGGGCTGGGCGCGGACTCGATCCACTGGGCCTTCACGTCCACCGAATCGGCGGTCTGGCAGCCGCTGACCTGGCTCTCTTTGATGAGCGATGCCACCGGTGAGGAACTCGATCCCGGCCGTTTCCACGTGCACAATCTGGTGCTGCATCTGCTGAATACGATCCTTCTGTACTTCCTTTTGTTCCTCCTGACGCGTGCGGCCTGGCCGGCCGCAGCGGTGGCGTTGTTGTTCGCGATCCATCCGCTGCACGTCGAATCGGTGGCCTGGGTCACCGAGCGCAAGGACGTGCTGAGCGTCTTCTGGGGCTTGATCTCACTGATGGCGTACGTGCGGTTCGCACGTTCCGATTCGCGAGCGATGTATGCGGTGTCGATCCTGGCCATGGCCCTCGGCCTGATGGCAAAACCCCTGCTGGTTGTCTGGCCCGGGGTGATGCTGTTGCTGGACTGGTGGCCGATGGGTCGGATGGGCCGGATGGGCGAGGGCGGCGAAGGTGCGACTTCTATTCTTCCTGCGATGCCACGACGGCCGCTGCGCCGACTGATCACCGAAAAGATTCCTTTCGCAGTACTGGCGCTGATTTCCAGTGGAATCGCCTACCGCGTGCATCTGCAGGCCGGCGCTCTGGGCAACGTCGAGACCGTGAGCCTCGGCGATCGCTTGGCCAACGCCGCATACAGCTACCTCCGATATCTGGAGATGACTTTCTGGCCGCAGGGCCACTCGATCCTGTATCCGCATCCGAATATGTCCGGGGGAACACCGCTTTCCGCGGGACAGGTCGGGCTGGCGGTCGTGGTACTGATCCTGCTGACCGCGTTGATGACGGTCTGGCGCCGCCGGCGCTATCTGTTGATGGGGTGGCTACTGTTCCTGGGTGCGCTGGTACCGATGATCGGCCTGGTGCCCTTCGGAACGCACGCGATGGCCGACCGCTTCACCTACGTCCCACTGATCGGCATCTTCATCATGCTGGCCTACGGAGCTCAGGACCTGAACGAAGCGTGGCGGCAGCGGCGGCACGGCCCGGGTTGGCTCCTGCCCGGAATCTGCTTCGCGCTGGCGCTGCTACTGATCCTTCCGGCGCGCACGCTGGTGGCAAAATGGAGTGACTCGATTTCGCTGTACGAGTACTCGCTCGAGTCGGGGCCCGGTTCGCCCAAGATCCACTACAACCTGGGATTGGCCTATTCGAAGGCAAACCGACTCGACGAGGGAATCGAGCAGTACCGAATCGCCATCGAATTGCAGCCGCACCATGATCGAGCCTGGAACAACCTGGGCTTTGCATACGGGATCCAGAGCCGCTTCGAGGAAGGCGAGAAAGCGTTTCTCGAGGCGCTGCGCCAACAGCCCGAAAAGACGCTCTACCTGACGAACTACGCCAAGCTGCTGGCCAAGGCCGGCCGCATCGACGAAGCCGTTGCGAAGCGGAAACAGGCTCTCGGCCTGCAACCGGATGCGACCAACGCCAACAACACCGGCGTCCTGTTGGCGCAGCAGGGACGACTCGAGGAAGCGATTTCCTACTTCGAACTGGCGATGGAATTGGAGCCGGGTTGGCAAGATCCGGTCAAGAACCTGGCGATGGCGCGTCAGGCGTTGAAGAAAGCGCCCTAGCTCTCGTCGTCCGGATGCACGAGTCGGTGCAGGTTCTTTTCGGCCTCGTCGATGCGACCGCGGTAGTAGGCCAACTTTGCCTCGAATCGCTCGCCGCCATGGGTGGCCTGATAGCCGGCCCGCATTTCATCGCGCCAGCGATTCAGGGTCTCCTGCGAAGCTTCCTGATAAGCTCCAGTGAAGGCGACCGCCTCGAGTGGCAGCTTGGGCGGCATCACCGATGCTTTACCGGCCGGATACCCGAATACGATGCTCATGATCGGCACCACGTGAGCGGGAAGCTCCAGTTTCGCGGTCAGGTGCTTCGCGTCGTAGAATCCCGTCCTTCCCGTCTCGGACAACATAACTGAGCCCAGGCCCAACGCCTCGGCCGCCGCCGTCATATTCATCGCCGCCAACGAAGCGTTCATCACCGCCAGGGTGTACTCGCACAGGTCGGCTTCGGGGAAGTCGGGCAGGGCGCGGCGCATGCGGTGCGTATCGGCCAGGATGACCATACCGCGCTGAGCCTGCATCGGGATCGGAGTATCGAAATGGGCTCGCCACTGGTCCGCTGTAAAGCAGGCGAAACTCCAGGTCTGCAGATTCACCGTCGAAGGGGCCAGACGGCCGGCTTCGAGGATTGCCGCCCAGGCGTCTTCGTCGATTGACTGCTCGGTGAAGGAACGAACGCTGCGGCGTTGCAGCAGCGTCGCGAGCATCTCGTTGCCCTCGAGGGAGCGGGGAATGCGAGGCCTGGCGCTGATCAGACGCGCCAGGCCACCCATGAAATCACCGAAGGACAAGTTGCTCATACGCCACTATCCGTCGAGAGCCGCATTCCACTCGGCAACCCGCTCGGCCTGCGATTCGAGCAACGCCGTGGTATCACCCTCGATGGAAATCCTGGAGATCTCGTCACCGCCCTCCACGGCGTCGACGACTTCCTGGTCCGCGGCACCGACCACACGACCAAAGACACTGTGCTTGCCGTCCAGCCAGGGCGTGGCCACATGCGTGATGAAGAACTGGCTGCCGTTGGTGCCCGGTCCGGCATTGGCCATCGACAGGACGCCCGAGCCTTCGTGCTTCAACGAGTCGTCGAATTCATCGGCGAACCGATAGCCCGGACCTCCGGTACCGGTCCCCTCCGGGCAGCCGCCCTGGATCATGAAATCCGGGATCACGCGATGGAACGTCAGCCCATCGTAGAATCCACGCTGAGCCAGGTTCACGAAATTGGCCACCGTCATCGGGGTCTTGTCGGCGAAAAGGGTGACGTTGATCGTGCCGCGCGAGGTTTCGAAGACGGCTTTGAGATCTGCCAAGGGATTCTCCTTCGGTCGGTGAAATTGGGGATTGTATGCGGCACAAACTACGCGATCGAGCCCCATCTGCCAATGGAAATGGACGCTCGATTGACAGCCCTGATCTCTTCGGGCATGCTCGAAGCAAGTACGGAAACGATGACAGGAGGCACCATGGACGGCAGCGCCCTGATCCGACGCCTGGCCACCCAGGCCGAGTTGTTCCCCCGCATCCTCGACGCTGTTTCACCCGCACAGGCCCTGTGGCGCCCCGCGCCTGACAAGTGGTCGCTACTGGAAGTGATGTGCCATTTGCGCGATGAGGAGCGCGAGGATTTTCGGCACCGCCTGCGCCTTACACTCGAAGATCCGTCGCAGCCGTGGCCCGGCATCGACCCGCCCGGTTGGGTGATCGAACGCAGCTATGCCCGCCAGGAATGGTGCGCCGTGTTGGCCGATTTTCTGGCCGAGCGCACCGCATCCCTGCATTGGCTCGAGTCGCTGCAGGATCCCGCCTGGGAGAATGCCTATGAGCACCCTCTGCTGGGCACTCTGCGCGCCGGCGACCTTCTGGCATCGTGGGCCGGTCACGATCTGCTGCACATCCGCCAGATCCTGGGCCTTCAATGGGGCTGGAATGCACAAGAGGACCTGCCCTTTACTCCCGAATACGCCGGAGAATGGTGATGAACTCTTCGATGACCAGCAAGATCGTCCTGCTGCTCCTGGTGGTCGCCATCTCGACGGTTTTCTTCACGATGATCGGCAAGTTCCTGATGGCCGTGCTGCTGGCGGGCATCTTTGCCTCGCTGGTACAGCCGATGTACCAACGCCTGCGGCGCTCCTTCGGCGACCGGCCCACGGCCGCTTCGCTCGTCACGCTGTTGATCATCGTTCTATTGATCATCGTGCCGCTGGGCGCCCTGCTGGGAGTCGTTACCGCCCAGGCAATCAAGGTCACCGATTCGATCACTCCCTGGGTACAGGACAAGATCGAGAATCCCGACCAGATCGTGACCTGGCTGGAGACGCAGCCGCTGTATGACCGGGTCGCCCCGTACCGCGACGACATCCTGCAGAAGGCCGGCCAGGGCATCGGAGCCCTGAGCGGTTTCCTGGTTTCGTCCCTGAGCGCGGCGACCTCGGGCACACTGAACTTTTTCTTCATGCTCTCGGTGATGCTCTACTCGATGTACTTCTTCCTCATCGACGGCGCGCGCCTGCTGGATAAGATTCTGTACTACCTGCCACTGGAGGATCACGACGAACGACGCCTGATCGAAAAGTTCGGTTCCGTGACTCGCGCCACGCTGAAAGGCACTGCCGTAATCGGTGCCCTGCAGGGGGGACTGGCCGGTCTGGCGTTTGCTGTCGTGGGCATTCCCAGCGCCGTATTCTGGGGCGCGCTGATGGTCGTACTTTCGGTCATTCCCGGCGTCGGCACCGGCCTGATCTGGGTGCCCGCTTCGATCATCCTGATGGCCGGAGGGTCGTGGGCGAAGGGCATCGGCCTGGCTCTCTTCTGCGGCGCGATCGTTGGCAGCATCGACAATTTCCTGCGCCCGCGGATGGTCGGCCAGGATACACAGATGCCCGACCTGCTGATCTTCCTGTCCACCATGGGCGGCCTGTTGATGTTCGGCATCCTGGGCTTCATCATCGGCCCGATCGTCGCCGCCCTCTTCGTGACGGTGTGGGAGATCTACGGCGTGGTGTTTCGGGAGGTATTGCCGGCCGGAAAGCCCCTCGCGGTACCGGAATCGGAAGAAGAAAACGAGAAGTGAGGCTGCGCGGTTCTGCCGACGGGTCGTACCGCCTCGACCTCGATGTTCAGATCATGCCGATGCACCCGCGCATGACACGCACTGCACAAAGTGATCAGATTCGACGGATCGTTCTTCCCCCCGCGAGAACGAGGAAGCCGGTGATGAATCTCCAGGAAACGCGAATGATTGCAACCCGGAAATTCGCAGTGATGGCGTGCGCGTGCGAGAACCTGTCTGCGAGTCGCCGGAGGGATCGCTGAGCGGTTCGGTGCGCCGTCCGTCGCGATTTGACAATCGCAGAGCGCCTGCTCGGCCTCGGCGTTCGTCAGCTCACGCTCTCCGCGGCTCGTCACCACCGATTTACTTCCGCATTCGGGACATTCGTGGACGTGGATCTGTACCGGCGGCGCATCCCCCCGGGGGGACGCGTCTGCAGTAGAACTGCCCAGAACCGCAAGCAGCGCCTCGACACGGTCGGCAGGCAGATCCGCCGACTTCCGCAATTTCTCCCACGATGCTTCGTATCGCGCAAACTGCGTCGCGGACATCTCCAGCGAGACGCGCACGGGCGGCGAGGCCTTCGGGCCCGGCGATTCCGCCGGCAACAGCGGCTTCACATCGATCACTTTCGCCGCGTGTCTCGCCTGCTTCACCGCCTGCTCCAGTTCGCGGCGCGATCGCGTGCGCGCCACCTCGACCCACTCCCGTTCGTTGTGCTCGTCGGCCACCTTCACGACTTCGCGCGCCTTGGTGTAACCGAGACGGCCGGCCGAGAGCTCCTCGCGCACGGCCGGCAGTTTTTCCAGGCGCCGGCAAATGCTCAGGAAGTCGCCGAGGCGGGAGTGGGAGAAGCCGAGTTCGGCCGCGGCGTACTGGTGGATCGAGGCGTAACCGAGCTGGCGAAACAGCCCCCGATCGAGGACCTCACCGAACCACAGCACAGCATTCTGCTTCGCGTCCTCCATGGTCTTCAGGGCGGATTTCAAGGAGGAATCGACAAAGGCGGCAGGCTTGCCGGGGCAGAAACTATTCATGATGGGCCTTTCGAAATCGGTACGCTGGGAGGTTGAATCAATATAGCGAATATATGGCGAAAATGCCAGCAGAATGTTTCCTTGGAATGCTTGTTTCCTCTGCAAATCCGGTGGGCGCGGAGCCCTCCTACGCAGAGTGAGGTGGACCTTTTGCCGGGAAGCCGGCAAGGTTCATCATTTCGACATCATGGCTCTCCTTCAACGAGGGGAAGGGAGCCACCTTGGCATACTGTCTGGAATTGGGGGACTCTCTTATTTACGAGCCGAAACAGCCAACTTTTCCCACCAGCCTTCATCCCAGAATCCGTTGGCTGCGCCGCTGGTCGAGGGCAGGACGAAGAGCAGCGTCGACTCTACGGATTCAGTCTGCAGGCCATATTCGACCCGCGCGGTGCCGAGAAAAACCTGCGCCGCCTTTTTCCCATTGAAGGCCAGGATGCGGGGTCGAAACTCGAGGAGTTTTGTGCGAAGTGAGGCCGGGTTCGACCGGGCGAAATCGATTTCCACATCGCTGCCCGACTGCTCTTTCACGACATCGGTCAGGCCGAGTCCGAACTGCGGCAGGTCCCGGAATTCGGCGGGCGACAGTTGCCGTGGCGTCAGTCCGATACGATGCAGGACCGGCCAAAACTTGTTGCCCGGTCCCGCATAGTATTGGCCGCGCCGGGCCGACGCGGTGCCGGCCGCCGTGCCGCAGAAAACGATCTTCAATCCCCTGACCAGGACATCATCCAACATCGAATTCCCCGAACGGCATCGGACTATTCCCACTCCGCGGTCGCGACCTTGATCATGTTCGTCGTCCCCTCCACATCGAAAGGAATGCCTGCGGTGATCACCACCGGCTGCCCCGGGCCGACGTGCCCGTCCTGCAACGCGTGTTCGATGACCGTACGCTCGAGTTCCTCGGCGCTGTCGACCTCCTGGATCAGCACGGGGATCACCCCGAACGACAGGGCCAACCGCGCAGCAGTCTCGGGGCTGGGCGTCATCGACAGCAGGGCGCGCGAAGGGCGGTACTTGGCCACCCGACGCGACGTCGATCCGCTCTTGGTGCAGGTAATGATCGCGCCGGCTCCCAGATCGTTCGCCATCGCCACGGCGGCATGGGCCACGGCGTTCTTGCGACTCAACCGGGCATCCTGTTCGAACCGCTGCGACCACGTCTTGAACGAGAGATTGGATTCGGTGTCAGCCGCCACCCGGCTCATGACGCGCACGGCCTCGACCGGATGGTCTCCCATTGCGGTCTCTTCCGACAGCATGATCGCATCGGTGCCGTCGTAGATGGCATTGGCCACATCGGTGACTTCGGCGCGCGTCGGGCGCGGGCTGTCGACCATGGATTTCAGCATCTGCGTAGCCGTGATCACCGGCTTCGAAGCGGCATTCGTCTTGCGGATGATCATCTTCTGCGCCGCCGGCACCTTCTCCAGCGGAATCTCCACACCCAGGTCACCCCGCGCGACCATGATGCCGTCGGAAACCTCGATGATCTCATCGATATGATCCAAAGCCTCGAATTTTTCGATTTTCGCGATCAGCGGCGTCGTTTTACCGGCCTCGGCGATGACCTTCTTGGTGGTCCGTACATCGTGGGCCGTGCGCACGAAAGACAGTGCGATCCAGTCTACGCCCTGCGCCAGACCGAATTCCAAATCGGAGCGATCCTTGGCCGACAGGATCGGAGCGTTGATCGAACGGTCGGGCAGATTGATGCCCTTGTTCGAGCTCAGCTTGCCGCCGCCAATGACGGTGCAATGGACATCCGAGTGGGTTGCCGACTCGACCTTCAACTCCATGGCACCATCGGCGAGCAGGATGGTATCGCCCGTGCGTACGTTGTGCGGCAGGTCGTCATAGGTCAGACCGACTTCTTTCGCATCGCCCGGTACATCGCGAGTGGTCAGGGTGAAGCGTTCGCCTTCGACCAAATCGATCTCACCGGCGCCCATCTTGCCGGTGCGGATCTTGGGACCCGCCAGGTCCTGCAGAATGGCCACCGTCGCCCCCATGCGCTTGGATACGGCGCGGATATCGGCGATCAACTCGGCGTGTTCCTCGTGCGTGCCGTGGGAAAAATTCAAACGACAGACGTTCATGCCGGCCTCGATCAGGCCTTCGAGCACTTCCGGGCTACGGCTGGCCGGTCCGATCGTACAGATGATCTTGGTCTTGTTCACGTCCGGTTCCTCCTGCAGGTTCGGGCTGCGGCACATCAATCCAGAAAGAAGTCCTTGAACAAGGGCACGCCCGCTCGAACCGCATACGGGTCCAGATCGGTCACGCCCTCTTCGGCGAGCACCTGCTCGTCCGTGAAGAAATTGCCCGTACAGGTGCCGGCGTCGCGGGTCAGGATCGCGTGCGCGGCATCGCCCATGATTTCAGGCTTCCGGCTGGCGGCGACCACCTTCTCTCCGCCCAACAGATTGCGCACCGCTGCGGTCGCGATCGCCGTGCACGGCCACAAGGCGTTGAAGGCCACGCCGCGATCGGCGAATTCGGCCGACATGCCCAGCACCCACACACTCATCGCGTATTTGGCCAGGGTGTAGGCCGCATGGCCGGCGAACCACTTCGGGTCCAGATTCAGCGGCGGACTCAGGTTCAGCACATGGGGATTGGATGCTTCGAGCAGGAACGGCAACGCTTTCTGCGTCACCAGGTAGCTACCTCGCGCGTTGATGTCGAACATGCGATCGTACATCTTCATCGGTGTCTCGAGCGTACCTGTCAGGCTGATCGCACTGGCGTTGTTGACGACGATGTCCAGGCCGCCGAATTCGGCCACACCCGCGGCAATTGCGGCCTCGACCTGATCCTCGAAGCGGATGTCGGTCTTGACGGCCAGCGCACGCCCACCGGCGGCCTCGATCTCGGCGGCCGCATCGGTGATGGTGCCGGGTAGTTTCGGATGCTCGGTGGTGGTCTTGGCGGCGACGATTACACGGGCGCCGTCACGGGCCGCGCGCAGGGCGATGGCCCGCCCGATGCCGCGGCTGGCGCCGGTGATGAAGAGGGTCTTGCCGGCGAGCGTACGGGCATCGGACATGGTCGTCTCCCGGTCGGGTTCGGAAAGTGCGAACGCTAGTCGTCGGCCTTCGCGGCCAGTCGCAGCTGCGGTACAATACTCACATCAAATATCTTCTTGCGGCCGGCACGAACGGCACGGACCTCTTCCACGGCCAGCCGGATGGCGGCCAAAGCAGCCGTCACCTCGAACGACTCGTAGCGGAAACCGAAATTGCGCAGCTTTTCCATGGACCCAACCAATTTCGCCTCGGCGCGGGCCATCTGCCTTTCGGAGATCAGGGCGTAGCCCTCGCAAGCCTCGTTCAGTCCCATCCAAAAGGCCTCATTGCGTCCTTCGGACAAGGCCAGGCCTTCGGCCGAGTAGCGCACGGCGCCCTCGTAATCCCTCAGGTTGAAGCTCTCGACCATGTTCGCCAGCGTCGTATTACTCATCCCCGCGTTCCTCCTCGTCATCCTCATCCTCATCCAGTTGCGGCTCCAGGTAGCGCCGGGCCTCTTCGTCGAACGAGAATTTCGTCATATCCTCGATGCGATCCGTGTAGAGAATTCCCTGCAGGTGATCGCATTCGTGCTGCATGACGATGGCCGGATAGCCTTCGAGCTCGAATTCGATCTGCTTGCCCGTGTGGTCATAGGCCTTGACCTTGATCTGGTCCGGCCTTTCGACCCAGCCGGTCAGTCCCGGCAGGCTGAGGCAACCCTCGTACATCCCCGAGGTCGAGTCCTCGTCCAGAACCGTGATCTCCGGATTGATCAGGATCCGGAACTTCGTGCGGCCCTCGTCGTCGACTTCGCCGCCGGCGATGACCAGTTGTACCGGTTGGTGTACCTGCGGCGCCGCAAGTCCGACTCCGTGGTACTCCGCCATCGTCTCGAACATGTCCCGAATCAACCGTTGCACATCCGGCCCCTTGATCTTTTTGGGATCGATGGGCTCACATTTCTGGCGCAGAACGGGATGGCCCATGCGGGCAACCTTGAGAATGGACATCTTCGAACGACTCCTCGGGATCGGGTGGGTGAGAATGAACGTCCCTCACCATAACCGATTTCCCCTGCATTGCAAAACGAGGACCGCGGTCGATTCCACGACAATTCGGGGTGAATCGCGCGCGGCGCGGGGCTTGGCGGAAGGCAACCTGCAATCCTACCCCGAAAGGACCGGAAAAAAGTTCTCCATGCGGCGAGTGAGCGGGAAAATCTTACCGCTGGCAGATCGGCTCAAAATCAGCGATTGGCGCGGGATTTTCGCGAAAATCAACGAGATCTTGACACTCGTGCGGCTCCCCGGTAGGTTTCCGCGCGACCGATGATTTCAGGTCCGCGTCTCCATTCCTCCTGGAGTCCCATGACTGACCCGCTGTTGAATCCTGATCAGGAACCGGAGGCCTCGCCCCGGATCCTGGGCTTGGTCCTGAACGTCCTGATCCTGGCGGCGCTGCTCTATATTTTCCTCTTCTCGATTGCCCTTTTCGGAGCCGCCTTCAAGCTCGTCGGCAAGGGTTTCAGCCAGCAGCTGATCGCCTCGACGACCGATCCGATCCTGGGCCTGATGGTCGGCCTGCTGGCGACCTCGCTGATCCAGAGCTCGTCGAGTACGACCTCGATCGTGGTGGGCATGGTTGCCGGCGGCGCACTGACCGTGCCCGGCGCCATTCCCATCATCATGGGTGCGAACATGGGCACCACCGTCACCAACACCCTGGTGGCCATGACGTCGATGAACCGCCGCTCCGAGTTCCAGCGCGCGTTCGCCGGCGCGACAATGCATGACTTTTTCAATCTCATGTCCATCATGCTGTTCTTTCCGCTGGAACAGGCAACGCACTTCCTGGAGAAGTCGGCGACCTGGCTGAGCACCGTACTGGTCGGTGTCGAGGGTACGAAGTACCCCAATCCCATCAAGGCCATCGTCAAACCACTGGTCAAGGAGACGCAACATCTCCTGACGGACAACCTCGGAGCCTCCAACAGTGTCGCCACGGTGGTCATGGTGATCCTGGCCCTGGTTGGTATTTTCTTCGCGTTGACGTTCCTGACGCGGGTGCTGAAGCGCCTGGTGCTGTCCAAAGCCGAGGGTACCTTCACGCGCAAGCTGCGCGAGAGCGGCATCGCGGCGATGACGATCGGACTGTTCGTCACCGTCGGCGTGCAGAGTTCCTCGATCACCACCAGCCTGATGGTGCCCCTGATTGGAGCCGGTATCGTGCCTCTCGAGGCCGCCTTTGCCGCAACGCTGGGCGCCAACATCGGCACGACGGTGACCGCCCTGCTGGCTTCGATGACCGGCACTCCGCAAGCCTTGACCGTGGCACTCGTGCACCTGATGTTCAATATATCGGGCATCCTGGTCATCTACCCGTTTCCCTGGCTACGCCGGATTCCGATCCGCCTGGCCACCGCCCTGGCCGCAGCCACGGCACGCCGACGGATCTATGCCGTGCTGTATATGATTGGCGTGTTTTTCGTCATGCCGCTTCTATTCGTTCTGCTGGACAAACTCATCCGGGGCGCCTAGCGCCGCGAGGAGGAAATCATGGGATTCGGATCTTTCCTGGATATTTTCAAGCAGGATGACTGGAGCGAGGAGCCGGTAGCCAGGATCGGCCAGATGCTGGAACTGGGCTCGCTGATGTTCGCCTACACCAGCGGCGTGATCGTCGAGGGCAAGGAAGACGCCAACCCCCAGTCCGAGCTGTACGACCGCGACATCCGCATCAACAAACTGGAACGCAAGATCCGCCGCCGCGTGATTTCGCACCTGTCGATCCAGGGCTCGCGCGCCGAGATCCCCTCGGGCCTGATTTTCATGAACGTCGTCAAGGATGGCGAGCGCATCGGCGACTACGTCAAGAATCTCTACGAGGTCGCCGACATGATGCCCGACAACGTCGATCGCGAGCTGTACGGCAAGTACCTCAACGAACCGACCGCGAAAATCGCTTCGCTGTTCGACAAGACTCGCGAGTGCTTCGCCGAAAGCGACGAAGAGATCGCCGGCCAGGTGATCAAATCGGCCAAGAAAGCCGGCCGCGAATGCGAGACAACGATCCGGGAACTGACGACCAGCTCCCTGTCGACCAACGACGCGGTCTGCCTCGTGTTGATTCTGCGGTTCTACAAGCGGTTGATGGCTCACATGGGCAACATCGCGACCTCGGTCGTGATGCCGGTGGATATGCTCGATTTCTACGATGAGCCGGAGAACTAGCGTTCCGGGATCACCAATCGATTTTCCGGTGGGAGGTTCTACATGCGAGCTGTCCTGATCTGTGGTTTCGCGCTGATGTTTTTGTCCTGGGGCACTGCGTTCGGCGCCGACGAGCCGGTTTTCGGCATCCGTGAACTCAAGGTCCTGGACCAGGTCGGCGATCCGCTCATCGATGCCGCGTACGTGCAGCATGCGATCGAAGTCGTCCTGCAACTCGATGGTTTCGTACGCTTCCGCGGCACCCGGGAGCGCCACTCCGAATTCGACACGAATGGCTACCACAGAATTCGGAATGTCTTCGCACCTTCGGGCGAACCGGGCACGGAGCCGGTCGAGATCACCCTGGAGATCGAGAACGTGTACTACGGGCCGCGGCTGGAGAACGTGAACGATGCCATCATGCAGGCCTGGTTCCTGGGCCCGGTACTCAGCGGTCTCATGAACGGAAAATCGGATGTCGCGATGGGGCTGGTACAGTACCGATTGACCGTGCACGGCAGTAACCGCGCCGATCCGGTCGTCACGATCGGGCAGGGCGTCATGGCCGGCAAGTTCCTCGAGCTTTCGCGCGTCGACGCGCTACAGGAAGCGGCGAATCGCGCGGCCTGGGATCTGGGTTTCTCAGTGGTCGAGGCCATGAACAAGGCATGGGATCTGGGTATCGAAAGCGAATTCGTTTCGGCGGAGTTTCACGAATACGAGAGCGCGATCGAGAACTGGATGGAGGCCCACCAGTAACCCCCTCCACTGGATGGCATTGTAGTTCACGAAAAGAGGCGAGCCCCGGGGCCCGCCTCTTTTTCGGTGTCTTTTCCCACCAAACGCCTGGATTCTAGCGTTCCACCGCCATGAACAAACTTCGGCCCTGCTGGCGCTTGTAGACCTTCATCCAGATGGGCCGATCCTTGTCGCGGCCGAGCGCGCTCTTGAAATCACCCAGCGAGGTGACTTCGCGTTCGCCGATTTCCTGGATGATGTCGCCCTCGGCCAGACCGGCGCGGGCGGCGTTGCTCGTCGGCGAAACGTTGGCGACGATCAGACCCTCCACGTCATCGGGCAGTTCCAGGCGGACACGCAGACGGTTGGTCAGCTCGCTGACCGTTACGCCGTCCAGGGTCCCGTCCTCTTCGGATTCGTTGTCCTGTCGCAACGCGCCATTGCTGTCCAGGTCCGGGAATTTCTCCAGCTTCACCGTGAAGTTCTTCTCGTCCCCGTTGCGCAGAACCTTCAGCTTGGCCTTGTGTCCGACCTCGGACAGGCTGATCACGTTGCGCAGCATACTGGGGTTCTTGATGGCACGACCATCGACACTGAGGATCACGTCGCCCTCTTCCAGACCGGCCTTCGCCGCCGGCGTATCATCCGTCACCTGCGCGACCAACACGCCACGCGGACGCTTCATCTTGTGGTAGTCGGCCATGGCCTGGGTCACTTCCTGCGGCAGAACGCCCAGATAGGCCCGCTGGACTTCACCGTCGGCTTTCAGGGCGGCGGTGATGCGCTGGATCATCGAGGTCGGAATGGCGAAACCGATCCCCTGACTACCGCCGCTTCGACTGAGGATCGCCGCGTTCATTCCGACCAGCTGGCCGTACATGTTCACCAGGGCGCCGCCGCTGTTGCCGGGGTTGATCGAGGCATCGGTCTGGATCAGGTCCTCGTAGTCGATCAGGCCGATGCTGCGGCCCAGCGCGCTGACGATGCCCAGGGTCACGGTCTGGCCCACACCGAACGGATTGCCCACGGCCATGACCTGGTCGCCGACGCGCAAGGCATCGCTGTCGCCCAGCTCGATGGCCGGGTGATCATCGCCCTCGATCTTGATCAGGGCGATGTCCGTGCGCGGATCGGTTCCGATCAGTTCGGCGGTGTACTCGCGATCCTCTTCGAACGCCACGCGGATCTTTTCGGCGTTCTCCACGACGTGATTGTTCGTGATGATATAACCATCATGAGAGATGACCACGCCCGAGCCGAGGGAACGGTTGACGCGCTCCTGCTGCTGGTGGTTGTCGTCATTGGGCATATCGAAGAAGCGCCGAAAGAACGGATCCTGCATGAATGGGTGCTGGAAATTTGCGTCCGCCACCTTCTCGGCAGAAATGTTCACGACGGCCGGCATCGCGATCTCGGCGACGTCGGCGTAGGAACGCAATGGACTCTCCACGACGGGCCCCTGGGCCACGGCCGGTCCGGCCTGGATCGCCAGGGTGGCGGTCAACAGGACTGCGGCGACAAGCGACATCGTCAGGCGACGTCCGAATCGGGTTTGTTTCATGGGGTGACTCCTTGATTCGTATCCGTGCGCCGGGACGGCGCTGTTGCCGGTAAACCTCGGGCCCTTTTACCCGCTTCGATTTGAATAGTTTCATGATAATGCAGACTTCGAAAAAAGCCCGGCCTCTGGCAAGAGACCGGGCGATTCGGCGCTCGAAGGAACCGGCGAAACTAGCCGTCGTCACCGATGGCCTCGACCGGGCACTCATCCAGAGCGTCCTTGCAGGCCTGTTCTTCGTCCTCGTTTTCGGGCTGTTTGACGACGTAGGAGAAACCCTCCTCCTCATTGCGATCGAAATTGTCCGGAGCCGTCTGGCGGCACAGGTCACAATCGATGCAATTGGTATCGACGTAGAACTGGCCGTCCACGCTTCCTTCGACCTTATCTGTATTGTCAGCCATTTCAGTCCTCCCCATCGGATCTGCTGGGTCTGTCGCGCGATCGAATACCGCGCATCTTATCCCGATGTTCCCCCTCTAGATAGAGAAAAACCGGGATTCCGCAACCCGGTTTTCAACAGCCCGCTAGAGACGGTTCTTGAAGGGCAGGAAAGTCATGAAGTCCGCATGGTGGACGATATACGCCTCCGTCGACCTCGTGACCAGATTGCCCTCTCCCGCATGCGCGGCGATGATGTGGCAGACGCTGGCCGGAACGCCGGCCTCCATGGCCAAGCCCACCCCACTGAACGGGTGCCTTACGAATCTTCCCATTTCGCTCTTGCAGCTGTTGCCGTCGGCGTCCAGGTCGTACTCCAGCAACTTGCCCACGTCGGCCAGGATCGCGCCGGCGATGCAGATGTCCAGGTCCACCGGCAGGTCATCGGAGAAAAACTCGTTCATCTTGATCGCGGACTCCTTGGCCACGTGCACGACACAGCGCTTGTGTGCCATGAAGCTGACCTTCAGATCCGGAACCAGGAGCGTGAACGGAATCGTATTCAGATCCTCAGCACTCAGCGGACTGCGCTCCAGGGCGAACTCCCAGGTCCTGGCGGTGGCCTCCCGCAAGGTATCGTCTTCGATCCACTCCAGCTCGGGCCAGAGTTCCAGCACTTCTGCATTCATGATTTCTCCTTTGGTCCCGGCCTAGGTACGACGGGGCGTCCAGGGGTTTTCGGGCCGGCACGAACTCAGGGAGCCGCGCGGGTGCGATGCCACAGAATGTGTGACTCCGCCACGTCGATTGCCAGCAGAGATCCGTCGTCGAGGACCCTCAATTGCGAAAAACGGCCCGGATACAGGCCGGTGACCGGCTCCCAGCGGCCACTGAGACCATCACCTCCCAATCGATATACCCTCGATGGTGTATCCGTGGCCACGTAGATTCCGCCGGGACCCGACGCCACGGACGAGACCCGGAAATCCTCGTACCCCGGAACCAGTTCGACCCGGACCGATACCGCCTCTGGCATTCCATGGCGCCAGATCCGGATCACATCGGGCGCATAGTAGTCGCCGGCGTCGTAGGCACACAGGTCGCCCGCTTCGGTCTCGCCGTAGAAGGACCGACCCGGAGGAAGCGGAATCTCCACCCACTCGCCGTCGTGCTGCCATTGCACTTCCGATCCACTCCAGGCGACCAGATCGCCCGAGCGCAGGCGGCGCAGACGATACGGACCGCTCGTCGCATCCCCGACCACCCGCACCGTGTCACTTCCGGTCCAGCGGAATACTCCGTTGTGTCCGGCGATGTGGAGTACCCCTTCGCGATCCAGGACGGCCCCATAGTTGGAGGAATACACACCAACATCGAACGGCCCGGTCAACTCACGGTCTTCCAGGTGGTACAACCGTCCGAGACGATGAAAATAGAAATCATCCAATGAAAATCCCACGACCTGGCTGGTACCCGGGAGAAGCGCCAGAAGATCTTCGGAAAGGCCTTCGACAGCGACCAGACCCGACTCGTCCAGACACCGCAGTCCTGAATTCCCGAAAGCACCGCACGTCCCGTCCTCGAGCCGGAAGAGCCGCGCCGTTGGATCGAGACTGACCGCGTCGGGTCGCGCGTCATGATCATCGAAATCGGCACCGGACCAGATGATCTCACCCTCGTCGGAGGCGACCAACCATCGATTTCCGGGGGTGGTAGCGCAGATCGCGTGATTTCCCGAAGTCCAGGAAGTACGTCGAATCCAATGATCATTGATCGTCTCGCGATAGCGTCCGACGTATCGCTGGGATTCGATCAACAATTCCGAACCTGCGGAACGCAGTCGGTCGAAGGTTTCCCAGAAAGAGATCTCCGGACGGGGGAGCCACACGCCGTCCTGCCGAAAGTAGACCCTATCGCGGGTCGCAGCGACGACCGGGCCGGCCTGCAATACAGTCAGGGTATGTGGTGGTGTCTCGCCCCATGGTCCCTGGCTCTCGTCCGTCCAGACACTTCCGTCCCAACTCCACAACGCACCCTGCGCACTGCAGATGAACGTCTGGGCACCCAGGACGGTCACACCGGTCAGGTCGAGCATTTCGGGCACGGGGATGCGCTGCCAGCCGGATCGATCCCGGCGCAGGGCCACACCCTCGTCGCCGACCGCCCAGGCCACGTCCGGCCCGACGTATACTTCGCGCAGCGTCGTGGCCAGCCCCGTATCGACGTTCTGCCAACGGTCACCGTTCCACTCGATCAGCAGGCCCCGGGTTCCGGCCGCCACGAGGTTTCCGCGCGGACCGGCCAGGACCGTCAGGAGATCGCCTGGTGCCGGACAGACCTGGGATTGCCATCTTCCTTCGGCGAACGCGAGGATCAGTCCCCGGTCGCCGACAATCCAGGCGCGCCCATCGGGCAGCATCGCCACACCGCGCTGGAGCCGGTCACCGCACATCGGAGCCAGCGCCCGGAAATTCGCATCGGGATTCCCGTCGAGAGAGGAGCGCACCGGCTCCACCGGGATCGTTTCACCGCCGCTGCACGAGATCAGGCCGGTCGCGGCAACCAACAGGAGGGTGCCGATACAGAAGGTGCGAAACCCGGTCATGGGGCCCCCTCCGGTATCAGCCGGGCCACCATCCGGCTGTTGAAAACCAGGAACGTACCGTCGCGGGCGGGCTGGATCCGAAGTCGGGAACCGAC
The DNA here is from genome assembly GCA_024762975.1 of Candidatus Krumholzibacteriia bacterium. GTDB lineage: Bacteria > Krumholzibacteriota > Krumholzibacteriia > LZORAL124-64-63 > LZORAL124-64-63 > JANTGJ01. The sequence continues at coordinate 17,448 of JANTGJ010000042.1, forward strand.
GGCTTCCGCCGAATAGGGGAAAGCGATCTCGAGCCGGCTCCAGTCCGCATCTTCGCGGCGCAACAGTGCGCCCAAATCGCTCGTGGCCGCCAGCCATCCTCCCTGCCCGTCGAGACAAAGATCGGTGATCCCGAGGCGTCGCCACCCCGTGATGGTCTCGCGCCATGCGGAACAGTCCTCGACGCCGGATTCCGTCTGCAGAAGAATCCGGCCGTCCCCCGCGATGACCAGACCCCGACTCGCGTCATACAGGAGGCAGGACGGATACCAGCCGCTCATCAGGTAGGCGACGTCCTCGTGGCCGGAATCGAGAGAATACAAAACCTGGCCGTCCAGCACCCGAAACGAATCCGTCCCCGTCACGCTCACGACATCCGGGAAACGGATTCGCTGAAACGAGGCCAGGGGTACCGCGACCTGACCGTCATGGCGAAACAGATGGTCGGCGTCGGTGAACAGGACCGTCCCATCGCTCTGACGGTGGATATTCCGCACCCCATGCCCGTCGAGCAGCACCGGCGGCTGCCCCTCGCTCCACCGGGCGATCGATTCATTGCCAAATTGGACCAGACCAAATTCGGTGGCCAGCAAGCCATCATCCAACACGCGAACGGTATCGGGGTGCACCGCCGTTTCGAGCCGCCAGTATGGACCTTGGCGCGAAAAGATCGCGCCATCGCGGCACCCGGCTACCACGTGGTCGTTGTACAGATCAACGGCGACGATCGGATAGAGGGGCGGCGAACGCAATTCCGGCGGTCCCGGATAGTAGTCGACAACGATACCGGCGGTCAGACCGAGCAGGCGCCCGCCCCCCGTTGCCGCCGAAATCCCGTAGTTGCGTCGATTCAGCGGCCACGGCAATTGTTGCACGTCCACCCACGCACCGCCGTCCCAGCGTGCAGTGGCGCCTTCGGTATACAGTACCGCGTGAAGGTCTTCACCCAACCAGAAGATGTCGGTGACGGAGGGATTCGGATCGGGAGGCATCTGCGGGTGCGACCATACGGCGCCATCGAAGTACCAGAATCCCTCGCCGCCCGCGGCGCACACCGCCAACTCTCCCTGCGGACCGCCCGCGATCACCTTGCGCGCGTCGTTGGGTGCAGGGTAGGTCAAGGTTTGCACGCTGATTTGATCGCCCGCGACCCGGATCACATCCAGATCCTCGGTCACGAACCAGCCGACACCGGCTTCGTCGAACCAGCCGTCATCGATATCGAGCGTGTCGGCGATATCGACGAGTCGAGTAGAGGACTCGTCGCGACGGTAGACCCACCCGTCCAGACTCCAGGCCCAGAGTGCGCCCAGAGCGTCCCGTTCCATGCCCCGGTAGTTCACACCCGGCAGGTTCTCCTCTTCGATCCATTCGTCGGCGACACGATTCCAGATCCGGCCGTCGCCATCGAGCACAACCAAGCCGCCCCCCGGTTCACACACAAGCCCATAGACGTATTCCGTCTCCGGTAATACGAGGCGACGATACTCATTGCCCGTCACCTGGATGATCACGCCGTCGTTCATCCCGATCACGAAGTTTTCCTTGGACCAGGCTCCGATCGCGGTCGGGCGGTACTGCCAGAACAGCGGCGACTCGAGGTCTTCGAGGGCGCCCCACGAAGTGGACTCCATCTCCCCGGGTGATTCCAAACCGACCGGTTCCAGCCGATCCTGCCTCCCACACCCAACCAGCGCCAGCAATCCGGCCAGGACCCAAAGCTTCCCGAAAGGGAGCGTGGTTCCGCACCGTGGCGGAGAGATCTGCAATTGATCCTGAAACACTCTATCGTTCTTCATATCAACCTGTTGCAAGTGCTCTATCCTGATTTCGGATTTCGATATCGGGGTGCAGGGTGCATGAATTTACGCGCCGCTTCGCAGTTTGCAGTGGCCCGATATCGGCCCCGCACGCCGCCACCCTTGGTAGTTCGTCGAGGGGCGGCTTCGTAATCGCCTACGAATCAACTCCTTCGCGTCCGCGGGATCCATCGGACCATCGCGTGGCACCTGCCTTGCGTTGTGCCGGGCGTGAGTGAAACGGAATTCGGAACCTCACAACCGACTTCCCCGACCCGGCCTTCCGGCCCAAAAAAGGAACACCGGCACGATGAAAAGACTGCACCTACGCAAGAGCACCTTGATTCTGGCCCTGATCACCGTCGCGCTCATCGCGGGCACCGCTCAGGCCCAGGATACGCAGCCGGTCAACTACCAGTGGACCGCTCCGACGACGGGCGCTCCGGTTGCCCACTACGTTGTCGAGCACTCGGTCGACGGTGGCGACTGGACCGTCGTCGGCACGACCAGCACCAACACCTTCACCCTGACCGCTACGGTCGGCGAAAGCCATCGAATCCGCGTAGCCGGCGTCGATGCCGATTCACGCATGGGAGTCTACTCGATCCCGAGCGAGGCCGTCGTGCCCACGCTCGATCCTCCCGGCCAACCGGGCCAGCCGATCGTGTTCTAGGCGAACCGGTCCCGTCCCGCATCCCGATTTCAACGGCAACCGCCGGCCGGAGCAATCCGGCCGGTGGTTTTTCGATCTACCCTACCAGGGCATCAGATAGCCCAGGCGAGCGGACAGGCTGTGCCAACCGTACTCGCCCTGTCGGCCGGCCTCGAAATAGCGCCAGGTCCGTACCTCGTTCCGATGGGCAACGAAGCTGACCTCGAAATTCCTGCTCCTGAAACCCCACCGCAGAAACCAGCCGAGCGTGTTCACCGTGTCGTCGCGCTCTTCGATGGCAGGGTCGTCGTAGTAACCGACCATGCGGTTGCGATACAGACCGCAGCCGATCGCCAGGATGGGGCGCAGACCCTTGCCGCGCACACTGGGAATCCACATCAACTCGGCCGTCGTGCGGTAACTGAGAGCCTCGGTCCGGAATTCGTTCTCCGCAGCATCCGTCAGGACGTGCCTCCCGTAGTCCGCGAAATGAAAGGCCGGTGAGATGACCCACGAATTGTTCAGCGGCAAGCGCAGTCCCGCTCCGATCTCGTATCCATCGCCGGCTCCCAGGCCCAGGCGCGCAGGATCATAATTGGCCCCCAACTCGGCCAGCGGGCGCAATGCTCCGCCCTCGATGACGACGCGGCTGGACTCCTTCGCCGCAGCACCGGCGGCCACCAGCAGGACAAGACAAACAGTCGGCAATAGGTTCGAGATCCTGGCTTGGTTCCGGAACAAGACTTCCTCTTTCGCTGGAGCGTTTCGATGACCCGATGATGGTAGTGTGCTGCCCCAACCAATGCAATCGAATCCGGGACGACCGGACTCTTCCCCGGCGCTCGCCCGCCGCTCGCGCCCAAAAGCTAAAGATGTCCGTAACTCTTCCGAAAATGGAGGCATTCGCAGCCATGAGAACCGGTCATGACTTCGCCCGGCATGGCGGGCTCGATTCCTGAGAACCCGAAGGGGAGGACATTTCAATGAAGCGAATCCTGATACTTACAGCCTTGGCAGCGCTGGTGCTGCTGTCGGTCGTTCCGGTGTGGGCCCAGGCGCCGGTCAAGATCGGCGTTCTGGCCAAGCGAGGCGCTCCGGTATGCAAGGCCAAGTGGGATGCGACCGCGAGTTATCTGACCGAAGCGATCGGTGCTCCGGTGCAGATCGTCCCCCTGAAATTCAAGAAAATCGAGGCCACGGTGGCCGGTGGCCGGGTGGACTTCATCCTGGCCAATTCGGCGTTCTACGTCGAACTCGCGAAAAAATACAATGTCCAGGCCGTCGCTACGCTGATCAACAGCCGCAGCGGGAACGCCCTGAACCAGTTCGGCGGTGTCCTCTTTGTCCGCGCCGACAGCCCGATCCAGAACCTGGCCGACGTGGCCGGCAAGAGTTTCATGCACGTCAAACGCTCGTCGTTCGGCGGATCGCAGATGGGCTGGCGCCTACTACTGGATAACGGTATCGATCCAACCACCGACTGCGCCTCCGTTGCCGAGGGCAAGAAGCACGACAACGTCGTTCTGGCGGTCCAGCATGGACAGGTCGAGGTAGGAACCGTTCGCTCCGATACGCTCGAGCGGATGGCCGATGAGGGCAAGATCAATCTGGCAGACTTCCGGATCCTCCACCAGCAGGACGACGACTTCCCGTTTGTCCACTCGACGCGGCTGTACCCCGAGTGGCCGCTCGCCGCGACAATCAAAGCCACACCGGAGATGCGGGAGAAGGTCGCTGCTGCACTGATCGCACTGACCGCCGACGCTCCGGCCGCCCAGGCTGCCAAGATCGCCGGGTGGTCCGAGCCAGTGGACTATACCGAAGTCCGGGAGTGCCTCGAAGCGATCCAATATGGGGCGTTCGCTACGATTCAGTAGTTGATCGGATCCAGCAGCGCCCACTGAGGGAAGTGGGCCTGCTGGACCTGCTGATCGGCCGGGAACCGCTGCCGGTCCATGGGTTCCCGGCCCGGACACATTCTCCGCGGCACAACTATCCACTTGCCTTTTTTGCGGATTCGAACGATTCTGCGAAGGCATCAAGAAGTGGCACCGTATGTTGAAGGAGCGGCAGCGGAGAACCCGAGCCACGCACGCGCGGCACCGGACACCACGTCTGTTACATAGGCAGCGCAAAGTCGTGTCGGGCGCGGGCCTGGACGGATCACGACTCACGGCCTTCGGGCCGGGTCCACCGGGCAGGACGGATACTGTGCACTGAGGTTCGGAATAGCGGAGAGAAAGGCGGAGTCCCCGCAGGGGGGCTCCGCCTCATTTTGTCCACGAACAAGGATTACGTCGGCATTACGTAGTCGGTCAACGAGCCGTCATCCAGATTCACGACCCAGGTAGTCACGCCCCCAACCGAAATCAGCGCCGTGCTGTCGCCATCGTAGGTGATGGTCATCGTGAATCCACCACTGCTGAATACGACCGTGCCCGAGCTCGGGTACGAGGCCGCGGTCACGACGACGGAATCCAGGGCGAAGGTGCCTGTGTAGCCGCCGGACGTGAAGCCACCGGTGCTGCCGACAAGGATGGTTGCCGTGTCGGAGGCCTGCACGACCTCGGCCTCCACGTCGAAAGTCAGGGAAACGGATCCGCCGACGCTGGTCTCGCCGGTGATGCCCTCGACGTTCGGGGTCCACAAGTGCGCCCAGTCGCCGGTTTCGAAGGTGGCCGGGTCGCCATCGGATCCGCCATCACGGTAATCAATGTTCACGACGCCGGTGATCCCCGACGCACCGCCGAAGGTGTAGGTGTAGAGCTCCTTCGAGCCCCCGTCGTAGGTAACGATCTCGGGGCCGAGCGAGGCGACCGCCATGGCCACGAAGCCGGTTTGCTGCGCGGCGCCGGTTTGCGACAGCGAAGGCAATTCGTCCTGCGGTGCCGTCGAGTCGCTGTCGCAACCACCCAGGACGAGCAGGCCCAGCGCCAGGACGGCGGTCAAGGTCAGACACGTCTTCAGGTTCAGCTTGATGTTCTTCATCGTCAGTGTCCTTTCGTGCGGACCCGCGGTGGGTCCGGATTGGGTCCAGATCGATCACGCCAGATATCAACCGGTCCGCACCTACGGACCGATAAGACCACTACATGCCGAACATCACACCCGCCGAATAGGTGGTGATACTGCCCTTGGCCACCTCGGCGTTGATCGTGATGAACGGAAAACTGAAGGCGGCACCCAGAATACCGCGATTGTCCTGTACTCCATCGACCTTGATCTCGATATCCTGACCAAGATCCTCAAATTCGTAGGAAATTGTCATTTCCGAGCTTTCCACCGCCAGACCCGCATAGGCGGTCAGCACGGTGAAGCCCTTGCTGGCACCGATAAAATAGGAGTCGGCCGTCGTCTCCAACAGATCCCCGATCTCGAGTTTCTGGCGGCTGAATCCGGCCATCAGATCCACCGGCAACTCCGGCAGCAGGCCGGCACCCGACCACTGGAGTCCGTAGCCGCGGAACTTGACCTTGCCGTAATCGGACAAGTCCACCTCAGGCAGATAACGCAGCGTGGCCTTCAGTCCGAAGATGCCGCCGACGAACAGTTCCGGAACCGGCGTCGGTACGAATTTGGTGTCGATCAGACCCGGGATACCGTCGATCTCGGCCAGCAGCAGGCCGTCGGAGTAGAACTGAATGGTCCCGTCGGTGTCCGGATCGCCGAAGATCGTCGGACCGGCCATCACCAGATCGCCACTCCGACCGTTCAGATCGGCGTAGAACGGGCTCGAGGGCGAAATATAGTCGTCGAACTCGATCCCGCGGACCACCCGCTGGAAGTTCTGGTCATCCTCGTTCAGGCTGGCGGCAGTCGCCTTGAAGCCGATGCCGAATGTCAGCTTGCCCCAGGGGATGTGAGCCGTGTGAAAGAGGTTACTGTTCAGGTTCGGACCGAACGTGTGCACGAAAGGCGCCGCATAGGACTCGGCGTACTCGGCCCCCACGTCCTGCAGCAGCGACTGCAGATCACTATTGTCGTCCTGCGCCAGGGCCAGGCCGGGAAAGATGTGGACGGCGAGCAATCCGATGACCAAACAGGCCACTCGATTCCGGATCGAATGTCGCAGCGGATACATTTGGGTCTCCTCCTGTTCAAACAAAGAGAACAAAAGCGTTTCAGTGCTTTTGTTCACGTTCCATCGTTGGCTTTGGGATTCTGTTCGACGACCATGGCTCCTCTCCCTTGATTTTCGGAGCGTAGGCATCGTTAATCTTCTATTATTCAAAACGAAAATGGCTGATTTTGCAATGCGAAAGCGGGAATCATGTCCTCCCAGGTTACACCTCCGGATCGCGCCGGCGCGATGGCTCGCTGCCTGCTGTGGGATCTGGCCGGCACGCTGCTCGTCAGCGATCCGCAGACCTACCGCAGTGCGCCGCTATTCGGCTTCGAGGAAGTCTTTCCCCGCCTCGCCCGCCATTGGCGAATGGTCGTAACGACCGGCGAGGATAGTCGATCGGCCCGTTCACTGCTGGCTGAAGCAGGAATGATGCCCTACTTCGAGGAAATTTACGGCGACCTGATGGGCATGGGTGGAAAGCCGCATGGCGAGATTCTGCGCGGCATGCGGGGGCGCCCCGAGGCCTCACTGGTGGTGGGCGATCGGCTCCGCGGCGACATTCCCGCGGACAGCGACGAATTGGTCCTGCTGCTGGTGGGCCAGCGCAATCGCGACACGTCCGCCCAGGAAATCGAGTCCGTCATCGACGGTCTGACGGCGATCGACACCTCGCCGCTGGCCGCCTTCCGCACCCTGGCAGCCCGCAGCGAGGCCGTCGCGGATTCGATTGGACCGGTCGGCGGCGGCAGCGTGACCGCCGCCTGGCGCAGCCCCGAACTGGGCGGCGCCGAACTCTGGATCTTTGAACCTGATTGGCTGGACGCACAGCGTCCCGTGATCGTCGTCTGAGCAGGGAGAAAACCATGTCCGCACCGATTCGGATCTTTGTGACCGGAGGCACCTTCGACAAGGAATACAACGAGCGCAATGGCCAGTTGTA
>JANTGJ010000043.1 GCA_024762975.1 Candidatus Krumholzibacteriia bacterium
CATCCCCGACCTCGAAGTCGATACCTACCGCGTCACCGTGCAACTGACGGCGCATGCCGTGACGCCCGAGTACCGGGACGTTCTGGTGGTCGACCATCAGGTCGTCGGTGCCGATTTCGATCTGGAGTTGACGGGCGTGGGGCGCATCGCCGTGACCTCCACGCCGGCCGGCGCGACGATCCTGCTGGACGGCAATGATACCGGCCTGGTGACGCCAGACACGATTCCCGACGTGTTGATCGGCACCCGCGAGGTCACGGTCCAACTCGCCGGCTACGAGGCCGCCCCACCGAGCCGTTCGATCGAGGTGCTGGAGAACCAGACCCACAGCGCGGATTTTACGCTTGTGGTACCCCCACCGGCGATCGTGCTGCTTGAGGAATTCTCCAACGTCGATTGCGTGGGGTGCCCCGACCTGGCCGCCGTGACGCACGCGTTGCAGGGCACCGAAGGCTATGGTCTGGACCGGCTGTTACTGGTCAACATCAGCGGTACGTTCCCCGATCCATTCGACCCTCACTATGAAGCGGCACAGGCGGCTCACGACACGCGCCTGGGCTACTACGACGCCTTCACCGGCCTGAACTTCCCGTCCCTGATGCTCAATGGCTCGCTGGAATACGAGGCCAACCTGGGCGTCGACCCCCTGACCTATGAAGCTCTGCAGGCCTCGGTCGATACCGCTCTGCAGGCGGATCCCGGGTTCACGATCACCGTCGACGCCGATCTGGAGCTGATCGAGGTTCCGGTGACCGTTACGCTCACCTCGGTACGCGACCTGGACCTGACGGGATACCGGCTGGGCGTCTATCTCGTCGAGGAAGAGATCGACTACCCGCGCGGCGCCCCCGGCAGCAACGGCCAAACGACTTTCCACTGGATGCTGCGCGACTACGATCAGGTCGACAGTATCCCGACCCTGCTCGAGGCGGGAAACCCCGCCGTCCTGAATGCGGCGATCACACGCAACCTGGCGTGGGACGGAACGATGATCATCGCCTTTATCCAACAGGGAACCACGCAAGAGATTCTTCAGGCCGGAAGCACCGCCGAAGCGGTGCAAGCCGGCCCTTCGCTCTCGTCGATCGTCAATGTCCCGTCCACCCATCGCTCCGGAGGAACACCATGAAATCGCTCCGCCCCCTGGGACTGCTTTTGGTCCTGTTCACAATTCTCGCCTCGACCAGCGTGTTCGCTGCGCAACGGGTCGTATTGGTCGAGAACTTCACCAATGTGGGATGCGTGCCCTGTGCTTCGGCCAATCCGATCACCGCACAGTTCATGAATGCATACCCCGACCAGATCGTGCTGAACGTGCAGTACCATGTGAACTGGCCCTCGGCCACCGACCCGTTCTATCTGGCCAACACGGCGGACGTGAACGGCCGACGCAGCTTCTACGGCGTCAACGCGGTGCCTGATATGTTCACCGACGGTGTCGACGGACCGTCTCCGGGTAGCTACTCCGGCCTCGAAGCCGCCGTCACCAGTCAATTGGCCGTCGATGCACCGCTGACCCTGACGATCAACACCTCGCAAACGGGTCAGGACCTGACCGTCGACGTCGATGTCCTGGCCGAGACCGACCTGCCCGCAGGCCTGAAGCTGCGGATGGCCATTGTCGAGCCGCACATCTACCTCGATCCTCCGGGAGCGGACAACGGCGAGCGGAACTTCTACTCCACGATGCGCCAGATGCTGCCCGGCTACGCGGGCACCACGTTCACGATCGGCAACGGCGAGCTGCTGAGTTTCCAGGAAACGACAACACTGGATGCCACCTGGGTCGATCCTTACGTCGTGGTCTGGGTTCAGAACGATGCGACGAAGGAAGTCCTGCAGGCCGGCTCCTCCGCTCCGGTACCCGACTACGAGCACTACTTCGGCCACCCCGCCCCCAAGGCGGTCGGTCCCATGCTCCAGACCACGGCATTCCACGCCGACATCATGAACCTCGGTACGATGGGGGATATCTACGACCTGGCGATCTCCTACGATCACCCCGCCGCCTGGGGCGCCAGCGTCTGCATCGGCCCGAACTGTCTTGCGCCCGGAACGACCAGTGTCACCGTGCCCGTCAGTGCAGGTCAGATGCAGGATCTATCCGTGGACATCACACCGATCCTGGACAAGGGCGAAGGCAGCATCACCCTGACCGTGACCAGCCAGGGCGACCCGACCCATTCCTGGTCCGAGACGTTCTCGGTGATCGCCTCCGGTACGCCCGTGCTGATCGTCGATGACGATGCGGGCGCCAGCTACGAGACCTACTACAAGAACGCCGTGGAGGCGAACGGCTACGTCAACGGCATGTGGGATCGCGACGGGGATGGCAAACTGAGCACCGAGATCCTGAGTAACTTCTACGCCGTGGTCTGGAACGTGGGCTGGGGTTTCCCGAGTCTGGATGCCGACGACCGCGCCGCCATTGGCGGCTACCTCGATGGCGGCGGCTCGCTGTTCATAACCGGGCAGGACATCGGCTGGGATTTTCATGACGTCAGTGGCAGCCAGTACGGAAACCAGGCCTGGTATCGGACCTACCTGGGCGCCACCTACGTCAGTGACGACACGAACGACTTGACGATCGACGGCCTGGCCGGCGACCCGATCTCGGACGGTGTTTCGATCGTCATCTCCGGTGGCACGGGAGCCAGCAATCAGCAGTACCCGAGCGAGATCGCTCCGTACGGCGCAGGTGTCGGCTGCCTCTTCTACAGCGCCGGCCGCGAAGCGGGTGTGCACCAGGACACCGGCACGTTCAAGTCCGTCTACTTCTCGTTCGGCTTTGAGGGCATCGCCTCGGACGCCAACCGGACCCTGCTGATGGGCAATGTCCTGAGCTGGTTGGGTGCCGACGCCGCACCGGTCGACGACTCGCCGTCCTCCAGGCCGTTCCTGGCCTCGAACCCGGTCGCTTCGCCGAATCCGTTCAATCCCGCGACCGAAATCCGGTTCGAGGTCGGCGGCTCGAAGTCGGCCCAGGTGAAGATCGATGTCTACGATATCGCCGGTCGCAAGGTGCGCTCGCTCTTCGAGGGCGCCGTGCAACCCGGTCCGCAGCGTTTCGACTGGAACGGACGCAATGACGCCGGCGCCAATGCAGCCAGCGGCCTGTACCTCGGTCGTGTGGTCGTGGACGGCCAGACCCGCAACGTGAAGATGACCCTGGCCAAGTAGCCGGGTTCGCAGTGATGGCCGCCCCGACGCCCGGTCGACGGGGCGGCCTTTTTTCTCACGGATCCTGAAGGAGCTGATCCCATGTCCAGCCGCATCATCACCGCCCTGACCGTTCTGGCGCTCTGCGCCCTGCTGGTCGGCGGGACTCTCGCCGGCGATCAACCGACCGCCCCGAACTGGCGCGCCAAGTGTGCCGACGGCAGCCGCATCGAGTTCCAGGATGCTCTGGCCCGGGGGCCGGTCGTCGTTTCATTCTGGGCCACCTGGTGCAAGCCCTGCGTGCGCGAACTGCCGCACCTGGAAGAACTGCAGAAAAGATTCGGCGAAAAGTTGACGGTGCTGGCCGTGAACATCGACGAGACGCGGAGCGTGAACAAGGTCCGACCGCTGATCAAGAGCAAGCGTTGGGATCTGACGGTGCCGATGGACACCTCCGGCGATATCCGCCGCCTGCTGCAGATCGGCAGCACGGTACCCTACGTCATCCTCTACGATGCCGAAGGACACGAGGTATATCGCCACTCCGGATACAAGGACGGCGACGAGAAGGAACTGGAACAACAGGTGCGCGCGCTGCTGGGCGCGGAAGAATCGTAGGAGCGACGATGAAGTTCCGCAGTCTGTGGCTGATCGTGCTGGTAGCGGGCATGGCCGCTTCCGCACTCGCGCAAGACGTCTCCGTCAGCGCCACCGACCAGTTCGAGTACTCCTTCAGCAGTGAAACCGAACGCGAGATCGCTGAGAACTGGCTGGATGTGTCCTACCGCTTCGGTGAGTTCCGCACGGGCATTCTGCTGAACTCCCGCCAGCCCAGCGAAGAAGGCTTCCGCGAGAACGAGATCAAGCACCGCTTCTTCGAATTCTCGCGCGGCGACGTCGATCTGCGCGTAGGACATTTCTACGGTTTGTTCGGTCGCGGTCTGGTCTTCTCGGCCTACGAGAACCGGCAGATCCGCGTGGACACGGCACTGGACGGCGTGTTGGCCACGGTGCGCCGTGGACCGGCCACGATCACCATGCTGTCGGGCACGCCCAGTACTTTAGATCGCGACATCCGCGCCCTCGACGTCGAAACCGACCTGGGCCGCGGATGGCTGCTGGGCACCAGCGCGTTGACCTATTTCATCGATGAGACCGGCGCGAACGACGACGGCCCGATCGACGTCGAGGAACGCGAGTACGTCACCACCGGCCGCCTGAGCAAGTACTTCGACTACGGCGACATCTACACCGAATACGGCTGGAAGAGCGGCTACGATTTCATGCCCGTTCCCGACGGCCTGGCCCACGACGGCCACGTTTTCTACGGCGCAGCCAACGTCTACGCTGGCTCATTCGCGCTCGCGTTCGAAGCCAAGGACTACGACAAGTTCACCGTCCTGCGCCGCACCGATGGCGTGGCCTCGCTGAACAAGCCGCCCAGCCTGACTCGTGAGCACGTTTACACGTTGCTCGGCCGTAGCGCGCACAATCTGAACGCGGATGACGAGAAGGGCTATCAGGCCGAATTGACCTGGAGCGCCCCGAGCGAAGTGACTGTCATCGCCAGCGCGAACCGCACGCGCACCCAGGACGAGCGCACGGTCTTTGAAGAGGCCTACCTGCAGATCGAGAAAGAGCGCGTCGGTGACTTCCGCCTGAAGACGGCGTTCGGTTTCCAGGATGCCGAAGGCCTGCGCCAGACCGGCGTTGGCGAGGCGACCTGGCTGATGAACGACTCGCACTCGTTGACGGCGATCTGGGAACACCAGCACGTCCGTCCCGAAGGCACGCCTCTCTATGATGCGGGCGCCTACGACATCGACTACCTCACGCTCGAGTACGCCTCCTCGCCGACCTGGTCGCTGACGGGAATCCTCGAAGTGAACAACAAGTACGAAGAGCAGCGCGATGTCGGCGAGAAAGACGGACCGTTCCCCGCGGCCCAGTTCTCGTGGTTCTTCCCCCGCGGCGACTCGATTGCGTTGTGGGCCGGCAAGCGGCAGGCGGGGCAATTGTGCAGTGGTGGGGTTTGCAAGTATGAGCCGGCGTTTGAGGGCGTTGAGATCTACGGACTGGTTCGCTACTAGTTGGTGCCTCTGGGGCCGTGAATGGACCGACTGACTGGGGTACTTAGCTCTTCCACTCACTGCCCGGCATGATGCGCCGCATGAATTCATCGAAGAGAGGAACGGTGAACGCCGTGTCGCCGTGGCTCGGGCTCCAAATCATGCCCTTTCCGATCAGCTTGGCGCGCGTCGGAGCAACGGACTGAACCCCTCGTTCCAGAACCCGGGCGATATCGCCAGATCGATGCGGCCCTGTCCCGAGTTCCGCCATGGCCCTCAGGTATCGTTTCTCTGACGGTGTCAACCGGTCGAAACGGACCCGGAAAAAACTGTCATCGAGCGTCGCGACGACGAGTTCCGATGCCGCTTCAACATCGGCCAGAGTGATCGGCGACTCAACGGCAACGTCCCAACATCTCATACCCCATTCCTGAAGGAAGTAGGGATATCCCTGTGTCCGTTCCACGATGTGGTCGAGAGCATCGACAGCGAATTCGACACCCTCACGCTGCGCAGGGGCCGAGAGAGCAACCTTGGAATCCTCCGGCGAGAGCGGACTGATCGTCACGAACTCGAACAGTCTCTCCGCATAGGACTTCGCTTCTCCGAACTGGCCAGGCAGTTGGGGCAGACCAGCTCCGACGAGCACGACCGGCAACTGTCGTTGCGCCGTTCGGTGTAATGCAGTGATCAAGGCCGCCAACTCCGCCTCGGCAACGTACTGCATCTCGTCGATGAACAAGGCCAAGACCGAATCGACCCTGGAAGCCGCTTCGCCGGCCACCTCCATGAGAGCCTGAAGATCATGTTCGAGGTTTCCGTTGTCGGCCAGACCCGGTTCCGGTTCCAGGTCCAGACCGACTTCGATATCGTTGTACTTCACCTTGAGCGCACCGACGAATCCGGCAAGCCCCCGCAGAGCTCGCCGAGCCAGGTCGCGAGATCTCTCATTTCTTGAGAGACGTAGCAATGCCTCACGAAGCTGAGGGGCCAGGATAGCCGGCAGGGATCTGTGCTCAGGGGCTTCGATCCGCATGGTGTGCATGCCCTCCGCCTCGGCATCCTTGCGGAGCTGATCGAGCAATACGGTCTTGCCCACCCCCCGTAGCCCCACCATGAGAACACTCTTGGCAGGGCGGCGAATCCTGGTCCGAGCCAGGGAGATGCGCACCATCTCGCGGAGCTCGTCCCGGCCCGCAAGTTCAGGAGGAGGTGTGCCCGCGCCGGGGGCATAGGGATTTCGTATTGGATCCATGAGAGCGAATATACCAGGTTTACCGGGAGTTAGTCAAGACCGATAACTTTGGCAACTTTGATCAATATCGGCATTCTTGCACTCGATGATCGTCCGGATTGCCCTCTCGCGTGCCTCAGAGCATGTTTCATTGAATCCCTACTCATTTTCTCAATTTCTCCCCCGGATTCTGCCACGCTGACCGGCCCGCCGTCGGGTCCACATCGGCCCACTCGTCCACGCCGGTGTCCTGGTCGAACTCGCCATCGTCGGTGAAGCCGATGGTCGTCAGCTCTGCTGGCTACCGCTCGCCCTGGGGCGGCGACCGCACGAAGGCGATGATCCGCAGGGGAGTGCCACAGTGCGGGCACAGCAGCGGCAGACAGCGCCTATTGAATTAAAAACCTGGCAAATAATAATATTTTTTCATGTTCAAGTCTTTCGGGTATGCTATAATATTCTATATCTGTTGACTGGTTTACTTCCGTGGAGGCCCGTGATGCGTTGGAGTTCACTCGTGGTGATTTCTGTGTTGTTCTGGAGTGGAATCGCTGGGGCCCAGGTCTCCGGTACCTGCTTCCTGGAGGGGCAAGTGGACCACAGCGGCACCTGGGTCGTCTGCACCTCCGCCTCCGTTTCCGCAGTGAGCGACAGTACCCAAACCGATGCCGGCGGCGCCTACGCCCTCTCTCTTGCGGTCGGGCTCTATGAAATTTCCTACCGGCACGAGGGCTACCTGCCGCTGACCCTGCCGGATCCGGTCCTGGTTTCGAGCACCCCTCTGGTCCTCGATGACGTCACGCTCGAGGCGGGTCAAATTGTCGAGTTGTCCGGTACGATCGGCACCCTCCACCTGACGACCGGCACGATCGCCCGGATCGTCGATTTCACCCGCGTGGCGGCCGGCGATTCGTTGACGGTCGACCCGGGCGTGCGCTTTCTTTTTTCGGATTACCACGCTTTCATCATCGACGGTTATGCGGATTTCAACGGAACCGAGTCCGACAGCATCATCTTCGAGTCCGAGATCCCCGGCGCGGGCGCCAACGCCTGGGGCGAATTCAGCATCCGGGGCGCCGACGTCCGGATGCAGTACTGCGTGATTCGCCAGGCCAATCGGATGACCCTGGACAACCAGATCGGGGGGCCGCCGGCCGAGATTGATCATTGCAGGGTCGAGCACACGAGTTCAGGTATCAACATGAGCTTCGGGGCCACTTTCCATATCCGGGACAGTGTCTTCGAAGACAACCTGACGTCGGCGGTTCGGGTTGCGCTCACGCCGGGACCCTACGAGGACCGCTTTTTCGAGCGCTGCCTGTTCCGCAATACTCTCTACCAGAACACTTCCGCAGTGGAGGTATTCGACAACAGCGCGCTGCGTCTGGTCGATTGCATCATCGATGCCGATGACCCGGCGCAAACCCACCAGTATGGGATCGAGATCCAGAGCAACGCCTCGGTTGAAGTCACCCGATGCACGATCAGTGATTGCTGGTCCGCAGGTGTCAAAATTCAAAGCGGCGGACCCCTGTTGGTCGATTCCTGTCTGATCACCGGCAACGGGAGCGGCGTGAATGCAGAATCGATGGCTTCGGGCGTGGTGCGCAACAATACGATCGTCGGCAATACTCTCGAGGGCCTGTGGTACGGAGGGCCTGACGGAGAAGTGAGCCACAATATCCTGTCGGGCAACGGCACAGGCATCCATTTCGAGAGCTCCGGCGGCTCGGTCATCTACAACGATATCGCCGACAACGGCGTCGTCTTCGACGGCGACTTCATTCCCGCCTATTTCGGCGAGGCCATCACGACGAACGCCAACGGAGATCCGGCGGACGTTTATTTGAACCTCTTTCTGTCGCCTGAATTCAGCGACGCGGCCGGGGGCGACTATTCGCTCATGGCCACATCACCCTGTATCGATGCGGGCGATCCAGCCCGGCTGGATCCCGATGGCACATCCGTTGATCTGGGCGCTTTCTATTTCGATCAGAGCGCTTCGCCGGTCCCGGTGCCCTCGACACCGCGAACGAGCCTCTCCTGCAGCCCGAATCCCTTCAATCCCGCCACGACGATCAGGTTCAACATCGTTCGCGATGGGTATGTCGGCCTGTCTGTCTACAACGTGCGCGGCCAGCTGGTGAAGACCCTGGTCGACGGGATGGCTGCGGCGGGTTCGTCATCGGTAACGTGGGACGGTACCGACCGGAGCGGACGATCCTGTGCTTCGGGTACCTACTTCCTGAGGCTCTCCAACGGTGGCGAGGTCGTGACGGATAAGCTTCTTCTGGCGAAATAAAATCGGCGGCCGCGCCCAGGGGTGACAAACAGGTCCAGGTGGGGAGACCTGCTCGCCATGGTCCGTTCTCACCGGTGGAATTTTCAGCAATGACACGCCTTCCCCGGTGTGCCGCCACGGTGTGAACCAGTGGCACACCGTGCCTGAACAGACCGCACAGGAATTCCGACCCATCGTATCTTTTCCGGCTCCAACTCGTAGTGAAGTCTTCAGTTACCCATGAGCGCAACCGGTGGCACGTCGCCTGCTGTAGGGCAGACAAAGAACGCGAAGATCGTTCCCTCGACAGCGAACAATGGAACCACCCGATCGGAGGCTCAAGATGAAGACGACGAGAATGGCTTTGCTGCTGGCCCTGATGGTCACGACACTCGCCGGATCCGCCCACGCCGAGGGTATCGACCAGGAAGCCGGAATCCGCTTCCTCGTCGCCACCCCGCAGGGCGAATTCGATGACAATATCGACAACCCCGGATTCGGCCTGGCGCTGCACTACGGTGTGCGTCCCTTGCGACCGCTTACATTGGGCATCGGCGGCGACGTGATGATCTACGGCAGCGAAAGCACCCGCATGGAACTGCCTTTGGTCGACGACTTCGATTTGACAACAACGAACAACCTGGCCGATTTCTTCTGCTTCGCGCAGTACCGCCCCTTCGACGGTCCGGTGCAGCCGTACGGAGAAGCGCGCGTGGGCTATCACTACCTGTGGACCGAATCCAAGCTCGAGGATAACGACTGGTGGGACGACGACGATGTCGCCCGCGAAACGAACTACGACGACTTTGCGACTTTCTGGAGTGTCGGCGGTGGCGTGCTGGTCCGCGTCTACGAACCGGCGAAGCGCAGCTCGAAGCCCAGCGTGTGGCTCGACTTCAAAGTCACCTACGCCCAGGGCGCCGAGGCCGAATACCTGACCGAGGGCGACGTGGACATCGTCGACAACGTGCCGGTCTACTCGCCCTCGACCAGCGAGACGGATCTGACGAAGTTCGAATTCGGGGTGGCGTTGACTTTCTGACCGCTGGCGAAGCCATTGGGGACGGGGCGTTCGAAAGAACGCCCCGTTTGCGCTGGTCTTGGCCGAAAAACCCTGCTAGGTTCTCGACCTCACCCGCACCTCGCCCAGCCTGTAGCCGAAGTGAATCTCAATGATACATCCCCGCTTCTTGTGCACCGCCCTGAGCGCCGTGCTGGCCGTGTCGTTCCTGACCGGATGCGAGACCGACGAGGTGGACTGCCCCACGACTCCCTGTCCCTCGACCGACTATTTCATTGCCATCGACATCCAACCCGATTGGGTGGACGCCGCCTGGACCCTGACGGCAGGCGCGGACTCGATCGTCGGGGTCGGCGATACCGTCCTGGTCTTTGATTCGGCACGGGCTTGTACCCTGCGAACCACGGAGTTCGATGGACTGGTCGTCCCGGGCGGTCCCGAGCGCATCCTGGCACCGGCTGAAGGAGACACGCTGCAGGCGTCGCTGCGCTATGTGCAACAGGGGTGGCAACGACGAATCCCTCATTTCGCAGCGAGCTCTTTTTCCAGCGCGCTGGTCGGGCCGGGCGGAGACATGATCCTCGCGGGCTCGGTCGATCAAGAACCCCTATTGCAGCGACGAAACCATGCGGGCGAGGTCGTCTGGTCGGTGGTCCAGCCTTCCATCGGGCAAAGCTCCTACTGCTGCCTCCTTCCGCTCGAGCCCGAGGCGCCAGAGGGGGTACCGGCCTTCGTCGCCATCGAATCGGGATTGCACACAACGCTGTCGTGGCGCACGAATACGGGGAACGAACTCTCCTCCGTGCGGGTCGATTCTCTCTCGTTTTCGGGGATCACCGGCGATCCCGGCCAATGGATCCTGCTCGGGACCGGGACGAATCCTGATCGAGTCTACACGGCACTGGTGGAAGTATCCGGTAGCGGCGAGGTGTCTCGAACGATTATCGAAGGAGACTCCCACTGCGTGGGCGTCGGAGTGGCGCCACGGCTGGATGGTGGTTGGTGGGTCGTGCAGACCCGCGATGTAGGCCACGATGCGGGGATTTACGATATCGAACTACTGGCCTTCGACGACGAGTTGCATCTGGATACGACCCGTAAGATTGCCGAGGGCGAGGGAGGCCATGGGTTGGGCATGATCACGCGCCCCGACGGCGGACTCTATGTGAACTACCTCAGCCATGATCTGGTGGTGGATGATCCCGGCACCATCGTGGTAGCGATCTCTGCGAGCGGCTTTGTCGAGTGGTCCAGGAGCCTCGAGGAACGGGGGTTCGAAGATACCTGCCCGCTCTTGGTCCGCCCGGACGGCGGTGCAACGATGATCGGAGCGGTGACGAACTACGGGGACGATGAATACTGCCTGCGCCTGGTGCAGCTCTCGGTGGACGGAAGTTTTGCGGATTCACAGAGGCTCTGTTCCCTGCCGTCGCACAGTGCGCTGAACGGCGGATGCGCGCTGTGGGATGAAGGTCTGTTGCTTTGTGGTAGTTACGGTGATCAGCAGGACGGATTCCTGGTCCGGCTGGCCTCACCGGAATTGGGTGGCTTCGGATGGCCGGACCCGCTCAAGGATTGAGTGTCTGCGTGGGGCCGCACCGCGGCCCCGGTTTTCAACGACTTCAGGTCGAACCCTGGCACGATTCGTTCGCTTTCGCAGTAAAGTAGGAGCGATCCTTCGCGAAGTGGCACTGCTTGTACTTCTTCCCCGAACCGCACCAGCACGACGCATTCCGACTCATCTCGCGAGCTGATTCCGGCGGAGTCTCGCTGCCCGAGAATAGCTTCTTCCAAAATCCCATCCGATTTCTCCCGTGATTGTTCGACCGCCCCCAAACAAAGACGAACCACTCGGGAATGCCAACCCGAAATTCCCTTCATTTATAGTTGACTTTACAACTGTTTTATTTTATACTGTTGGTAAACCTCCAAAAAGGAGCCGCAATGAAGGACCCACATATCGATATCCCGCTGGACTTCAAGGTCCTCGCTCACGAAGCGCTGATGAATGTGTGGTGGACCGGAACCCTGCTCAAACGCGCATCCAGGCGCTTTTTCCAGGACAAACCGTTCACCGAGGCCGAATTCAATCTGCTGATCGTGCTACGGCACAGCCCGCGTGCGCTCAGCCAGCAGGAACTGTCCGACCGCCTGCTGGTGGACAAATCGAATGTCACGGCCCTGATCGACCGCCTGGTCAAAGCAGGATTGATTCAGCGCAATCCCGTGCCGAAGGACCGGCGGCGCTACGACATCACACTGACCGACGAAGGCATACGCCGCATCGACGAGATCGATCCCACCTATCACGAAATGGTGCAGCGAGCCATGAGCGGACTGGACGACGACGAATATCGCTCCTTGATCGAGCTGACCCGCAAGGTGCGGGTCGGTATCGCCGAGGTGAATCGATAGTCCCCGGGGGAGGGAGCGGATCATGGAAGCCATTCTGGTTTTGTTGGCGATCGGGTTCGTACTGTGCGGACCGCTCGCTTTGATCTTCGCGCTGGTGGCGCAAAAGCGTCAACTGCGGCTCGAGGTCGAAGTGGCCGACCTGCGCCGCAGGTTGCGGAAGATCGAAAGCGGCCCGACCGTCCCCTCGGATAGGAGCGAACCGGTGGCGCGCACCACGGCGCCGGTGGCTCCACGGGTCACCCCGGCGAAGCCCTCGCAGAAACCGGCAGCCACCACCCCACCCAGGAAATTCCGCCCTCGTCGCGAGTTCGACATCGAGACCATCCTCGGCGGCCAGTGGCTGACCTGGACCGGCATCCTGGCCCTGTTCTTCGGTACCGCGTTCTTCCTGGGCGTCGACCTCGGCCCGAGCGCTTTGGCGGAATTGCCGCAGGTGCTGATCGGACTGGCCGTCGCCGGTGCCTTCGTCGGCCTCGGTCGCTGGTTGAGTGTGCGGCGCGAGCGAATTCTCGGGCTGGGCCTGCTCGGTGGCGGCGTGGCGCTGCTCTACCTCGCTGCCTACGCGGCCTACGGATTCCACGCCCTGATTCCGATGTGGGTCGCGTTCCCGCTGCTGTTGGTCGTCGCAATCGTCGGCGCCCTGCTGGCGCTGGATCGCAACTCGATGGCCATCGCGGCTCTGACCCTGATCGGTGCCTTACTGACTCCCGTGCTGCTCGATGGGGGCCGCCCGGCGATCCTTGCCTTCCTGCCCTACCTCCTGGCCGTCAACGTCGGCGCCGTGGTGGTCGGCTTGCGCCGCGGTTGGGCCGGCCTGCCGTTGGCCGCCTTCATCGTCTCTGCGGTGATGATCCCCGGTTGGTGGGATGACCACTTCGCCAGCGGCCTGCGGCTCTATGCGGTGCTGTGCATCTCCGGCATGTGGCTGTTGTATGCGATCGCACCCTGGCTGCGCCGGGGACCGACTCCGTTCTGGAGTGTCGCTCGAGCCCTCGTCGTTGCCGGCAACGGGTTACTGTATTCGCTGTTCTGGTACAGCTGGCTGGCGCCCGAGTGGACCGCCCTGCGCGGCGCGGCGCTGGCCGCCCAGGCCGCACTGTATGTCGGTGGCGCATTGTGGCTGCGCGGCCGATTCGGCGAAGAGCCAGCCGTTCGGCTGACCTACTTCACCGGCATCGCGCTGGCCATCCTGGCCGTAGCCGTGCAACTGAACGCCGCCTGGGTGACCCTGGCCTGGACCGCACTGGCCTGCCTGCTGATCCACGCCGGCCTGCGCGAGGGCGAACGCACCCACCGCATCGCCGGCCTGGCTGTTTTCGGCCTGGTGCTCCTGCGTTCGGTCTTCTTCGAGGTCGCCTACCCGTTCCTGGCCACGAACGATTTCCGGCCGATCGGCAACGAGGACTTCCTGGCCGGCCTGGTCGTGGTCGGCGCGCTGGTCTGGCTGTCCTGGATGCTGCGTCGCCACGACAACGTGCTGGGTCCGGTCGAACGCAAGATGCGGCCGGTGATCCTGATCATCGCGTCCGCCACCCTGGCCTGGAAGATCTCATTCGAACTGATCACCTACTACGTTTCCCGGGACGCGACCCACAACAGCGATCTGATGTGGGTGGGCGTGCAGGCGCTCTTCCTGTTCTGGTCGATCTACGGGCTGGCGCTGCACCTGGCCGGGCGTCGGATCGCACACGGCGGCCTGCGCCTGTTCGGGTTCGTCCTGGTTGGCGCCTCCGCCGTTTTGACAGCCCTGCTCACCGTCGCGGCCGGCACCGACCTGTATGACGGTTACCGACCGATCCTGAATCTGCCGTTCCTGCAGGGATGCGCTGTGGCCGGAATTCTCGCCGTTCTCTATCTCGTACTGCGCAACGATCGTAAGGATCGTAAGGATCGTAAGGATCGCAACGCGGCGAAGGCCGGCGAAATGCGCCTGATGACTCCGCTGCTGATCTCCGCAATCCTCCTGCTCTTCGCAAAAGTCTCGTACGAAGTGGTCGCCTACTTCCTGATCACGGATCCGGGCGACGTGACCCACCAACTGCTGCGCCTGCGCAGCCGACTGACTCTCTCACTGGTCTGGGCCCTCTACTCGGGCGCCGTGATCGTCAGCGGATTCGCAGCACGCTTGCGGGCCGTGCGCATCCTGGGCATGAGCCTGCTGGGCCTGACCGTGGCAAAAGTATTCCTCGTCGATATCCAGATGCTGGACCGCGGCTACCGCATCGCCGCCTTCGTCGGACTGGGCGTGCTGCTGCTGGCGGTCTCTTTGCTGTATCAGCGGCAGAAGAAGTCCGAATCCAGGGGGGAAACGGCATGAGAAACCGGAAACCTCGTCGCAGAAAACGACTGCGTGTCTTGACGATGTGGACGCTGGGAACGGCGGCACTGGGCCTGCCGGCTGCCTCGCGTGCCCAGGCGATCTACTTGGGGATCGATGCCCATCAACCCACCTCCGATCATCTGGGCGAGCCGTGGACCGACTACGTGAGTGGAAAAGTGTATGGTCACTCGGCCAGCACTTCGGGTCGCCCCATTCGGGTGAACTGGCACCGACGCAGCTACCTCGACGACCCTGCGACCTCGCGCTTCGGGGTCGCATTCCGCCGCGCGAAGATCGTCGTGCACAGCGAGCGTTGGCCCTCCCATGACATGTACCACACGGCCACCGAGTTTCAGGTGACCTTCGACCGTAAGCTCTTTCAATCGAATCGATGGGTGGGCACAGCGGGTGTCGGCTTCGGGTGGGCGTTCTTTGGCGAGGATCGCGAAGGCGGCTACGGAAACCCGGACGCCGCGCCGTGGTTTCCCGGGGCATGCTGGGCCTTCACGCCGGAATTGCGCCTGATCTACGACACGAAACTGCCGGTCTCGGCCTACTTGTCACTCCGGCACACCGACTATCTGGCAGCCAACGACACACCTGAGCCGTTCACGGACGGTACCGTTTTCTCGCTGGGACTACTACTTCACTAAGGGGGATGCGCCATGCAACGAACCACTTTGCAGATCCTGGCCGTACTGATCGGGCTGTCCAGTCTGGCGCCGGCGGCGCAAGCGGGTGAACGTGACCGGACACGAGACTCGATGAATGTCGAGTTGCTCGGGCGGGCTGTCGTACTTTCCATCAATGGGGAACTCGGACTGAGCAAACGCGTCGCCGTCAGCGCCGGATTTTTTCCCTACCTCGCTCGCGAGGAAAAAAGTGTCGTGGTTCCGCTCCACGTTTCCTGGCTGAGCCACTCCGATCGGGGACTGTATCTCAGTGGGGGCGTCACCTACGTGAATGATCACGACTCCGAGGTGACCTCAACGTTGACGTACGGTTTCCAGGTGCCGATCCGCCGCGCCTACGTGCGGCTGACTTTTACCTACTTCGACGGAAATTTCTCGAACGAGCAGAACCCCGGCGAGTGGGATCTTCCCAATCCCTGGCCTGGGCTGGCCATCGGGGGGCGGTTCTGACCCCCCGGCCAAACTAGTTGCTCCAGATCGCGAACTGCAGGAAACCGGGTCCAAAGGGCCCGGTCAAACGGTCCCAGGTGGAATCATCGCTGACCGCACCCTCTTCCAGGTAGGGAATCAGAGCCGAGCCCTGGATCCACAGTACGAGATCCAGCGGCGGTGGCGAGTTGATGAACCGATCGACGTTGATTCCCGCGCCTGACCGGATCCGCCAGTGCGGCAGCAGCTTCTCTCCGCGCGAGACCGCTTCGAGCTCATCCAGCACCGCCAGCCAGGCATCGATCTGTTCCTGCGAAATCGTAGTGCCCCGCGGACCGGTTTGTGACGCAGAGGGCAGCCACTCCTTCTCGTTGTCCGTCTCGGCCTGGACACGGCTCCAGCAAGCGCGACTGTCGGCGATCATGGCCTCGAACCCGGACCGGGCCCGCGGCCAGGCTTTCTCGTCGTTCAGTTCCAATCGCATGTCGTGCAACGCGGCAATCAGATCGACCCACATTCCCGGCCCGGGCTCATGGCGCATCCAGCGCCGCAGCTCGGTATCGGGGGCGGGAACGCGAAAGAGCGTATATGCACATTGATCCCAGACGGGGCGCCAGTCATAGGCCAGCAGGATGTCCAGCACTCCGGACAGGAAATGCGTATAGCCGCGCAACCAGATCGCGTCAGCCGCGTCGAAGCGAATCACAAGGGGCGCAGCGTCCGGCGCGGGCGGCCGTCGGTTCCCGATCAAGGCCGCCAACGAGTCCAGCAACTGCTCGTCCGCTTCGGCCGTGCCGTCGGCATCGAAGTCCAGGCGCACCTGGGACAGGTTGATCTCGACACCGAAATCTTCGCCCTCGATCTCCTCCAGTGTGCGGGTGGCGGCCCGCAGCGACGAGCGCAGGGACCGGAACAGTTCAGCCGTGGCGGCCGGCGTGGCGACGGACGGCTTCACACCCGGCACGCGATCGGCCACCGGAATCACGACACGGAAGAACGGCAGGAAGGAAAGCGGAGAATCCTGTCGCACTCCCAACTCGTTGAAGCCCTGGGCAAAATCCTCCAGGGCGCCGAGCACCTGCGTGGCCGCCAGCGAGAAGCGCTCGGCGTCGGTGTCGGGATCCCCAAATTCCCGAAGCGCCGCGTCGATACGACCGGACCGCAGGTAGCGATCCAGCGGCTCGGCGGCCGGGGCGTTCGAAACCCCGGCCGCGATCAGAAACATGAACCCGGCGATCAGTCCCCGACGAATCGTCATCTCGTCCCTCCTAGAACCAGAATCCCATGCCCAGTGTCAGTTTGGCCGCGCTGCCCGACTCGTCGATCGGAATCTCGCCTTCGATCGTTCCGGTCGCGGTTTCCAGCGAAACCTTGGCCGTGTCCCAGTTCACGAACTCCAGCCGGGCCGAAGCGTGCAGCGAAACATGGGGCGTAAAGAAATGATAGAGTCCGCCGCCGAAACTCGCTCCCGGACCCTCGGTCGAGTAGGTGAACTCGTCCCGCTGTGACTCGGCCGCGTAGCCGCCCAGGCCTCCGAACAGGTAGGGGCGGAACGACTGACCGGGGCGGAAGAGGTACATCGCCTCCACGGTGCCCCCGCTGAACAGAATGTCGACATCGGCGATATCGGTTTTGTGCGTGGCTCCGCTTGCGTAGAGACGGAGGGCGAAACTTGGCGTGAACTGGTAACCGATCTGCAACGCGCCACCGTTGCCGTTCTCCTCGATCGCCAGCGCATCATCGTCCTCGCCATCGTTCACGCCGTTCCCGACGATGTCGATTCCGATCAGCCAGGGGTTTTGCACGTCCCCGGCCAGAGCGACGGCACCGGGCAACAATGCCACCAGCAGAACGATGAGTGCGGACGCGGACCAGCATGCCTTCCGGGTGTGTTTTCCAAGGGTGTGCATGACAAGTTCCTTTCGATTCAATTCCTGGTTCCCTCCAGGCCATAGGCCTGGATCTTCTTGTGCAGATTCGTGCGATCGATCCCGAGGCGCCGGGCCGCTTCCGATACGTTGCCCTGGGCCTCGTCCAGGGCACGCCGGATGCACTCGGCCTCGAAGGACTGGCGGGCCTTGACCAACCCGCCCTGCGCCAGAACAGCATCCGGCGCCGTCGAGACATCCCCGCTCCCGGCAGGTCGAGTAGCAGCCGGTCCTCCCAGCAATCCGGTGCGCTGCAGATCCTCGGGTTCGATGACCGCTCCGGCGGCCATGATGGCCAGGCGCTCGACCGCGTTGTGCAACTCGCGCACGTTTCCCGGCCAGGGCAGGCGTGTCAGTTCCTTCAGGGCCGCATCGCTGAATTCGCGCCTCGGCAGATCATTCTCCCGACCGTAGCGACTCAGGAAGTGCTCGGCCAGCAGCGCGATATCATCCGAACGGCGGCGCAGGGGTGGCACGACGATCGGTACCACGTTCAGGCGGAAATAGAGATCTTCGCGGAAGGAGCCGTCGGCCAGACTGTCCTCCAGGTCGATGTTCGTGGCCGCAACGACGCGCACGTCGATCTTGCGCGTACCGCCGCCGCCGACCTGCTCGACCTCGCCCTCCTGCAGCACGCGCAGCACCTTGGCCTGTGCGCGCAGACTCATGTCGCCGATCTCGTCCAGGAACAGCGTACCGCCGTCGGCCTGCTGGAACTTGCCCTCGCGGTCGGCCACCGAACCGGTGTAACTGCCCTTCACGGCGCCGAAGAGTTCACTTTCGATCAATTCGTCGGGAATCGCGGCGCAATTGACCTTCACGAAGGGTTTCTTCGCACGCGGACTCCGGTCGTGCAGGGCGCGAGCGACCAGCTCCTTGCCCGTCCCGCTCTCGCCGCGGATCAGGATGCGCGCGGGCGTGGGAGCGGCCAGATCAATCTGCTCGCGGATGGTTCGCATCGCGTCGGATTCGCCGACCATCACCCGGCGACCCTGTTGCTCGCTTTCGAGCCGTTCGACCTGGCGGCCCATTTCCAGGAGGCGCAACGCGTTGCGCACCGCCAGTAAGACGCGGTCCCGCGAGCAGGGCTTCTCCAGAAAGTCCAGCGCCCCGCCCTGCGTAGCCTCCATCGCCGTGGCGATCGTGCCGTGGCCGGAGATCATGATCACCAGCTGTTCGGGATGGGCTGCGCGGATCCGGCGCAGTGTTTCCAGGCCATCGATGCCCGGCAATTTGACATCCAGGATCACCAGGTCGGCCCCGTGACGATCCAGCGCAACGAGTCCTTCCTCGCCGGTCCCGGCCTCGGCCACAGCGAACCCCTCGGACTTCAGTACCATGCCGAAAGTCTTCCGGATATTCTTCTCGTCATCGACGATCAGGATGCGCGGTTTCATGCCTGCTCCTTGCCTGCCGGCAGTGTGACCGTGAACTCGGTGCCCTCCGGTCCGGTCGTGAATTCGATGCGGCCGCCATGTGCCTCGACGATCCCCGCGGTGATGGCCAGACCCAGTCCCATACCCGTCGAACGGGTCGTAAAGTCGGGCTCGAAAATACGGGCGCGGTTCTCTTCGGGAATACCCTCACCCTTGTCCTGGACGGTGATCCGCAACGCGTCGGCGGCGGCGGCTGTCAGCTGTACGTGCGGCTCGGATCCGGCGTGTTCGCAGGCCGTCAGCGCGTTGTCGATCAGATTGATCAGCACACGCTTGATCTGCGCGGTGTCCAGGGGCCAGACGATGGTCTCGCAGTGGCACTCCAAGCGATCGCCGTACAGACGCTCCAGACCGCAGATCAGGTCGTTCACCTCGACCGGCTTGATCTCCGGCTGGGGCGGCCGCGCAAAATCCGAGAACGAGCGCACCAGTCCCCGCAAACCCTCGACCTCTTCGGTGACAATCGTTTCGCAATCGGACAGGATCTCGGCGTGGGCCTCGTCGGCGCCGTCGTAACTGCTGCGCGTCTGCTGCACGGCCAGCAGGATCGGCGTCAGCGGGTTCTTGATCTCATGGGCCAGTACGCGCGCCATGTCGCGCCAGGCCGACAGTTTTTCCAGGCGTGCCAGTTCGCTCCGCTGCTGCTGCAGGCGCAGGACCATGTCGTTGAACGAACGCACGAGATCGCCGACTTCACCCCGGGGGGCGTCGGCAACACGCACGGTCAGATCGCCCTCGGCCACGTCGGTCGCCGCCCGGGCGACTTGCTCCAGCGGGCGCGCCAGGCGGTTGGAGACGAACGCGGCCACGAACAGGGCCACGACGATCAGCGCCGCGTAGACCAGCAGGAAGGGCATCACGTAGCTGCGCAGGATCGACTCGCGTTCGAAGCGGTAGGCCGCCAGCAGCGACAGGGCGTCGGAGATCTGCTGTGCGCGCTCGGCGTCCTGCTGCGGGACGCGCTGCGCGACGATGACCGGAGCATCGGCGCGGTCGGTGAGTCTCACGGCCAGGAATCCCTCGATCACGTGCACCGACTCGCCAACCGAGCCCCGCGGCAATCGATTCGCTTCGGGAGAAGTCGGGACCGGTTCGCCCTGCAGGTCCAACAGCACCACGCGCGGTGTAACGTTGCTGGGATTCGGTGTCGGCGGCTGGCTCTTCGCGATTTGGGCCGCCGCGAGGAAATCCGCCTTGCGACGCGCCAGCCCTTGCCGGGATTCGGCCAGACCGGCCTCCAGGCCGGCGGTCAGTTCCGCATGCAGGGCGGGATTGAGCGAGCGCGATAGCAGATTGCCCACCACCAGGGACATCGGTACCGCCGGCAACAGGGCGGCCAGCAGGATCGCCGCGATCAGCCGGGTCCTAATCCTGTACATCGCGCAACTCCTGTGCCGTGAAGGATGCCGACATCCGGTGATCGGTCAGATCGGACCGGCCGCGTTCACCGCCGTAGAAGAATCGGATCAAACGCCCCATGCTGACCGAGAACTCCTGGCCCCCGTCATCGCTCGCGCGGGCGCTGGGCACCTCGCCGGAAACCATGCTCTGCACCCGGCCGCGTTCGTCCGGAGCCAGGGCGTGCAGTTTCAGTCCGGCATCGATGCGGTAACGTCCGCCGTCGAGCGAGTGCAGCGGCGCGACCCTCAGTCCCGGCAACTCGGCCAGGTAGCCGCGCAGTTGTTCGACCCCGGGGAAGCGCACCTCTTCGTCGGCCACGCGCACGGAGTAGACCTCCTCCCACAGATTGAAACTGAGGCGCAGCAGGTAGTCGCGTTCCAGTTGAGCACGGTCGCGGTCATCAATCACCGTCAGGCGGATCTCCACCGCGGATTCCAGCCCACTGGCCAGCGTCGAAAGGATGCGTTCGCCCGGCATGCCTTCGGTATCGATTCGGCAAACCAGGGTACCGCCATCGCGTTGAGCGGCGACCCGTGTGATTCGCGGCTCGGCGTGGACCGCGGTAGCGAACGAAAGAGCCAACAACCAGGCGAAGGTTCGCATCAGAACCTCCAGCCCAGGGACAGGTGCGAGTGGAAGGACTCGCGGACCGGAGAATCGCTGATGGGTACGGCAACGTCGGTGCCCAGGTACCAATCGTCGAAGAGTCGCGCTCGCAACCCCCAGCCGGCTCCCACCGCCACGGTTTCGCCGTGTTCGCCCCGACCGCCGGCATCCACGAACAGGGAGCCCGCCACGCGCGGTTGCGCTGAGGGGCCCGACAACGCCGCGCGATATTCCAGTGACGAGAACCACAATCCGCGCGAGCCTCCAGGACCGCTCAGTGAGGCGCTGGGGAATCCGCGTACGGTATACAGCCCCCCCAGGTAGTTGCGATCGGGGAAGAAGGCCTCGCTACCGATAACGGCACCGCGTGCGCTCCAGGCCAGCACACCGGTGCTCAGCGGTTGGTAGGCCCGGAAGTCGAGGCTCGCGGCGCCGAAGCGTTCGTCACGTTCTGCGGCGCGTGCTTCGATGGTCTTTTGACGAATGGCCTCCAGGCGCAAGCGACCCCACACTCCCGATTCGGGAGTACCGGCCCGCAGGCGCGACGACCGCCGGTCGAGTGTCAGGTCCACGCGCCAGGCGGCGCGCTCGTACTTGCCGACGGCCTCGGCGATTGCTGTCGGCAGATCCTCGAACGGCACCTCATCATCGCGGCGGACACCGGCGAACCGGTCATCTTCCCACACGCTACCGGTCGAATCGACCTGGACGGTCTCGGCCTCGAGCCCGGCCGTCAGCTGAAAACCGTTTCCGAGCTTGCGGCCGATGTGGAAATCGAGGCCACCGCGCACGGTCGGCTGCGCGTATTCCAGGCCTTCGTCGAAGTAGACTTGGTTCAGCGAGTGCACATTCGCGCGCACACCCCAGAGGACTTTCTCGTGCGGATTGCGGCCGCGCAGGTAATGCGCATAGACGCCGGTCAACCGGTAGCCGAATCGCCACTGTAGCGCCGCGCGTTCTCCTTGACCGGTCAGGTTGTCGAGCGAGAGCTCGGCCGGGATCAGGTACCAGCCGTCCAGGTCGGAGTTGCCGGTGCCGAAGCGCAGACCCGGGCCGCGTTCCTCAAGTTCGAGGACCAGGATCAGGGCACCGCGTTCACTGCCGCGACGAGTGTAGAAATCGACGGATTCGAAGAGGCCGCTGGTGCGGAGTTTCTCGATGCCGTCCCGCAGCTGCGACGGGTCCAGGGCGTCGCCGGCGTGCAGGCCCAGGTAGCCTTCGATGACGGCCGGGGAGGTTTTCGTGCCCGATGGCAGTTCGATGCTTTCCAGGGTGAGAGTTTTCGCTGCAGATTTTGCCGCAGCCGGAGAGGGCGGAGAATCCAGGCCAGCATATCCATTCGGGCCCGTCAGGACAAGAGCTAACAACACGCAATATGTTGCAATTAAATGTGTTGCATTAGCGCTTCCCATGGTTCAGGTCCAATCGAAGGGTTCAGGTGCGGGCCGGGCGGGTTCCCGGTTCACAGGAACCAAGGCAAGCATCGTACCTGATCGTGGAAACAGGCGCCATTTCGGAATTGGGCCCTCAACCTCCAATCAATCAACAAAATACGAATACAGGGCACCGTCCCTACCGCAGGAAGTACGGTGCTATGTGTGAATATTCGCCACATCCAAAATCTCATCAGCAGCCATTCGGATCGTTCGATGGAGTTGCACACGCGGGACTTGGAAACGGGGAGCGATCGGATTAACGCACGGCTTTCCGACTCTGCTCATGCCTCGCCTCCCCCGACTGCCACCACAGCCCCGCCACGATCAACGCCAATCCCACGAACGTAGCCTCCACCACATGCTCCCCCAGCACAAAGTGGATGAAGATCAGCGAAAGAAAGGGGGCGATGAAAATCAGATTGGCGATGCGCGCGGTCGACGAGGTCAGCTTCATCGCCGTCAACCACAGCACGAACGAGATCCCCATCTCGAACGTGCCGACGTAGGCGCCGCCCAGCCACCCCTGCCAGGGGATCGAAAGATCCGACGCGATCGCCGTCACCCCGAACGTCAGCGGCAGCGCGAACAGGAACCCCAGGAAGAGCCCTGCCACCGGGTCCAGATCGCTGCGCCGGTTGTAGATCCAATACAGCGACCAGATCAGCGTGCTGAACAGAATCAGTGCCAGCCCGCAGGGGCTGTCCACCCGCAGCGAACCAGGGTCTCCGCCCGTCGACAGAACGAGAACCCCCGTGTAACACACCACGCCGGCGATGAAATCGCGCAGCCGCAATCGCTGCCCCAGCAGCGGCACCGACAACCAGGCCATGGTCAGCGCCCAGGTGAAATTCACCGGCTGGGCCACCTGCGCGGGCAGCAGGTCGTAGCCCTTGAAAAGCACGAGGTAGTAGAGGAAGGGATTCAGAAAACCAAGGCCCGCGGCGACCGCGTACTGCTTTCGCGTAGCGCACAGCAGCAGGTGCAACCGGCCGCGCACGGCGAGAACCGAACCCAGCACGATCAACGAGAAAAAGTGAGCCAGTAGCAGCAGTTGCATATGATCCACGTACCGCAGCGTCAGCTTGAATGCCGTAGCGACGGTGGACCAGATCAGGACGGCCCCGAGGCCGAAGAGGAGGGCGCGGCGATCGTTGTTCATGGCTCGTATGGTAGCCGCGTGCGGCGTGCAGTGCCAGCGGCGGATCAGCGGATCAGCGAATCAGCGTACGACCCAGTATTTCCCACCCTGCTCGGCCAGGAAGTCCTCGGCTTCGCGACCGTGCAGCATCGCCAGCGTCGACAGCAAACCGGCCTCGGTGCAGGTGTCGGCAAGCACTGATACCGACCGCGGCGCATCCTTCACCGGCCAGCCCGTGCGCGGGTTCAGGATGTGCGAGTACCGCACGCCGTCCTTCTCGAGATAGCGACGCGCATCACCGCTCGTCGCGACCGCCCCCTCGTGCAACTCGATGCGCAATGCGGCCTCGTCCTCGACGCCGGGCCGTTCGACGCCGACCTCCCACGGGCGACCATCGCGACGTTTGCCCACCGCGCGCAGATCGCCGCCGAAGTTGACCAGGAAAGCCGCCCCGGTACGGGTGGCCAACAAGGCCGCGGTGCGATCCACGGCGTACTCCTTGCCGATGCCGCCCAGGTCGATCTCCATGTCCGCAGGCAGATTCAGCTCCGGACGTTCCCAGGTCACGCGCCGCCAGCCGATTCGCGGCAGCAAAGCCTTGGCCTGCTTGCGGCTCGGCAATCTGTCGCTGCCGTCGAAGTGCCACAACTGCCGCAGTACGCCGCTGGTGATATCGAAGCGGCCATGGCTCAGTTCGTGACACCGGTTCGCGAAATCGAGCAGGTCGGCGGTCTCGTCGTCGCCCGTTATGGGCCGGCCCTCGGCATGGTTGATCTGATGGATGGGATTGTCGTCGCGGTAGCGACTGAACTTGTGCTCGATGCGCAGGGCTTCGGCCTCGGCCAGTTCACCCAGCCAGCGGGCCGTAACCGCTTCATTCAGATCAACGAGGATTTCGCAGGGGCTGGCCATCGCC
>JANTGJ010000044.1 GCA_024762975.1 Candidatus Krumholzibacteriia bacterium
AAGGGCCTGCGACCCGAGGAGTTCGTTACCGAGATGATGAACTTCGAGTACTACAACACGGACGGTCAGGCGCGCATTCTCTCACTGACTCGAGGCAGCCTAGCTTTCACCTGGTGCCAGGTCCCCGTGATCTACGAGTTGAACGGCAACTCGACCTGGATCCAGATCGAGTTCGAGGATGGTGCGGTAACCGAAGTTGCCGGAACACGGATGGACACGCGGATCAGCAGGGAGATCATGGGCCGGACCGGACGGGTCCGGAGCGTACGAATCGGGATTCCTGCCGATTCCATTTCAGGGTGAGGGGACCGAATTCAGTTCGTTTCACGTCGTACCCGAGCACCGGATCTAGCCCACAGCAACGCAAAACATGCTAAAATACTGCAATAAATAAGCATAAGACTGCCGGAAAAATTTTCGAAAAAGTGCAGTTTTAACTTGATTCGGTTTCCGAACATAGTCTATAATAGCGGAGTCGAAAAGTTTGGGACCGATTCGTAAGCGCGAACATCCGACACGGAACGCGAGGCCGTACACCCCCTCGCTCGAAGCCGCCAGAAGGCCGAGCGGGACCCCAGCCACAAGAGGTAGAAAAATGAAGACTCTAGTTATCGCCCTGTTCATCGCCCTGCTGATCCCCGTTGCGGGCTTCGGCCAGACCTTCTATGCCACGGACTTCGAGGGCTACGCCATGGTCGACGGTCAGCTGGCCGCCGATGGCTGGCTTGTCTACGGCAACATTTTCGACCCCGCCGGCAATTACCTGTGGGGCCACGGTCCCTGGGCTGCACCCAACAACATTGGCAACTGGTGCGACATTGTGCAGATGGAGGGCGGACCGGCCCAGGATCTGCAGCAGCTGGTCATGTACAGCGACTATGCCAATGGAGACCACGGCAACGGCAGCGGCAATCTGATCGAGTCGAATCTCTTCCAGGAGCAGCCCATTCCCGCCGGCGCCAGTGGCCTCTGGTCTTTCACGTTCGACGCCAAGATGGGGAACCTCGGTGGCAACTCCACGGCTGCGGCGTTCATCAAGATTCTGGACCCGAACGCCGGTTGGTCGACGACTCTGTATGATATCGACATGACCAACACCCCGGCGACCTGGACCGACTACACGATCACCGTCGACGTGACGGGACTCGACGGCCAGATTCTGCAGTTCGGATTCATGAGCACCTGCGCAAACTACGAGCCCAGCGGCGTGTTCTATGACAACGTCGTCTTCTCCCCCGATGGCACCGTTGCCACGGACGAAATCACGCTCGACGGCATCAAGGCGCTGTACCGTTAGTACTGCCTTCGGTGAACGACCGCAAGCCCCCTGTCGCGTTGGCGGCAGGGGGTTTTCTATCGTTGGTCCGAGTGCGCAGTGGTTTCAATGTATCGCAGGGAATGAATTGGGATTGACCCGATCCCCGATCTCTGGTACTTAGTTCGTTATCCGTACAAAGAGAAGATAGAAACATCCGACGAACGGAAATCCGCGATGAAGCCGAATCATCACACGACCGCGCCCGAGGACAAGATTTCGGTCCTGCATCGCCTGGCCTACGGCGCGGGCGCATTTGCCAACAACCTGTTGGGCGCCGCGAGTGGTGGCATGATGATCGTCCTGAACCTCGGCTTCGGAATGGACCCATCGCTGGTCGGTTGGCTCGGCGCCATCCCCCGGCTCACGGACGCATTCACTGACCCGGCCATGGGCTACATCTCCGACAACACCCGCAGCCGCTGGGGTCGCCGGCGTCCCTACATCCTCGTAGGCGCGATCCTCACGGCCATCCTGTTTGCGATCCTCTGGAAACTGCCAGCCGACCAGACCGAGATGTTCTACTTCGTGTACTTCCTGATCGGCTCGATCCTATTTTTTATGGCCTACACCGTATTTGCCACGCCCTGGGTAGCGCTGGGCTACGAGCTGACACCCGACTACAACGAACGCACCCGTCTGATGGGTACACAGAACTTTATTGGTCAGCTCGCTTTTGTCGTTTCCCCGTGGTTCCTGTTGATCATGAATTCGGGCCGTTTCTTCCGCAACGAGGCCGGAGAACCGGATCAGATCGCCGGAGCCTTCGGTTTGGCCGTGGTCATCGGTCTGGTGGTCATCGCGTTGGGCATCCTGCCGGCGATCTTCCTGCGCGAGCGCATGGCCGATGTGGCCCAAGCCGAAAGCGGCACTCATGCGCGGCCTGGATTCAAACAGAGCATGGCCGACTTTCTCTCCGGCTTCGCCACCACCCTGAAGTCGCGCCCGTTCCAGAAACTGTGCGCCACGGCCTTCCTCGTTTTCAACGGCTTTATGCTGGTCGCCTCGTTCCAGTACTACGTGATCATCTACTACGTCATGGGCGGTGACGAGGTCGCCGGCGCCAAGTGGGCCGGATTGGCCGGTACGGTGGGCGCAGTGACCAACTTTGCGATCGTGGCTTTCCTGGCCTGGCTCGGAACACGCATCGGGAAACGCAAGACGCTGCTGATGGCCGTCGGGATCTCAGTCGTGGGATACGCGATGAAGTGGCTCTGCTACAACCCGGAAATTCCCTGGCTGGTGCTTTTCCCCGCGCCGTTGATCGCATTTGGAATGGGCGGGCTATGGACCCTGATCCCCTCGATGATCGCCGATGTCGTGGACATGGACGAACTGGAGACACATGAACGCCGCGAAGGCATGTACGGTTCGATCTTCTGGTGGACGATCAAGCTGGGCATGTCGGCGGCCCTGGCCCTCAGCGGCTACGTACTGAACGCGACCGGCTTCGACGTCGCACTGGGGGCGAACCAGACGGCCCGCACCCTGGTTCTGATGCGGGTAGCTGATGTGGGAATCCCGGTGGTGACCTCGGCTTTGGCCCTCTGGGCGATTTACCGCTTCCCGATCACCGAGGAGTTCGCACACCGGGTCCGGTCGCAACTCGAACAGCGACGAGGCAAGGCATAATGCGCTGCGCCATCCCGCTACTGTTGTTTCTGATGCTCAATGGCTGTGTCGGCAGTTCGTCGAACGACAAACCGGGTGACCGACCGTTCGAATTGGACCTGCACCATAACTGGATTGGAAACGCCGTCTGCTACGGCCCGCACCGAGATGGACAACGACCGGGCGGACCGGATCCGAGCGCAGCACAGATTCGGGAGGACCTGTTGCTGATGCTCGCGGACTGGAATCTGCTGCGCAACTACGGCGCGGACCAATCGGCCGAGACGGTTCTTGAAGTCATCCGCACCGACAGCCTGGATTTTCGTGTCCTCCAGGGAGTCTGGATCACCGCCGACGCGCCGGATGCGAACCACGACCAGATCGATCGCGCGATCGAACTGGCAAACCAGTACCCGAACCTGGTGCGCGCCGTCTGCGTAGGGAACGAGACCCAGGTCCAGTGGTCGGCGCACCGCAGTTCTCTGGACAGCTTGATCACCTACGTGCGGACCGTGCGCGCGGCGATTCAACAACCGGTGACCGTTGCGGACGACTACAACTTCTGGAACAAGCCCGAGAGCATTCGCCTGGCCGACGAACTGGACTTCCTGACCGTGCACGCACATCCGTTGTGGAACGGCAAGCAGCTCGAAGAATCGCTGGCCTGGCTACAGGCGACGCTGGCCGAGGTGCAGGCGCTCCACCCGGGCCGGAAGCTGGTGCTCGGTGAGACGGGTTGGGCAACCTCCGTACATACGGAGGGTGAGCAGGCCAAGCTTTGTACCGGCACAGTGGGATCGGCCGAGCAGAAAATCCTCTTCCAGCAGGTACGCGCCTGGGCCGACTCGACCCGCCAGCCCGTGTTTTGGTTCGAGGCGTTCGACGAAAAATGGAAGGGCGGACCGAATGCGGCGGAGGTGGAGAAGCACTGGGGAGTCTATCGTTCCGACCGAACCCGCAAATGGCATTGAATCCGCCGCACGGAGATGTACCGCAGCTCGGCGGTCGACAGCGGGTAGGCCTGGCCCGTGGTCGTGGCCAGCAAACCGTACGGTGAGGCGGACGGCGCACTTGCCGAGAACCGGGCGGCGATTGCCAGCCGCCCGCCTCTTCATACTACCCAATTCGACGACCATCCGCTCGCGAACGGAGTAGCCCTAAGGAATCCGGGCCAGCGTGGCGCCAAAAACCGCGTCGGCAATTCCGGTGGCCAGGTCGAGGACCAGAGCGTCGCGTGCCGCTGTTTCCTGGCGCTCCAACGCAAAGCCATCGAAGAGATTCACCTGGCGCGAGCCCAGGTTCAGCTGGCGCGGGTCGCCGTCGTAGGAACCGCGCTCGAACGGCGCCTCTCCGACACCGTCGACCATCACATCGACGACCTCGTTGCCCAAATCATCGGCGATCACGATCCGAGCGGTAGCCTGGCAGCGCCGGGTGCCTGTCTCGCGCTCGAAGCGGGCGTCCTTGCCGTCCTTCGTCGTTGCGGTCTCGGGGCGGGTCTTGAGCCCGAACTCGGTCGTTGCGTCGTGTACGATCTGCACATGCACCGCCAGATCCGACCCGGCAAGACGCAGCAGAAGTGCCATCGTCGCGGCGTTGTACTCGCTATCCAGAATATCGGCACGCGTGATCAGATCCTGGGCCGCCAGCCCCTCGTGCAGCGTCACGAAAGGCGGGGGCGTTCGCCACGGCCCCTGCTGCAGCGCCGACTCGACGTGCTCGTTCAGGTCGGCGGTGAGGGAGCGATGTCCGCGTTCGGTCTTCTTCCGCGTCGAAGGCGGCTGTACCGGTAGTACCAGCAACTCGAGTTCTCCGGCGTCCAGCGCCGCATCCATCATCGCCAGGGCGGCGTCCGAGTCCTCGCGTGGGCTCCACTCCATGGCCGGCACCTGGGCGGCGACCTCGAAAGCGGTGCGAAGATGACCGTACTGGAACTCGGCCTCACTCCACTCGACCAAAGCCGCCGCTTCGGCAGCCAAGGCCTGATTGCGCTGCTCGCGCGTCGGTTCGAATTCGTGCCGTGCATGGCGGAATTCGTCCACACCATCGGGCCAGCGCCCCTGACGGATAGCCACCGCGCCCCGATCCAGGGCGGTAGCGAAAGCGTCGTCGAAAACCCCCCGTCGCAGGGATTCGAAGTCGCCGGGCACGTTCAGACGAACGCCTACCGAGCGGGC
Organism: Candidatus Krumholzibacteriia bacterium; assembly: GCA_024762975.1. GTDB lineage: Bacteria > Krumholzibacteriota > Krumholzibacteriia > LZORAL124-64-63 > LZORAL124-64-63 > JANTGJ01. The sequence continues at coordinate 5,104 of JANTGJ010000044.1, forward strand.
CTGCAACAGAACGTCATCGATCCGCCGGACGTGACCGGCAGCGCTCTCTGGATCATCACGCCCCAGCAGGTGGTCGCAATCGGCCAGACGCTCCTCGATAGCCAGATCGCCCGCCCAGACCAGCCGATCCTTCGCTTCTTCGAGCATCGCTCACCCGATCGTTGGAGGGAGGTTTCTGGACTGCGGCGGATTCGCAAAATCGATGCCAGAATTCACGGTGACACGGTCGATCGGAGACCGTCTGATCTACACAAAGGAACCGGGCAATCCGCCGGCTTCAAGCCGAGGACATCCCGGTTTCTTCGCGTAGATCGCCCGGTGCGGGCTACATACCGTACTTCTCGATGATCTCTTTCTTATCGAGACCGAGGACGCCGTACTTTTCGCCCACCTTGATGAAGGCGGCGACGGCCTTGTCGATGTGCTCCATCTCGTGGGCCGCCGAAAGCTGTACGCGGATGCGCGCGGCGCCGGCCGGAACCACCGGGAAGAAGAAGCCGATCACGTAGATGCCCTCGGCGTACATGTCGCGGGCCATGTCATTGGCCAGCTTCGCGTTGTACAGCATCACCGGAGCGATCGGAGTATCCTGGCCACCGATAATGAATCCGGCCTCGGTCATCTTCTCGCGGAAGTACTTCGTATTCGCTTCCAGCTTGTCGCGGCGCTCGGGGTTGCCGCTGATCAGGTCCAGAACCTTGATCGAGCCGGCCACGATCGCCGGGGCCAGCGAGTTACTGAACAGGTACGGACGCGCTTTCTGCCGGCACAGCTCGATCAGCTCCGCGCGGCCCGAGACGCAACCACCCGACGCCCCGCCCAGGCCCTTGCCGAACGTCGTGGTGATCAGGTCAACCTTGTCCATGACGCCAAAGTGCTCGTGCGTGCCACGACCCGTCTTGCCGATGAAGCCCGACGCGTGCGACTCGTCGACCAGCACCATGGCGTCGTACTTCTCGGCCAGGGCGACGGTCTCGTCCAAGGGCATCAGGTCGCCGTCCATCGAGAAGACGCCGTCACAGACGATCAGGCGCGTACGCTTGTCCTGATGCAGTTGCAGCTTCTTCTCGAGGTGCTTCATGTTCATGTGCTTGAACGTGTCGTAGTGCGCGCTGCACAGCCGGATGCCATCGACCAGCGAGGCATGGATCAGACGATCGGCGATGATCACGTCGTCGGCCTCGAGGACGGCCTCGAAGACCCCGGCGTTGGCGTCCATGCACGAGGGGAACAGGAGCGTTTCCTCCATGCCCAGGAACTTCGACATCTTGTCCTGCAGCTCGCGGTGGATGTCCTGCGTGCCACAGATGAAGCGCACCGAGCTCATGCCGTAACCGCGGGCATCCAGGCCCTCGTGGGCCGCCTGCACGACATCGGGGTGGCTGCTCAAGCCCAGGTAATTGTTGGCGCAGAAGTTCAGCACCTTCGCCTGATCCGCACCTTCGGGATACTCGACCGTGATCTCGGCATCCTGCGGGCTGCAGATGAAGCGCTTCTCTTTGAACAGACCCTTGGACTTGATGTCCTCGATCTCGCCCGCGAACATCGCGCGGTTCTTGTCGGAAAAAGCCATGACGAGCCTCCGATGGCTGGATCTATCTACTTACTCAGGTGCTTGTTCACCAGGACACAGATCTTGTTGACGGTGTCGAAGGCCTCGGGGGTCGCTTCGTCATCCGGCAACTTGATCTGGTACTTCTTCTCCAGAAAGACCTTCAGCGAGACCATCGAGAAGCTGTCCACGATGCCCGAACTGATCAGCGGCGTATCGAATCCAGCCTCTTCGTCGTCGTCTTCGTCCATGTACTCGTCCACGACGTATTCCAGGATGGTTTCCTTCATCTCTTCACTCATGTCTATTTCCTTCCGGCTTGGGTCGGCAGATTTCCACCACGGTTCCACACGCATCTTCTGTATCAACTACTGTATCAATCAGTCGTCTTCCAAGGTCGAAAGATCGCCCACCTCTTCGCCCCACTCCAGGGCCTTCAGGTAGCGGCGCAGGATCTTGCCCGAGCGCGTCTTGGGCAGCTTGTCCTTGACCTCGATCTCCTGCGGCATGGCCAGCGGGGAGAGCTTCTTGCGGATGAAGTTCATCACGCTCAGCTCGGTCATGTCATCGAACTCGAAACCGGGATTCAGTACCACGCAGGCCTTGACGACCTCCATGTTCACTTCGTCGGGCTTGCCGATGACGGCGGCCTCGGCGATGGCTTCGTGCTCGATCAGGGCCGACTCGATCTCGAACGGACCGACCAGGTGGCCGCCGGTGTTGATCACGTCGTCGTCGCGGCCGACGAACCAGAAATACCCGTCGGGATCGATGCTGGCGCGGTCGCCGCTAACATACCACACGTCGTCCGCGGTGCGGCACTGCTCGGGCGTCGCGTCGGCCGGAGCGCCGACGAACTTGCTGGCGTAGACATCGTGCTGGTTGCGGTACTCGCGGAACATGCTGGGCCACCCGGGGCGGAAGGCGATCAGGCCGACCTTGCCGGGCTCCGTGATCGGTTCGTTGGTTTTCAGATCCAGCACGGCCGCTTCGATGCCCGGAAAGGGCTTGCCCATACTGCCGGGCTTGACGGGCATGCCGGGGTAGTTGGTGATCATCATGGCGCCGGTCTCGGTCTGCCAGAAGGTATCCAGGAAGGGCTTCCCGAAGGCTTCCTCGCTCCAGACCACGGCCTCGGCGTTCAATGGCTCACCGACAGAGCACAGGTGCCGCAGGCTGCTCAGGTCATACTGCTTGACGAGGTCGGTCCCGTCGCGCATCAAGGAGCGGATCGCCGTCGGAGCCGAGTACCAGACGGTGACCTTGTTTTCCTGCACGAATTGATACCACTTGGCCGACGTGAAGCCGGAATCCAGAACGCAGTTGGTCGCGGCCAGGGCCCAGGCACCGATGATACCGTAGCTGGTGCCGGTGACCCAGCCGGGATCCGCAGTGCACCAGTAGATATCGTCATCCTGCAGATCCAGCACCCAATGGGCGGTCAGTGCCTGTCCGAATACGGAGCCATGTACATGCTGGGCGCCCTTGGGCTGGCCGGTCGTACCACTGGTGTAATGCAATACGCTGGGCGTCTCGGGGCCGCTCTCGAAGCACTCGAACTGGTCCACCCTCTGCGCTTCGTCCACGTTGAAGAAAATCTCCTCGCCCTTCAGCTTGGCCGGGTTGCCCTCGACACAGATGACCGTATCGAGCGGCAGGTCGTCGATGATCTTGCGCACCTTTTTCAGGTGCTTCTGCGTGGTCAGGATGGCCTTGGTTTCCGCACTGCGCAGGCGCACTTCCAGCGAATCATGTTCGAAGGCCGAGAACAGGGGTTGCGCCACACCGCCCATCTTCAGAATGCCCAGAAAGGAGATGTACAGAGCGGGGATCTTCTCCATGAAAATGCATACGCGGTCACCGGGCTTCACACCCTGATCCTGCAGGAACTTGGCGTAGGCGTTGCTCAGCACTCGCACCTCATCGAAGGTGTAGCTTCGCTTCTCGCCGCTAAAGCCTTCCCAGATCAGCGCGGTCTTGTCGGCCTTGCCCTGCGCACAGATACGGTCGCTGCACATATGACCAATGTTCAGCAGCTCGCCTTCTTCCCAGTTCAAGATCTGCTTGGCGATGTTCCAGTCGAAGCCCTCGAGCCTCTGTTCGTAGGATCCGATGTTGCTCACGGATTTTCTCCTTCGGCGATCACGACCGCAACGGCAGTCGTGCGCGAGTGGGAAATGGAAACCAAGGTTTTGTGAACACCTTTTGCGGCCGCGATTTCGGCTGCGCGTCCCAGGAATTCGAGCGAGATTGCTCCAGTCCCGGCCCTGCGAATTTCTACCTGATCGAAACGGAGTCCGTCTTCGAACCCGGCCCCCAACGCCTTGAAAGCAGCCTCCTTGGCGGCAAATCGACCTGCGAAGTTTTCCCAGAATCGATGCTGGGAACGGCAGTACTCGATCTCGTCCGGCAGGAAGAGTTCACCGATCAGATCGTCGTCCAGACGATCCCGGAACCCGGCCAGATCGACAATGTCCATGCCCAGCCCGAGAATCACGTTCTGTTCCCTTCCGGTCCGCCCAATCTGCTGTTTCGTCGGCGAATTCGGTTAAAAAATATGGTTTGTCGGGTCTTTATCCAAAGAGAATCTGGGACGAGATCGGCGTTCCGCACCGATCTACGAAACCCCATGGGAGCGTGTCAGTTAGGTTGTGCCTCGACAAATGTGTCCGAACCAGGCGCCGGTTTGAGGACTCAGGTCTCCCGACTTACAGGTGGATTCGGTCTCGGAATGTCCGCGCACGTTCCGAGGCCGGTGGCCGCCATCGCCGCGTTGCGACGGAAGCCGGCTTCGAGTCCCGGGTTGCGTGCGAGATTTTTCAGCGCTCGGAAGTCATCCAGTCCGGAGTCACGCCGGCCGGCAGGGCGACCATTTCCATGATCGCCGCAATGTACTCCTGATGGGGGCCGGTTCGCTGGGGATTGCGGTACTCCCAGATGATGCTGCCATCGGTCGTCACTTCGAGGGCGCGTCCATTATCGGACTCGGTAATCAGTGTATTGCCGTTCGCCAGGCGTTGGGCCGTGCCGCAGGTCTCGGAGTAGAGCGGCCGGGTTTCGCTGCTGGTAAACTCCCAGACGATACGCTGGCTGAGCGGTTCGATCTCGAGCACTTTCGATTGCCCACCATAGCCCTGGTTGTCAAAGATGAGCAGGTTGCCGTTGTCCAGCAGGGTGGGCTGGTGCTGGGCGCTCCACATTCCACTGAGCGCCCAGACGACCTTTTGCTGGTTCGGATCCACGATGGCCACGACGTCCAGCTCCCGCACCGAGATCAGGAAATTCCCCGCGGCAAAGACGGGCGACTTGTCGACGAAGCGGCCATCCAACAGCTCCAGGGTGTTGGTGTGCATGATGTCGCCGGCCTCGCGGGCGTAGTCCAGGAAGGAGGCGTAGATCGAGTTCTCGAAGGCGGCGAGCAGATCGATCGACTCCAGCTCCCGTCCATCGGCATCCAGGTGGGTGATGAAATCCAGAAGTACGGGCCGCTGAGGGTTGAACTGGGGCACAATCCGAGCCTCGCGGGTCAGTACATAGATGCTGCCGTCCGGCGCCAGATCCAGATCGTGATGGCAAGCACCGGGATAGGCCCACAGCAATTCGCTTTCGCGGTCGATATGAACCAGGCCATGACCTTCAAAGATGGCCAGCACACTGCCGTCCGGAAGAAGGCGGGCGCGGCGCCAGCAGGCCGTTACGCCGTCCCGGTCGGGCAGAAACAGATCCGGCTGATCCTTGTGGAGGGCACGGCACTGTGCGTAGGTAAAGCGCCAGCGGTGCCGGGTGCGTCCGTCGGTGTCGATCAGTTCCGCTCCCGGCGCATCTCCCGACACATAGAAACGCAGGCTCGGGGAAACCGAACCGCGCAGGTTGATCGTCGTACCGGACTCCTTACTCGGAGGTTGGGAACCGCCTACATAGCCGAGACTCTGGAGGCGCTTGATTTCCGCAAGCTGGTCCGCGTCCGGGGCGGGTCCGCCCATGCCCGGTCGCATGACGCCCCAATGACCCGGCGTGGCCGCATCGGCATGGGTCAGGCCGATCCGGTTACTCAGCCGGTGCGCCAGTTGTCGGGGTTGGTTCAGCGCCGGGCCGCGCAACAGGTAGTGGCCGGCCGCCAGACCCAGACCGAGACTCAGCAAACAGAGCAATACAATCGGCAATCGACGCCGGCGGGACGTAGGCGGGGTTCGGGGCTGCCAAGGGCGAGACATGGTGCTCAGCTCCCATTTCATCATTGCGAGTCTATGACTAACCTGGTGTCATCGATCTCCTGTAGGTCATTCGGGCCGGATCCGGTGGGCGAAGCGGCGTGGATTTCTCTCGTTCGATGATTCCATTTTGCGCACAAAACTGCCAAAAAGTCAATAGCATTCACCGGCACCGGACGGTCGGGACGCATTCCTGCAAGTAAGTACCGGATTCGGAAATCCATCGATCCATCGGACAGGATGGGCGACGGATCGCCCCCTCCACGGAAAACGATAATCCACAGTCAAGGGCATGCCTTTTTATCCGATAGAGAAACCTGTAGATACGGAGCCGCACGATGCGCTCATTTCAGACAAGGATCCCTGGGGAGAAAGTTCCATGCAAAGCCTCCTGCGTAGCCGGCGAATTCAGTCTCTCGCCATGACGACCGCCCTCGTCCTGCCCACGATCGTACTCGGTCTCCTGTTGCTGAACGGGGAAGTGGGCCGCGGATGGGCCGTCGCGACTCTGTCCTATGCCGCTATCACCTTCGCGCTCGCAGCCTGGCGGGCGCCCGGAGTGAGTGCCCTCGACGATCAGACGGTATTCGCGTTCATCCGGGAAGTTGCACGCGGCTCGTACCCCGGCGATTCGTTTTTTACGGAACCTCAAGCGCAGAACGAACTCCAACTCGCACTTTTGGAGATGTCGAAGGGACTGCGCGGTCTGCGCGACGCCCGCAAGGAGGAGATTCGGCGTCTGACCGAGGCCATGAATCGGGGAGGCAGCACCATAGGTCGCATGGAACGCGGGGCGAACCTCATCGCCCGCAGCAGCGAGACCCTGAACGACGGTGCCGCAACTCAGGCTGCAGCCATCCAGCAGGTCTCCTCCAGCCTGACGGAACTGGGAGACCAGACCCGACGCAACGCCGAAAGCGCCAAGGAAGCCACCGTCCTGGCTGACGAGGCCACGCAAGCCGGTACCCACGGGGATTCCCAGATGCGTGAGATGATCCAGGCCATGGCCGAGATCAAGAATTCCAGCGGACAGATCGACAATATCATCCGGACCATCGACGACATCGCTTTCCAGACCAACCTGCTGGCCTTGAACGCAGCGGTCGAAGCCGCACGCGCCGGCAAGTACGGCAAGGGGTTCGCCGTGGTAGCCGAAGAGGTGCGCAACCTGGCTGCCCGAAGCGCCAAAGCCGCCCGGGAAACTGCGGACATGATCCGCACGAGCTCGGAGAAAGTGGACGAAGGTACGTCGATCGCCGACCGTACGAGCGAAGCCCTGAGCGAGATCGTGGAATCCGTCACCCGGTCCGCATCCCTGGTCCAGGACATTGCCGATGCCAGCGAATCCCAGGCCAAGGCGCTCGAGGAAATCAATGCGGGCATGAGCCAGATCGACCGCGTCACCCAGAACAATTCCGCCGCCGCCGAATCCAACGCCACCAGCGCCGTTCAGCTTTCCGATGAAGTCACCAGCCTGCGCCGGATCCTGGGTAAACATGTCGTCATCGACAGCGGCGGAAACCAATCGGCCAGCCTCATCGAATGGACCGACGCCTACAGTGTGCAGGTCCCCGAAATCGACGATCAGCACAAGCAACTGGTGAACATCATCAACGACCTGGGATCGGCCATGGCCCTGGGTCACAGCAACGATGTCATGAAGGGGATCCTCGGCCGTCTGGGCACCTATGTGGTGGAACATTTCGCCAGCGAGGAAGCCATCATGCGACAGGCGGGCTATCCTGACCTGGCCCACCATATCAAGATCCACGAGACCCTGGTGGCAAAGTTTCACCACGTGGTTGAGGACTTCGACGCCGGCAATCCGCGCGCCAGCTCCGAGACTCTCGCTTTCCTGCAGGATTGGCTGGTCAATCACATCCAAAAGGTGGACAAGAAGTACGTCCGCTGCGTCTTGGAATCTCGCCGCGCGGTGGGCGTCTGAGATCCGATGAGCCCTCGCAACCGGAGGCATCGTATACATGCAAAAACACGAGGCCGACAGCCGAGAAGCTGAGAATCCATACCGATAGCGGCGCCAACTGCCGAGTGCGCTGTAGTAGTCCGGTTGTCCCCGGCGGCCGGTCCGACGATCGCCGATGCCGAACGGCACCATGTCTCTTCGCGCAGGATCCCGTCTTGGCCATACGACAACACCGATCCGATTGAGCAAGCCGAATGGATCCGGGTCCCGCCGCAGGCTACCTGAAGAACACCGTCTTGGCCGCAGTAAAAGCCCATTGGTCCTGCGGTGTATACGCCGCTATTCCTTCGATCCATAGAGTATCGGCATCGACCAACTGGACCAGAATGTAGCTCTCCATTCCCGCTCCCAGCGGGTGGTAGGCGTGGATGGTCCCGTCCGGCGTGACCGAATCGAAGGGATCATTCATGCCTTCGGTATCGAACACAACCACATAGTCCCGCGAGGGCACCGTGGCCACCGCGTCGCCGATGCTCAAAACGGCCTGGCCGAGGTTGTACTCGTCCGGGGTGAAGGCAACGTGTCGAAATTCCGGGTAGATCTCCGTGGTGCCGGCCAGGAACCAGCATCCCTGTAGCGCACCGGGAACATCATTGTGCAGGTAACCGCAATACTCCACCGGAGGCGATGACCCCTCTCCCGTGCCCACCAATGCGTGGAGGGCGTCCCTCTCCGCGCCGGGCGAATAGTACTCGAAGGGGCACTGGGCGTAGAGGTAGTACTGGTCCGTCCACAGGGATCCGGCCATGACGGCCGCCGGCCGTGTCAGGTCGTAGAGGCCGAAGTCCAGCGCCCCGCCCCTGCCCGGTCCGCCCACCCAGCCCAGCACCTGTCCGGACGTCACCTCGACGAACATGTTCCTGGACCAGGTGAAGACCGAATCGACGCCGGTGAAATACGCTTCTTCCCGGGTCCAGTCGCTGAAGTCGCCCCGCGCCCCGAACAGCGCCTCGTCGAGCCCACCGATATGCCCCAGCACGATGTTCACATCCTGGCAGGGTTTCATGTAGAGAGCGTAGTCGTAGTAGTCCCTGCCCTGATACTCCGTGGCTTCGGCGGAAACGACGACGAGGTCACCCGGGCTGACGAGATCCGCAGCCACGGATTCATGGGTCACCGGGTCCTGCTTCAGGTACAGATAGAGGTGGTCGGTCGGGAACACATGGGCAGGCGGGGCCACGTTGCCCAGGGCAGTGATCATTTCCACGGCCTCGCATGCAACCGGGCTGAATTCCAGAAATGCTCCGTCCGGGCAGTCGGGCAGAACCGGATCCCCTCCGCCTCCGTCGCCTCCGCCACCGGTGTCTCCTCCGTCGTCGCCCGGGGGAAGCACCGGATCGCCATCGGCGCCCCCACCGCATCCAGCTGTCAGAAGAATCAGGAACAGACCGGCGGCAAGAATTGCCACCGGACTCCGAAAGCGAATCTGCCGGATGTACTTCGCCACCTCGTAACTCCTTTGCGGACAGCCCTTCTGCGTGATCGAAATCCCGTGCGGGCGATCTCGATGCAATCACTGTACCGGAAAGGAGTTAGCCACGACCATAGACCATTGCGAAAAATGCCGGTCGCCCGCACGGAGCCGACCTTGATTTCGCAAGGTCTGTGCTATTTGCCGCCGGCGCTGAACTGGATTCCGACGGCGAGCACGAGATCGACCTGCGGCATCTCGTCGGTCCGCGAGTCGCCGATCTCGAAATAGGTCGTGTAGGTGTGCACATCGAGGTCCGCGCGCAGCGAGGTCGTATCGCTCAGCGGCATCGTGCTGCTGATGCCGAAGACGCCGGTCAGGATGTTGCCGCCCTCGACGAATTCGTCGTAGTTCGTGCCCTGTAGACCGATACCGCCGTGGAGCATCAGGCGCTTTTCCTCGCCGAGGGCCACGGCAATCTGCGCCGAACCATAGAACAATGCGAGGTCGACCGATCCGACCGCACTGCCGTCGAATTCCGTATCCAACGACGAGCGTCCGTAGTGGGCGCCCCCTTCGAGCATGACCCGGTCGTTCAGCCAGATCGAGAGGCGACCGCCCCATCCGGCGGCGCCGGCGAATCGGGCCGTCGTGCCGTTCTGATCGACGACGTTCTGCGTCGGGTTGAAGAACGCGGCCGAGGGCGTCAGGTCGATGCGCGAGTCGGCCAGGGCCGATCCGGCGGTGGTCAGAACGAGAAGGAGCATCAGGAGTTGCGGGGCATGGCGGGTCATGTTTCTACCGTCCTGTCACGGAAAAGCGGCAGGGCCGCATGATTGGCTGTCACCCCTACATGCGGAATCGGCGGGGAGGGTGCGCAAGGAACACTCCGGAAAATGTTGTGGTGCGAAGATTGGTACTGCCGCGTTGTCGCCGGGTTTCAGCCCCAGCCTCGGCGACGGCGTCGTGAACCCGGCCAACGCGAACCGGTATGCGGTGATCTTTCACGGGCGACACGACCCGTTCTGACGGAAGGGGATCATTCCTCCCGCGGCGCGTACACGATCACCTCGAGCAGGAAATCGTCTTCGGCGTCGGAGGCGTCCATGATCTGATCGCCCGTCTGCATTGAACTGCCGGTTCGCGAAGCGAGCGAGGCACTCTGGAAGTTCTTCACCCGAACGATCCGACCGCTGTCCAGGATGTGCGTCACGTCCCATTCGGGATCGCTCGGATAGACCAGGGTACGCCGCTCGAGCAGGTGGCCGTCCAGATCGAAGACGTCCACGATCCGGGTCCCGTCGGCCCGGCCCTGGCGGATTTGCGCCGGGTCGCTGACCCACAGCTCATCTCCGACGATCTCGATCAACCCGATCGCAGGGTCGGTGTCGGCCATGTCGTAGCTGATGGGTGGCAGTTCGCGGCCGCTGGAGAAAGAGTACTGATTCTTCGCCTCATCCTTCTCCTCGTCGCTGCGCCGGTGCGCCTTCCAGTCACGGTGGATCCGTCGCAGCAACCTGCCGTCGGCTTCGCGTACTTCGATCACGTATTCGTCCCGTTCTGTCGCGTGGTAAAGGTGGCCCCGCGAGTCTGCGGCCCAGTTCGCACCCGGGATGTAGCGCTCCAGTTCGTTGACATGGATCGGCCGGGAGAAGTCATACCCACCGGCGTCCTCCCAGAAACGATGGATCTGCGTCCCGCCCGCATCGAACGAGGCGCAGTCCGCTGGGTAAGCTGGGCCTTCGCCTGCGGACGACGAACGGATTGGAGCGGCTGAACAAGGAGATCAAGCGTCGCACCAGGGTGGCGACCATTGCCATTATGCACATATGTGCTATATTGAAACCAAGCAACAAGGTCGACGCCGGTTGATTCCGCATTTCTCAGCTTCGGCGTCGAGGATAAGCGGATCGATGGGATCCCGGGGGTTCGGGAAAAGGAACCGCCATGAGCAATGTCATCGGCCAATCTCTCAGTATCACGGGCTTCGTGTTCGTGATGATGTTGTTGATCGATTACATCAACGTCTATGCGCAGGGACTGTGGCGCGGGCGACTGACAAGTGGTTTCTGGGGCCAGTATCTGCTGACGGTGCTGCTCGGGGCGACCCCCGGGTGCCTCGGCGCGTTCTTTGTCGTGGGACTGTACACGCATCGCCTCGTTTCGATGGGAGCGTTGGTCGCGGCAATGATCGCTACCAGCGGTGACGAGGCTTTCGTGATGCTTGCCCTGATTCCGAAGCAGGCGGTCATTCTGAATCTGATGCTGGTGGCGCTGGGAATCGCGGCGGGATTCCTGACTGATCGATTCCGGTGGCGGCAGCCCGACGGTTGCGACGAACTCGCGGTTCATAATGATGAACTCTGCCGCTGTTTCGGACACGGGCACATACTCTCCCAGCTCAGGCAAATGTCGCTGGCCCGAGGTGCATTGCTGTTGTTGCTGTTCGCAATACTGGCAGCGGTGGGCGGCGGCTATCTGGGTCCCGGAACCTGGAACTGGATTCGGATCACCATTCTCGCTCTGGCTGTCCTTTCCATCTGTATCGTCGGAACCGTTCCGGAACATTTCCTAGAGGAACATCTGTGGAACCATGTGGCCAAACGGCATCTGCCGCGGGTCTTCGCTTGGACGACAGGCACGCTGCTGCTCCTGTACGTGTTGACGGATTGTTTGCATCTGGAGGGATTCATCCGCGATGGCCGCTGGGTTATCCTTCTGGTCGCCGCCCTGGTCGGTATGATCCCCGAGTCTGGGCCTCATCTGGTTTTTCTGACGCTCTACGTACAGGGCTTGGCCCCGTTCAGCGTTCTCCTGGCCAGCTCGATCGTGCAGGATGGTCATGGTATGCTGCCCCTGCTGGCACACTCACGACGCGACTTCCTGTACGCCAAGGTGATCAATTTCACCGTCGGCCTCGGGATCGGGGCGCTGGCCCTGTCCCTCGGGTATTGAAATGGCAAGAGTATCGGATCCATCGATAGCGTACGGCCCCGTACCATCCCGGCGTCTCGGCCGAAGTCTGGGCATCAACAACATTCCTCCGAAAATCTGCAGCTACGGTTGCGTCTACTGCCAGGTCGGACGCACGATGGAGATGAGAACCGGGCGGCGCAGATTCTACGCTCCGGGCGAAAGCGTGCAAGAAGTGGAAATCCGTCTCGAAGAGGTTATGCGCCGGGGTGAATACATCGATTATCTGAGCTTCGTGCCGGAGGGAGAGCCGACCCTGGACTTGAACCTGGGCAAAGAGATCGAACGGCTGAAAATATTTGGGTTGCCGGTAGCCGTGATCACCAACTCCTCGTTGTTGGATCAGCTGGAAACACGCGAAGTGCTGATCCGTAGTCATGACATCCTATCCCGAAACACGAGAAACGTTGAGTACCTGATCGGTTATGAGGGCGGCGAATTCTCGGCCGCAGGATCGCCGCGGCAAAACCTGCTCGGCATCACCGCGGTTCATCCGATGAGGGAAGATGCAGTGCGGGAACTGGTACGCAGAGCGGGAGCCCCCTGGTCATTGGTGGAAGAGTTGGTATCCGATGGAAGCCTGTGTGTGACAAACTACGGGGCACGCAGATACTACGTGCGCCGACCGCGGAGTCGGTGAATCCCGCCCATAGGCGACATCGCCCACGGGCGGGCAGGACAGGAGATCATCATGTTGAAGCTGAAGAATCCCTATATCTTTGCCCCGATCAAGACCGGCTATTCCGATCGCAACGGTCAGGTGACGAAACGCCATCTGGTCTACTACGGGAAAAGGTCCAGACACGTGGGCGCCGTGATTCCGGAACCCTTCTACCTCGAGCCGAGCCTACGTGAAATCCCAACACAGATGGGCATCGACGGGCCCGACAAGATCCCCGGACTACGGGCGCTGGTGGGCGAAATTCAGGCGGGCGGTGCGAAAGCGATTGCACACCTGAATCATCCGGGACGGATGGCCAATCCCAGAATCCCGGGCAACAAGTTCTACTCCGCCACCGGCCGGGCCTGCGAATCCGGCGGTGCCACACCCGTGGCCATGGAGAAGGACGAGATGGAAGAGGTGATTGGCCTCTTCGCCGCCGGTGCCCGGACGGCCGCCGCTGCCGGATTCGATGCGCTGGAACTCCAACTCGGGCACGGATACCTGCTGGCCCAGTTCTTGTCCCCGCTGGTCAACGATCGAGACGACCAATACGGGGGAGACCTGGCGGGCCGATTCCGATTCCCGCTGGAGGTCGTGGACGCGGTGCGGAAGGCCGTGGACCTGCCCTTGATCGTGCGGCTCAGCGGAGCGGAAATGGTTCCGGGGGGTATCGAGGTTGAAGAGACCGTGGCGCTGGTCAAGGAACTCGTTTCGCGAAACATCGCCGCGGCGCATATCTCAGCCGGCACCGTTTGCAGCACACCGCCCTGGTTCTTTCAGCACATGTTCGTACCGCAAGGCAAGACCTGGGACATGGCCGAGCGGATCCATCGGGAGACCACAGCCACTGTCGTGGCGGTTGGCCGCATCGACGAGATCGAAACCGCCCGGGCACTCGAAAAACGATTTTCCGGCGGATACCTTGCCGTGGGCCGGGCCTTGGTGGCCGATCCGGATTTCGTGGGGAAGGTGCTGGGCGAGGTCGATACTCCGGTTCGCCCTTGCCTGGCTTGCGCCGAGGGTTGTCTCGGAGGAGTAAAGTCCGGTCTGGGATTGAGGTGTCTCGTAAACCCGGAGGTAGGCACAGAACATGTGCTTCCCGAGCCGTCCTCGCATCGCTTGAAGGTCGCCGTAGTCGGCGGTGGTCTGGCCGGGATGCAAGCGGCAATCACCCTGTACGATCGTGGGCACGAAGTGGATCTGTACGAAAAAGGAGAGTTGGGCGGACAGTTCAACCTCGCTCCATTGACTCCCCACAAGCGATCCATGGCGCGGCTCGTTCCCTATTTTCGTGAAGAATTGGCGCGGCGCAGCATTCGCCTCGTCCGGAAACAGGCGGTCGCCGCCGACGTGGCGGGCCGCGACGCCGTAGTCATAGCGACGGGTTCCAAACCGCACATCCCTTCCATTCCCGGGCTTCTGGAGTTCCGGGGAGCCGACATCCTCGCCGATGAAGAGTTGCCCAGGGATCAGAACGTCCTCATCGTCGGCGGTGGATTGATCGGAGTCGATGTGGCGACCGCGCTGGTACCGCTAGGGAACCGGATCACGATCGTCAAGAGAACGACCGACTTCGGCGAAGACATGGAGATGATCGCGAAAAATCTGTCTCTGAAGATCTTGGCGGAAAACGGAGTCCGTTTCAGCGATCGGACCCACATTCTGCGGATCAACGAACGCACGGTAGAAGCGTTGCGCGACGACGAACCGGTGTCATTCGAGGACGTCGATCTTGTCGTCGTCTCCACCGGAATGAAGAGCGACGATGACCTGGCGAATAGACTGATCGGCGCGGTGCCGACCTACGTCGTCGGGGACGCGCGACAGGTTGGCAACGCCGAGGATGCGATCAGCGACGCTTATCGCACTTGCAGCCGAATCTAGCAGCGGTTGGAAATTCCAACCCCATAGTCCGCCATCCCGTGTGCGGCTTTCCCCGATTTCCCCCTCGGGTTCTGCCACACTGATTGCCCATTGTCGCCGGATTTCGGCCCCAGCATCGGCGGCGGTCAGATTCGGTCCGGTCGCCGTCCGGTCCTGGTCAGGCCAGTCCCAAACGCCAGCGCCCTGGTCGAACTCGAACTTGTCCTGCGGCGGCGCGGCTCAGGGCGCTGGTCGGTTCATCCGGTGGTGGATTCTGTCTGATTTTGTTCAACACAATGAACCTTGCCCTTTGCCCCTGGTTCAATCCCATCTCCAAGCTGTATTTCACATGAAAGGCAAGCGAGAGCAGTGCCCGATAGCCGCATCTCAACTTCCGGACGGGGTTTTCAGAAGAGACACGGATTCGGTAAATACACCGGATCCACGAACGCGTGTCACGATTCCCGCGCAAACGTCGCCATTCTCGGTAGGTGGGGGACATCGATCGGGCCACTGGATGGAATGTGGCCTACCTATGACTTCCCGACACGAAGGGGCTGCCGCCGAAAAACGGAGCAGCCCACCCGTCCTCTCACGATCCATCACTTGACGGGAACGCTCCCGACAGACGTTTCCCGATCGCAAGAGGACCCTATCGCGCAGGGCTCCGGTTCTTTCCGAAAGGATTGGCATGAACCAGTCGCGCTACCCGCCGCGCTGATCAGGCGCTCCCCTCCAGTTCTCGGATCAACCACAGGCGGGCAAAGGACCAGTCCCGAAAAACCGTACGGCGGGTGACACCCAGCACCTCGGCGACTTCCTCGCGGGTCAGACCGCCGAAGTAGAGCAACTCGACGACCTTCTCCTTGCGCTCCTCCAGTGCTGCCAGCTTTTCCAGCGCTGCGTCCAGGTCCAGGATGCGCAGGTCGGGATAGTCGAAGAATACCGCTCCCTGTTTCTCGATCTCCTCAAGTGGCAGCGGTTCCAATCCGGAGCCGCGGCGTTGCCGGTTCCTGCCGCGGGCGTGATCGACAAGCACGCGGCGCATCGCGGTGGCGGCGACACGGATGAAGTGGGCCCGGTCCTCCCACTCGACGCGGTTCAGGCGCAGCAGCCGGATGCATGCCTCGTTGACCAGGGCGGTGGTCTGCAGCGTGTGATTGGGCCGCTCCTGGCGCATCATACTCCTGGCGACCAGATGCAACTCGTCGTAGATCAGGGGAATCAACTCGTCGTAAGCACTCTGATCACCGGCCACGATGCGAGACAGGGCCGCCTCGGCCTGCTCGATCAATCGCGGGTCGGCTCGATGTCCATCAGCCATAGATCCCTCCCGATCCGGCGTTGGGTGTAGACGAGGTTCAGTTCGTCGGGGCTCAGGTCGATTTGGCTCCAGCCCCAGCTCGGCTCCGGCAGGTCGGCTACGATCTCCGTTTCGCCGCCGTCGACGGCCACCCGCAGGATGCGCGTCCGCCGCATCTTGCTGGATTCGACCGGCAGTTCGGTGACCAGGTAGACCCACCGCACGTCCGCGGACCAGGCGAAGGGCGCCGCCGCACCATCGTAGAGCAAACGCTCGGAGCCGTCGGCCAGATCGATCAACCAGACCTTGACCTGGTAGAAGCCCCCCCGGTTGCCCGCCACCGCCATGGACTTCCCGTCGGGCGCCATGGCGAACTGGAGGACCGATCCGCCGGCGGGATCGATCGGCAGGCGCGTGATGCTCCCGTCGGCCGGGTCGATCCGGTTGTAGGCGCTCCACAGTTCGCCGTCCCGCTCCATGTAGACGATGCCGCCGTCGGGCAGCCAGCGGTTGAATATCGGATCGCGCGGACCCGGGATCGTTCGGGGCTCTCCCCCGTCGATCCGCACGACGGACATGCCCCGGATCTGACTGTAGACGAGCTCGGTCCCGTCCGGCGACCACGCGGGCCAGTTGATCAGTTCGTCCCGGGCGACGATCTTCCGCGAACCGTCCGTCACCGAGTGGATCATCAGCAGCGCTTCCCTGCTCCCGACCGGACGGCCCACCAGCGCGATCCGTGTTCCGTCCGGCGAGAAGCGGGCCGCGTTCGTAGCCAGCGATTGCCGGACGAGCTGGCTCCAGCGGAATTCGTTGCCCGGGACCGCGGACGCGCGCCGCCCCAGCCACACCTCGACCAGGCCCTGGTTGTCGTAGAGGATGCGTCGCCCGTCCCGCGCCAGGGAGAACGGCGAGGCGAATTCGGGCACTCGATCGGCGATAACGGTGTGGTCCCCCGAGGGCAGGCCGTTCGCATCCAACGCCGCGCACTTCAGCTGGCGGCCGACGGTCCAGCAGACCCCGTCGCGGCCCGATCGGCAACGCAGGGAACGTCCCACGAGTACGGCCCGCATCGTCCCGCCGCCGGACGGCACGACGTAGATCGAATCGCTCTCGACGATCTTGAAGTAGAGCAGATCGCCGACGGACCAGTCCAGTACCCGGGACGGACTGACGGGCCGGTCCAGGGGGATGTCCCGTCGCCGGCCGCTCGCGAGGTCCACGACGCAGAGCACGGCTTCGTTGCCGAGACCGCACATCCCCGCGAGCTGCGACCCGTCGGGCGACCAGACGACGCCCGAGAAATCGGCGCCGGCCACCAACTCCGCGCGGTATTCTCCCCGCCGCACAAGATAGGTCGACGTTGTCAACTGCCTGGCCTGCCGCACGCCGACAACGGCCAGCTCCCGTCCGTTCGGAGACCAGCGCATCCCCGTGGATCGCGCACCGACGTTCACGATCGTGTCGTTCCCCGCACCTGTGATCAGCGGCGCCGCGTGTCCCTGCCCCGTCTCGGTATCCAGGTAGACCAAGCGGCTCGTCTCGTCCAGGTAGGCCACGGTCCGGCCGTCCGGCGCGAGATCGAAGACCATCGTGTTCCCGTGGAACGTGAGCTGGCGCACGGTGCTGGCAGGGATCCCCGCAGGAGTGTGCCCGCCTTGCCGGCCGAGCATCATCGCCCCCGTGATCGCGGCCACCGCGCAGACCAGGACGATCGCGCCCCGCAAGGAGAACCACCGGGCGGCGAACGACGGCGCAGTGATCTCCTCGAGCCCCTGTTCGAGTACTTGTCGCACTACGGCCGCGGTCGGCCGCTCGCCGGGATCGATGCGCAAGCAGGACTGCAGGAGTTCCCGGACACCGGCCGGAACCCCCGCCGGAAGCAGCGACCAGTCGGACTCCAGCTCCAGCGCCGCCAGCGTCCGCCGCAGCCGGGCGGGGATGCGCACGGTGGCCTCCGCATCGCGATACGGCGAGGATCCGGTCAGGCACTCGAACAGGACGCAACCGAAGGCCCAGACGTCGGCGGGCGGTCCCACCGCGCTCCCGCTCAGCTGCTCGGGGCTGATGTATCCGGGCGTGCCTATGACCCGCCCCTTCTCCGTCACGGCGCCGCTCACGGCGGCGGGTACGAACGTCCTGGCCGCAGGCGCCGCTTTCTCCGATTCATCGGCCGGCTCAGGCGCCGGCTCGTCCAGCGCCTTGGCCAGACCGAAGTCGAGCACCTTCACCTCGTCCGACTCGCCGATCTGGATGTTCAGCGGCTTCAGGTCGCGGTGGACGATGCCCTCGGCGTGCGCCGCCTCCATCGCCGCTGCGATCTGGATGCCGACCCGCAGCGCCCGATCCACCGACAGCGGCCCGTCGGTGAGCACCGCGTGCAGGGTCCGCCCGGGCACCAGCTCCATCGTCAGGAACGGGCGGTCGGATGCAGACTCGAGGCTGTAGACGGTGGCGATGTTGGGGTGCCGCAGTCGCGCCAGGACCCGGGCCTCGCGGCGGAACCGGACCAGCTCGGCGGAATCGGCCTGGATCCCGGCCGGCAATCGCTTCAGGGCGACCTCGCGTTCCAGGTCCGGATCCCGGGCGCGGAAGACCTGCCCCATACCGCCCGCACCGACGGCGCCGACGACCGGATACCGTCCGATGCGCTCGGGCAGCGGGACCGACGGGTCGGACGCATCCGGCGAGAAGTGCTTCGCGGGAAACCGGTCGGCGACTCCGAGCAACGATTCCAGTTCGGAGCGCAGGGCGGTGTCCTCGCCGCACGCCGCATCCAGGTACTCCGACCGGGCGGCTGGATCCAGGTCCAGCGCCTTGGTCAGGATCTCGTCCAGCGACAAGCCGCTCATCGGGTCTCTCTCGGATGTACGACGGCCGGACGAGGGCGAGGCGTCACCACCATCCCTGCACCGGCGCAGGAAGACAACCGCTCCGGCCGGCAGCCGGGCGGCGAACGTTG
>JANTGJ010000045.1 GCA_024762975.1 Candidatus Krumholzibacteriia bacterium
AGGAGGGGGCGGATCGGCGCTCGGCCAGAAAGTAGTTGCGCAGTGAGTCCAATTCCTCTCCCGCGGCGGCAGTCAGGACCAGGTCCGGTCCCTCCAGTCGCAACGGCGGCGGCTGTTCCAACAGTTCCAGCAGAGGGGTCAGTTCGATCAGGGGCGGCCAGATGTTCCGCGCTGCGGCAGGACGCATCTCGTCGGCCAGGGTATGCTCAAGCTCGATCCGCTCCGGATTTCCGAAGGGCTCCCGGGCGAGCACCTCATGTGCCGCCCGCAGATTGATACAGCGCGAAGCGATCTGCTGCTTGATCTGCGGCCACTCGAGCAATCGCCCGCTGCGTTCACCGACCAGGGCGGTCGGCGCGGAACCGGCCTCGATTTCCAGCCCGCGAATTCGTTCCAGGATCTGAATCATGCCGGATCAACCACCGACCTGGTCCTTCGCCTCATCCAGTTTCTCTTCGAGTTGCTCGCGGGTCTCATCGACCTTGTCCTTCAGTTGCTCCTGGGCCGCATCACGCGCAACTCCCTGAACGTCGTCCACGACCTGGTCGGCCTCTTTCTTCGTCCGGTCCAGCACGCGATCCCAGACCTCGCCTGCGCGTCCGTCGGATAGCCCCTGCACCGATCGATAGACTCCCGGGGCAGCATGGAAGAGCAGCTTGCCGGCCATGGATTCCTCGTACGCTTCCTGCACCTTCCCGTTGCCGGTGATCTGGTCCAGCGCAACCAGCACGACACTGCAGAACAGGACGCCGATCAGCACGCCGATCAGCGCGCCGCCCCATTTGTCGACCCAGCCCAGGATCGTCAGCCGGATCAACTTGCTGATCAGGGCGGCCAGCACCTTGGCCAGAATGAATCCGACAAAGAACAGAGCGGCCCAAGTGACCAGGAGCGCCGGTCCCTCAGGCAACCCCGTCTTGTCCTGCATCCAGGGCAAGGCCCCGGTGGCAAAGCGACCGGCCAGGATCACCGTCAGGAGGATGCCCACAATCTCGAGGGCCCGTTTAATGATCCCGTCGCGAAAACCCAGGAAACCGAATCCGACGATCACCACCAGCGGCAGCCAGACCAGGTATTCCATATCAACCCACCAGCTTCCGCTTGACCATCGCGCTGACGCGCGAGCCGTCCGCCTGGCCCGCCGTCCTCGGCATCACCGCCTTCATCACCTTGCCCATGTCCTGCGGGCCGGCAGCACCGACCTCGGCAATGACCTCCGTTACGATCTTTTCCAAAGCGGCATCGTCGATTTCCGCAGGCAGGAATTCCTCGACGATGAGTAGCTCGGCCTTCGCATCGGCCAACAGATCCTCGCGGCCGCCATCGCCGTAGCTCTTGACCTGATCCTTCACCTTCTTGGCGTAACCGGACAGGATTTTCAGGACATCGGCGTCCTCCAGTTCGCGGCGCTCATCGACTTCAACCTGCTTCAGCGCAGCCTGCATCATGCGCAATACCCCCAGGCGCGCCTTCTCCTTGGCCTTCATCGCGGTCACGATTTCGCTTTTCAGGCGCGCGGCGATTTCACTCGTCGCCATGTCGGTTCTCCTTGCCGGGGTGAGAGGAAATCATCTCCGAGCGACCATTCAAGACCGCCGGCCTGTGTGTGTCAAGATCCCTGCGAGGCAGCGGTTGCCAGCAAGCGCTGCCGTTCGACCTGGAGAGCATACAAGCCGACCACGGCCGCGGTTTCTGTTCGCAGGACATGCGGCCCCAAATCGATGGGCGTGGCGCCGGCAAACAGGGACTCTTCCTCTGCGGGAGTCCAACCGCCTTCCGGCCCGACCAGCAGGGTCAGCGATTCGGCGCCGGCGGTCCGGGAACCCGGCACGCCCAAGGCGGGTCGCGGCGGATCCGGCTGCGGGACCGCACCGAACAGGAATCGGGAATCATCGGCGAGTATGTCGGCCAGACGGCGCGGCGCGGTCAACTCGGGAAGCCAGGCGCGGCCGCTCTGTTTCAACGCGGCCACAAGAAGGGTCCGCCAGCGGGACTGCTTGCCATCTCGGGGCAGGACGCTACCGCGTTCGGTCACCAGCGGCATGATCCGGTGAACTCCCAGCTCGACCGCCTTCTCCAGCATCCACTCCATGCGGCGGCCCTTGACCATCGCACAAGCCAGATGCAGATGGGGCACCCGCATCTCGCTCTCCACTTGCCCCACCGCCAGGATCTCGACTTCCCTGCGCTTGCCGTCACCCCCGAGCGGCTGGGCAGTCATCCGGTGACCGCGGCCATCGACCAGAACCAGCTGCTCTTGCCGTCCACCGCGCAGGACGGTCGACAGATGGTGACTCTCGTCCCGATCGAGGGTGAAACGCTCGCCCGCGGTGGGCACGACGCCATCGGGCAGATCGAGGTAGAACTGGCGCACCGAAATCTCGGCTTTCGTTCGAAGATCCTGCTAGTCGAAGAGATGGCGCCCCGGCGGCGGCACCTTACCGGCGACATCGTCGCGGATCTCCTCGAGAGCTTTCTTCAGTCCCGGTTCGACCTTCTGGGGAGTCCAGGCCAGCACCCGCACCAGTTGGTCTCCGGTACCGGGCCGATTCACGTGCGGAATCCCCTTGCCACGCATCCGAAAGATCTTGTGGCTCTGCGTGCCGGCCGGAATCTTGAGTGACACCTTTCCCGCCACGGTCGGTACCTCGACCTTGGTGCCGAGAATCAGGTCGATCGGGGAGACCGGTACATCGATCAACAGGTCGTCACCGTGGCGCTCGAAGAGTTCATCCTCTTCGACCTCGAAGATCACGCGCAAATTCCCAGCCGGTGCGCCCCGACTTCCCGCGTCCCCCTTGCCTTGCAGCTCCATGTAGTTTCCGGAGCTGACACCGGCGGGGATCTTGATCTCCAGGGTTTCCTCACCACGGACGGTTCCGGAACCGCGGCAGTCCGTGCACGGATCGGAAATCAGGGTTCCCTCTCCACCGCAGGCCGGGCAGGCGGCTTCCGTCATCATCCGGCCGAGCAACGACTGGCGTACCTGCCGTACGCGTCCGCGACCATTGCACTGCCCGCAAACACTCGGGCGCGAGCCCGGCGCAGCCCCGCTCCCACCACATTTCCCGCAGGCAACCTGCTTGTTGATCTTGACCTTCTTCTTGCCGCCGAAAGCTGCTTCCCGCAGCGTAACTACCACCTTCAATTGCAGACTGCGGCCGCGCTGCTGGCCTCCGGCCTCGCCGCCGCCGAACACGTCACTGAAACCGCCACCCATGCCGCCGCCCATCCCGAAGTTGCGCAGGAAGGACTCGAGGGCATCGTTCAGGTCGACATTGAAACCGGCACCGCCATAGCCGCCACCGAAACCGGCCTGTTCATCCAGGTGACCATACTGGTCGTACTGGGCGCGCTTCTGCGTGTCCTTCAGGACTTCGTAGGCCTCGGTCGCCTCGCGAAATTTCTCGGCGGCCGTCGGATCGTCCGGATTCTTGTCCGGATGATGCTGGATCGCCAGTTTGCGATAGGCCCGCTTGATTTCGCCCTCGGTCGCGCCGCGTTCGACGCCCAGCACCTCGTAGTAGTCTCGCTTCGAACTCATGGGTTCCTTCCGGTCTCTCTGGCGTACGGTACGAACAGCTACTGGGCGACGATCACACGGGCAGGGCGCAACACGAAATCGCCACCCAGCGTATATCCCGCCTGCACGATCTCGATCACGGTCCCGGCCTCGACACCCTCGCGGGGCAGTTGGCCGACGGCCTCATGCACCTGCGGGTCGAACTCGTGATCCAGCGCTTCGATGGGTTCGACACCGCGCTCCTTCAGCACCGAGCGGAATTTCTGGAAGATCAGTTCGACGCCTTCGCGCAACGCCTTGCCAGCGTCAGTATCGACGTCGTCACCGAATGACTGCAAGGCCCTTTCGAAGTTATCCTGGACCTCGAGCATCGGGCGCAACACGTCGGCCTGTGAAAAACGCCGGCTATCCTGAAGTTCCTTCCGCGCCCGTTTGCGGACATTTTCCATCTCGGCGACCGCACGCAGCCACTTCTCCTGGAACGCGTCGCGTTCGGCCTCGAGCAGAGCGATCGGATCTTCCTGCGCATCTTCCTCGGGTTCGACCGGTTCGGCTTCGTGTTCCTCCGCCTCCAGCTCGTCCAATCCGGCTCCCGCTTCGCCATCCGGCGACTCGAGGATCTCCTCTTCAGACTGTTTCTTCGACTTGCTCATCAATCCTGCTTTCCTTAGTTAGGTCTCTGCGGCCCTCGTTCAGGGCCCTGCTCATGTCACGGTCGGATGTACGGAAGTGGCCAGGCGCCGCAACAATTCCAACCCCTGGAATGCGCGCTGGTAGGCCATCCGCCGGGGTCCCAGAATGGCCAAAAGCCCGGGACGCCCTTCCCATTCGAACCCTCCGGTCAGCACCGAAAACCGTCGCAACCCACCTACCGGGTTCTCCGATCCGATCCAGACACCGAATCCATCTCCCCCCTCGAGGCTGCCGAGGGAGGAACGGATCGAGCGTGGCGACTCGATGAACCTCAGCAGTTCCTTCAGCGGTTCGGGCTCCTTGAACTCGGGCTCATCGAGCACGTTGGCGATGCCCTCGAGTTGGAGTTCCCCCTCGTCCAGGTCGGCGAACAGGTGTCGCCCGGACCGGGCCAGGTCCGTCGCGCAACGGGACGCCGGGGTGCGCATCAGGTCGGGTTGGTCCCAGCGGCCGGCGCGAATCTCGGCGACCGTGCGACCGGCGATGCGCTCGGTCAGGATGGCGCCCGCCTGCTCGATGACCGCCGCTGCGGTCGATTCAGCCAACTCGATCGATCCGCTGCGAACCTGGTTGTTGTCCAGGACCACGACCATGAGCGCCCGCCGTCGCGTGCGCGGGATCACCTCCACCTGTACGGCCCGGACCTCGTCCCACGAGGGACCCAGGATGATCCCGATATTGTCCGTAAGCCGGCTGAGCAGACGCGCCATTCCCTTGATCCGATCGGCGCCCTCCGCATCGATGGGAGCTTCCTGCTCGGCAATGCGGCGCATACTCGCCGGGATCGTCGGTGGCCGCAGCGCCCAGCCCGCCTGCAAACGATCGACGTAGGAGCGGAACCCCCGGTCGGTCGGCATCCGCCCGGCCGAAGGATGCGGCTGATGCAGGTAGCCCGCCTGCTCGAGATCCTTCATTTGTTTCCGGATCGTCGCCGACGACAGACCCCGGTTCAATGAGCGCTCGATCAACCCGGAACTGACAGGCCGGCCCGTCTCGACGTTCAACCGAACGACGGCATCGAGGATTTCCTTCGATCGGGCAGCCAGCGGTCCCATGATCCGGTACAGGTCCTTTCCAATAGACGATTTTACCGGGGCTCAATGTAGTCATTGGAAAATGCAGTGCCAACCATGGAAAGCGCTGAACGAAGCATTTCAGACGTCCAGGCGTGTTGCCAGGGCGGCCTCGAAACCGTCGATCCGCAGAAATCCCAGCCGAGTCAGCACGAGTCGTTCCCGCTGGATTGTCCACCAGCCCAATTCGCACCCGCGCTCCACGTCCAGGGCACCGCCGGGAAGCCAGTCCAGCGGAACGCCCGCTGCGGTTCTCAGGGCCAGGATGATCCGCTCGAGGCGGCGCGCCGTGCGATCCAGGGGGTCGACCTCATCCTCGGGCACCGAACCGATCGCCAGGCGGCGGGACCACTCGGCGGGATCTGCAACGTTCGCAGAACGTCGGCGGCCCCAGAAACTGTGCGCACCGGGCCCGAGCCCGAGGTAGGGCCGGCCCGACCAGTAGGCCTGGTTGTGGCGGGACTCGGCGCCCGGCCGCGCGAAATTCGCAACCTCGTACTGGTTGAATCCGAGTTTCTCCAGGTGTGCGCCCGCCGCCAGATAGACCCGCTCGGTATCCTCATCCTGCGGCAGTCGCACCTGCCCGCGCGCGACACGCTCTGCCAGCATCGTCCCGGTGTGGACTTCGAGGATGTATAGCGAGAAATGCTTTACGCCCAAATCGACTGCTTCATCCAACTCGTCGCACAACTCGTCCACACGCAGCGCCGGTCCCAGGATCCAATCGGCGGATACCCGATCGAAGCGGCGGCCGGCCCGACGCAGCGCGGCGCGCGCCTGCGCCGGATCGGCGGCACGCCCGAGCATTTTCAGGATCCGCGGTTGGAGACTCTGAATCCCCAGACTGACACGATTGATCCCCAGTTCACGCCACCAACCTGCCTTCAGATCGTCGAATGATTCGGGATTCGCCTCGATCGTCATTTCGAGGTCGGGCCGATGGGGAAACGTCGCGACCGTTCCGGCCACCAGACGTTCGATCAGCTCGGGTTCCAGCAAGGAGGGAGTACCCCCGCCGAGATAGACGGTCGCCAGAGGGCGCTCGCGCCGGCTCAGGATCCCGCAGCGTCGCGAGCGCAACCGCAACTCGAGCAGCAGGTCTTCGACATAGCGCGTGCGCACGGCGTCATCATGATCGGCCGTGCGCACGAAGTGACAATACGAACAGAGCGACGAACAGAACGGTACATGGACATAGAGCCCCCAGGGCCCCCGAGCGCCCCGTTCCGGGCGCTGATCAGCGGAGAATGTCACCGATCCGACTCAATCGGGGCAGATGACGTTCGCCATCCCAGGACCAGTACAGGAACAGCGCCTTGCCCCGCAGCAGCTTCTTGTCCAGCGGTCCCCAGTAGCGACTGTCCATGCTGTTGTACCGATTGTCCCCCATCATGAAGATGTGACCCGGGGGTACGACATACGGGTCCGGCATCCCCGGCCAGGGCCAGTTGTGGTTCCGGGCGTTACTGACATAGGCCGCGCGGTCGTGACGGGCGTGAGGCTGGGGACAACTGTCGGGGTCCGTCCAACTCGGGATGCAGGAATGGTCGCCGTCCCGGTCGCCGAAATTGGATTCGTAGATCTCGCCATTGACGTACAGCACGCCTTCCTTGACCGCGACCGTATCGCCTTCGACCGCAACGCAGCGTTTGATATAGTCCAGATTCCGATCGCGCGGATACTCGAAAACGATGATGTCTCCCTGCCGCGGCTCCCGGATCGCCGGCAGCTTCAACACCGGAAGTCCCTCGACCACGGTCCAGTTCAGGATGCGCAACCGGTCCGGCGTCTTTGCGCCGTACAGGAATTTGTTGACGAAAAGGTAGTCACCGATCTGCAGCGTTTCGAGCATCGAGCCGGTCGGGATCCGGAATGCCTGCACCAGGAACTGACGCAACAGCAGCGCGATGATCAGCGCGATGCCGATCGATTTCGTGTACTCCCAGACGACATTCTGCTTCTTGGCCGGCGCCTTGGCCCTGCCCTTGCCCCTGCCTCGGGCCTGGACTTCCGTCTTCGACTCGTCACCGCTGTTCGTCTCGGAATTCCTGTTCTTCTTCGCCATGATGCGATCGACTCCTCAGCGTTCGACTTTCAGTACGGCCAGGAAGGCATCCTGCGGGATCTCGACCGACCCCACCTGTTTCATGCGCTTCTTGCCTTCCTTCTGTTTCTCCAGCAGCTTGCGCTTACGGCTGATGTCGCCTCCGTAGCACTTCGCGGTCACGTTCTTGCGGAAGGCCTTGACCGAGGTCCGCGCCAGCACCCGTGTCCCGACGGCGGCCTGGATCGCCACCGCGAACATCTGCCGCGGAATCAATTCCTTCAATTTCTGGCACAGCTTCAGGCCCCAGGTGTAGGCATTCTCGCGGTGGACAATACAGGTCAGGGCGTCGACCAGGTCGCCGTTGATCAGGATGTCCAGCCGCACCAGATCGTCCATCTGATGGCGCCGGTATTCGTAGTCCAGCGAGGCATAGCCCTTGGTCACGGACTTCAGCTTGTCGTAGTAGTCGACCACCAGCTCGTTCAGCGGGATGTCGAACTCGATGCAGACGCGCTCGGGATCGAGGTACTCCATCTTCGTCTGAACACCGCGCCGCTCGAGCGAGATCTGAATTACCGCGCCGACGAAGTCCTTGGGCGTGATGATCGAGGCGTGCACGATCGGCTCGCGGATCTCCTCGATATGCTTGGCCTCGGGCAACAGGGCTGGATTCTCGCACAACTGCACCGAGCCGTCCCGGAGCAGGACCTCGTATTCCACGTTGGGCAGGGTCGCGATCAGGTTCAATCCGTACTCGCGCTCGAGTCTCTCCTGAATGATCTCCAGATGCAGCAACCCCAGGAATCCACAGCGGAAACCGAAGCCCAGCGCCGCGCTGCTTTCCTTTTCCCAACTCAGCGCCGCATCGTTCATCTGCAACTTTTCCAACGCTTCGAGCAGGTCATCGTACTGGTCGTTGTCCGTGGGATAGAGACCGGAGAAGACCATCGGCTTGGCCTCGGCATAGCCCGGCCAGGGGTGATCGCAAGGCTCGTCAGCCAACGTGATCGTGTCCCCGACGCGAACGTGGCGGACATCCTTGGCGCCGGTGGCGATGAAGCCCACCTCGCCCGCCTCGAGAGTATCCTGCCCCATGCGAGTGAGCCGGAACCAGCCGAGCTCTCCCACATCGAATCGCTTCTCGTTGCCCATGCAATAGATCTTGTCGCCCTTGCTGATCGTCCCGGCGAACATGCGCACGTAGGCGACGGCTCCGACGTAGGGATCGAAAATCGAATCGAAGATCAGAGCCTTGGCCCGCTCCTTCGGGTCGCCCTCCGGGGACGGAACCCGATCGGTGATCGCATCCAGCAAATCGGGAATTCCCTCGCCGGTCTTGGCGCTCACCAGCAGCACCTCGTCCGGATCGCAGCCCAGCAGATCGATGAACTGTTCCTGGACGTACTCCGGACGAGCGGCCGGCAAATCGATCTTGTTGATCACCGGGATGATTTCCAGATCGTGCTCGAGGGCCAGGTACATGTTGTTGATCGTCTGCGCCTGGACCCCCTGCACAGCGTCCACGACCAGCAACGCGCCCTCGCAGGCTGCCAGCGAACGCGAGACTTCGTAGTGGAAATCCACGTGGCCCGGCGTGTCGATCAGGTTCAGCGTCCAGCTCTCGCCCCGGGGATCCTCGTAGTTCATGCGGATCGGGTGACTCTTGATCGTGATGCCGCGTTCGCGCTCCAGATCCATGGAATCGAGCACCTGCTCCTGCAGTTCCTTGCCCTTCAGGGTGCCGGTCGCCTCAAGCAGGCGATCGGCCAGGGTGCTCTTCCCATGGTCGATGTGCGCGATGATGCAGAAATTGCGCGTTTTGTCTCGGTTCAGCGGCATAGCGATCGCAAATGGCTCCCGGTCCGATGGCTCGATCCGCCCACGGGCGGACGGTGTGTGGAACTCCGTAGAATAGGTCCTGTTCGGGATGAGGACAACCCGGCAGGCAAATCGGCACGAGGCCGGCTCAGAAACGGCGGCGCCACTGGAAGACCACGACGCTCAGTGATTCGGTCGAACCGGGGCCCTGCTCCCCCGCGGGGTTGAAGATCTCATCCCAGCGGTTGGGCACCGGCACCGGATCATCGTCGAAATGGTACAGATGCGCACCGACATAGGAGTCCAGGGCCATGATCAGCAGGGAGGCGCCGGACCACCAGGCGAAATCCCGCATCTGTGCCCAATTCTCTTCGGCGACTCGATTGTAGTAGTAGTAGTTGTTACTGCCCGGCTCGAACGTCGCTGCAAAATCGCGAGCACGCTGGGCCCGGCGGTCGCGCGTCAGCATCCGCGACCAGAACCACATCTGCGAGCCGTAGGCCAGGGCCGCACGCCAGCTGTTGTCGGTGTAGAGCTGCCCCCACCCCGGGAACAGGGGCGACATCAGTACCGCAGCCAGCGGACTGGCCCCCGTATCCCACAAGTCGATCGGATCAGGAACGGCCAGGGCCGGCAGGGGAAGAGAATCCGGAGCAGCCGAGACCACGACGGCGGACGTCATAGAGTCGGCCGGGGCGTCCTGCGCCGCAGCGGCTACCGCCCACAGACACAGCACCAGCGTGGCCGCCGTCGCGACCATTTTTCCGCCGTACCTGCTGTGCGCCTTCATATTGCAGCCATTACCTTCAGCTTTTTCGCAAGCATCTCGACGACGTGTTCACCGGCAGCCAGCGAGCCCGCCTCGCCATCCAGGTGGTAGGGAATCGCCTCGACCGTCTCGAACTCGACCCGGTCGGTCCGGTAGCGGGAAAAGGACTCGTGCCGGATCAGGCGCCCGGCTACCGCGCCGGGCAGGATCTTCAACCCAGCCAGCGGGCCGATCGGGGTCACCAGGCACAGGTCCATCAGCCCGTCCTGGAAGTCGGCCGCCTCGACCAGTTTGAATCCGCCGCCGGTCAACGGACCGTTGCAGAACTCCGCGAGCAGGTAGCGTCCTCCGGCGTCCCGACCCTGCGGAGCGTCCGGTGTCCGAATCTTCCAATCCACGTGCTGCCCGTGATAGGCCAACACAGCTTTCAATGATGCCACCGCGTAGCGGCCCGACCCCATCCAGCGCCACAGTCTCGCAGCGCCATTGGAAATGTAGCCGCTGGCCAGCAGACCCAACGAGTTGACGAACGGACGACCATCGAGCGCGCAGACATCGATGGCCAGGGGCTCGCGGCGCTCGATGGCAGCCAGTCCGGATTCGACATCCGCACAGCCGATGCCCGTCGCGAAATCATTCCCGCTACCGGACGGCAACACGCCCATCGGGCAGTCGGTTCCCACCAGACCGCAGGCGACTTCATGAATCGTGCCGTCGCCTCCAACGGCTACGACGAGATCTTTGCGATGGGCCAGTTCTTCCGCCAGTTCGGTGGCGTGCCCGATTTCCTCGGTCGGACAGAGCTCGACCTCGAAGCCGCGCGCGCGCAGGGCGGCAACCGCATCGACGCCACTGATACGGCCCCGGGCGGTGCCGGCGAAGGGGTTGGCGATGACGGCGATCGAGTTCATCTCACTGGCCTGTTCCCGGGCAGAAAAAATGGCGGGAATGTGTGGGAATCGAACCCACCTCGGACGGTTGTCGCGCCCGACAGAAGGATTTGAAGTCCCCGGCAGTCACCAGACCACACTCATTCCCGCCTGTCTCGAAATTCGTTAACCAGAATAAGCAACCATCTCGATTTCGACCAGTACATCTTTCGGTAGACGCGCCACTTCGACCACGCTGCGCGCGGGCGGATTGTCTCCGAAAAACTCGGCGTAGACTTCGTTGATGGCGGCAAATTCACCCATATCCAGGATGAACACCGTGACCTTGACGACGCAGTCCAGGGAGAGACCGCCGGCAGCGACCACGGCCTGGGCATTCAACAGCGCCTGCCGAGCCTGCTCGGCAGCCGTCGTGCCGACGACTTCCATGGTCTTCGGGTCCAGGGGGATCTGGCCCGCCGTAAACAGGAATCCGCCCGCGGCATTGGCCTGACTGTAGGGACCGATCGCTCCGGGCGCATGGTCGGTGGCGATGATCTTTCGGCTCATTCGTTTGCCTCCGTGAAAATGTTCAGGATTCCAGCCCGATCCCGGTACTGTAGGCAATCGGGCAGGCGGGTTCAACGAAAGAAGGCGGCCCTGCGGACCGCCTTCCGGTTTCCGCACGATGCGCGGCTATTCGACGGTAACGGCCTTGGCCAGATTCCGCGGCTGATCCACATCCTCGCCGCGCAACACGGCGATGTGGTAGGCCAACAACTGCAGCGGGATGACCGACAGCAACGGCGTCCAATAGTTCATCGCGTCGGGAATCGTGATCACATGATCGCTGAGCTGGGCGATTTCCGTATCACCCTCGGTCACGATGCTGATGATCTTGCCGTCCCGCGCGCGAACTTCCTGCACATTGCCCACGATCTTGTCGTAGGAGCCATCCTTGATCGCCAAAACGACCACCGGCATCTCCGGATCGATCAGCGCGATCGGACCGTGCTTCATCTCCGCCGCGGGATATCCCTCGGCATGGATGTAGCTGATCTCCTTCAGCTTCAGTGCACCTTCCAGAGCGATCGGGAAATTCAGCCCGCGGCCCAGATACAGACAGTTGCTGCTCTGGGCGTAGACCTCGGCGATTTCCCGAATGGCATCGGACTGATCCAGAACACTCTGTACCAGCTCGGGGATCCGCTCGAGTTCCTGCAGCATCTGCTTGCCACGATCCGCGTTGATGCTGGTTCGCCGACCGAGCAACACGCCCAGGAGGCCCAGAATCGTCACCTGGCTGGTGAAAGCCTTCGTCGAGGCGACCCCGATCTCGGGACCGGCGTGGATGTACACACCGCACTCGCTTTCGCGCGCGATGGTCGAGCCCACCACGTTCGTGATGCCCAGGATCTTTGCGCCCTTGCGCTTGGCTTCGCGCATCGCCTCGAGCGTGTCGATGGTCTCGCCGCTCTGGGAGATGACCAGGCACAGCGTGCCCGGTTCGATGATCGGAGAGCGGTACCGGAACTCACTGGCGTACTCGACCTCGACCGGGATGTGCGCGTACTCCTCGAGCAGATATTCACCGACCAGGCCGGCGTGCCACGAAGTGCCACATGCCAGGATGATGATCCGCCGGATGTTGCGCAGCTCCCAATCCGTCAGCGAGATACCGCCCAGTTTGACATCACCGCTGTCGAGCAGCGTGCGACCGCGAAAACTGTCACGAATCGTTTGCGGCTGCTCGAAGATCTCCTTGAGCATGAAGTGTTCGAAGCCACCCTTCTGGATTTGTCCCAGGTCCCAGTCGACCTCCTGCACCTCTTTCGTGATGTCCTCGTTGGTAATCGTCATCGTCGTGACGCCCTCGGGAGTGAGCGTGACCATCTCGCCGTCGTCCAGGTAGATGACCTGCCGCGTGTGTCCCATGATCGCGGCCACGTCGCTGGCCAGGTAATTGACGCCATCGCCGACACCGACGACGAGCGGGCTGCCCTTGCGGGCGCCGACGATCATGTCCGGGTGGTCCTTGTGCGTCACAGCGATACCGAACGCGCCGTGGACCACTCCCAGCGCCCGTTGCACTGCGGCCACCAGATCGCCTTCGTAGAAATCCTCGATCAGGTGCGAAAGGACCTCACTGTCCGTTTCGGACAGGAAATTGTGGCCTCGGTCGCCCAATTTGACCTTCAGGGCGGCAAAGTTCTCGATGATTCCGTTGTGGACCAGAGCCACGTCCCCTGCCATGTGCGGGTGTGCATTCAGGGCCGTCGGCGCGCCATGCGTTGCCCAGCGCGTATGGGCGATCCCACATCGTCCCTTGAGTTGCGACCAGTCCAGGGCCGCCTCCAGGTTGGCGATCTTTCCCTTTTCCTTGACGGAGGTCTGCCCCTGCGGGGTGACGATCGCCAAGCCCGCGCTGTCGTAGCCCCGGTACTCCAGCCGCTTGAGCCCCTCGATCAGGATCGCCGCGGCTTGATCGGTTCCGGTCACTCCTACGATTCCGCACATATCTGTCATCCCTCCGAAACGGTACAACGGCCCCGCGGGCCGCAAAAAACTCTATCCGCGCTGGACGCGCCCGATCAGCTCCCGGGCCGCCTCGTCGGTTTCGGCCTCGGCTATGATCCGCACGACCGGCTCGGTATTCGACGGCCGAACGTGGACCCACGCCTGGTCGCCGACCCATTTGATCCCATCGCGACGGTCGATCGAGCCGGGGCCCAACTGGGCCAGTTTCGCCTCCAGGGCATCTCCCTCGGGCAGCTCTTCAGCCGCAAACTTCGTCTTGACCATGACCACCGGCGGAAAAGTATCTGCCAGTTGCGCCAGGGTCTTGCCCGACGAGGCCATGGCCTGGATGATCATCGCAATGCCGACCAGGGCGTCCCGTCCGGCATGCAATGTCGGGTAGATGACTCCTCCATTGCCCTCGCCGCCCAGGATGCAATCCTCGCGCAGCAGTGTCTCCACCACATTCGCCTCGCCCACCGGCGTCCGATGGGCGACGCATCCATGGCGCCGGGCGACTTCCTCGATCAGGCCCGTCGTGGACAGGTTTACCGCCACCGGGCCGGGCGTGCGGCCCAACAGGAAATCCATGGCCACCACCAGGGTCATTTCCTCGCTTAAAGCACGTCCCGTGCCATCGATCAGGGCCAACCGGTCCACGTCCGGGTCCACCGCGAAGCCCAGATCCGCTCCCTGGTCCACGACCGCTTGCCGCAACTCTTCCAGATGAGCCGGTGTGGGCTCGGGATTGTGCGGAAAATTGCCCGTCAGTCCGCAATGCAGCGGAGTGCAACGCACGCCGAGCTTCTCCAGCAGACGAGGCACGATCGATCCACCGGCGCCCTCGACGGCGTCCAGCACCACATGCAGCCCCAAGCCGGCGGTCTGCTGCCGATCCAGCCAGGGCAACTCGAAGATCTTGTCCAGATGCAGATCGTCCGCACCCTCCTGGCGGGAGACCGTCCCCAGACCATCCCAGGCCACATGGCCTGCACCCGATTGGTAGTACTCGCGCAATTGACGGTTCTCTTCCGCGGTCAGGAACAAGCCGTCTCCCTGCAGAAACTTCAAGGCGTTCCACTGCTGGGGATTGTGGCTGGCGGTAATGATCACTCCGCCGACGGCGTCACTGTGTTGAACCGCGACCTCGACGGTCGGTGTCGTGGCGATTCCGATATCGCGGACCTCGTGGCCGGTCGAGGCCAGGGCCGCAGCCACGGCATCGAAGACCATGGGGCCGCTGGGGCGGGTGTCGCGACCGACCACCACCGGACCGGCCGGCAGCCAGGCGCCATAGGCGGCAACCCAGCGAGCAACCGTGACCGCGTCGAGGCCGTCGCCGACCACACCGCGGATTCCCGAAACACTGATGCGTAGAGGCACTGTGGATCCTTCCGCTACAGACAGCAAATGGCAACGGACCCGCCCTGAAACAGGCGCGGGCCGATCCAACCATCATTCATGTTCAACCCTCGGATTCTAGCAAGCTCCCACGGGCGTTCATAGTACAAAAAAACCTGCGCGAGCGCAGGCCTTTCGAACTCTTTTTCTCTGGAGCCGGAGCACCCTGGAATTTTTTCTGGAGCTGGTGTGCGGATTTGAACCGCAGACCTGCTCATTACGAGTGAGCTGCTCTACCAACTGAGCTACACCAGCTCCAAAAATTCGCAGTGGTGCCTGGGGGCGGAATCGAACCACCGACACCATGATTTTCAGTCATGTGCTCTACCAACTGAGCTACCCAGGCACCAATTTTTTCCCGGCGTGAAGCCGGGGGAAGGGGAATAAAACACTGCCGGTTCCCGATTGTCAAGCGACCGGAGAGAGAATTTCGATCGCTGGCGTGATCAGGCTGCGCCCTGTCCCGTCAACTGCTCGATGGTGTTGACGACCTCATCCAACTCGAAGGGCTTGTACATGCAGGCGTCGGCGCGCGACCAGGTCGCTATGAACTTTTCCCGATCCCGCGAATCGACCTTGCGCGCCGTCAGGAGCATGATCGGGAACGGTGCGGCCTCCGGATCATTGTCCATCCATTCCTTGAGCATCCGGCTGACTTCGTACCCGTTGCAACCGGGTAGCATCACATCCAGGATCATGAAGTCCGGGGGCAGGCGCTTGGCTTTCTCCAGCCCCTCGAGGCCGTCGATCGCCGTGGCCACTTCAAAGCCTCTGCGGCCCAGACTGAATTCCAGGGTCTCCAGAATATCGGGTTCGTCATCGACGACGAGAATCCGAATGTTGCGATCCATTTGCCTAGCCTCCGGTCCACCGGTTCCCCGGGTTCAAGTGATTTCAACTCATCCTATCGGCCTGAAATCCGTGGGGTTTACCCGGAAAAGACCGTTTCCGATTCGGGACTCTCCTGACGACTCGCCGATTCATCGACCGGCGCAACGGATTCCGCCGGTGCCCGGGGCAGACGCAGCGTGACGGTCGTGCCCCGACCCGGTTCGCTGTCCAGTGCGATGGTTCCGCCGTGGGCCTCCACCAGCCCGCGAGTGATATGCAGGCCCAGTCCGGCTCCGAAAACACGTCCACTGGACTCGTCATGGGCACGGCAGAACGGAGCAAAGACCTCACGGAGCCGGTTCGGAGCAATGCCGGGTCCGCTGTCGCGCACGATCAACCGGAACTCTCCACTCCCGGGAGAATCCGCCTCGGTCTCCAGATCGATCCGGATCCGGTCTCCCGGTTCGCAGTACTTGACCGAATTGCCCAGCACATTCGAGAGCATCTGCAGCACCTTGTCCGCGTCGACGCGGACCCGGAATGCCTCGGGCATCGGGCCGAGGGCCAGTTCCAGACCGGCCTCGCGCGCATCGGAGCCGTGCAGCTCGACGGTCTCGGCCAGGATCGAGGTCAGATCCACGTCGCGAATGTGCATCGGCAGATGTCCTGCGTCGGCGCGGGCGACATCCAGCAGGTCGCGCACCAGGCGGTCCAGTCGGTCGATATTGCGCACCGTCAATCCCAGGAATCGCTGCTGGTCCGCGTTCATCTCGCCGGCTTCGCCCGCCTGCAGCAGGCCGAGGCTGCTCTTCATCGCGGCCAGGGGCGTCCGGAATTCGTGACTGAGGGTGCTGATCGATTCGACCAGATCCGCAGCCCGGTCCGGATCCGCATCGAGGGGACGCAGTTCGACGATTCGCCGTTCCGTCGAGTCGAAGGACTCGCCCAGACTGAGCTGAATGCGTCGCGGATCCTCCGGTCCCACGGCCAGCGTTTGCCGTTCATCTCCCGCGATGCGTATGCGGACCACGGCTGCCACGAGCCACCGGTCCCAGACGCTCTCGCGAGGGCCCAGCATGGATTCCAGCACGCGCCGACAACGGGTATTGCGTGCGACCACGCGTTCCCCGTCCACGACGGCGAGCGCCGCCGGGATCGACCGCCAGGCGGGGTCCTCCCACCAGGGTTGGTTCCGTGGGGGCACAGGCATTTTTTTCCTCCCGGCACGATTGGTGACCCACTGTTGATTCTTCAACCGCCTGCGAATAAGCCAGTTGAGAGAATTTCGAAGATGGATCCGGTCGCTATCAGGGGAGATTTTGCAATCGGTATGCCGAAATGCGGAACGGAAAGTTCGGGTGGGCCGAAAGTGGGGATCAGCCGTGCCGGGACAGGTACTTTCCCGTGAGCGAATCGATATTCGCAGCGACCTGAAGCGGAGTGCCCTGGGTTACGATCCTGCCGCCGTGGCGCCCTCCCCCCGGCCCCAGGTCGACGATCCAGTCGGCCTGCGAGATCAGATCCAGGTTGTGCTCGATGACCAGTACGGAATGGCCCTGCCCCACCAGTTCATGAAGAACCTTCACCAACGCCCGCACATCTTCGGCGTGAAGACCGGTCGTGGGTTCATCCAGCAGGTAGAGGTTGCTCTTACCCGAGGGCATCGCCAGCTCGCGCGCGACTTTCAAACGCTGGCTTTCGCCCCCCGAAAGTGTGGGCGCAGGCTGGCCCAGGTGCAGATAACCCAGCCCCACCTTTTTCAACAGCCACAGTCGCTGGCTGACGGCGGGAACGTCACCGAAAAAGGCCAACGCGTCCTCGATGGTCATATCCAGCACCTGGGCGATATTCAAACCCTTGTACCGGATCTTCAAGGTGTCCTCATTGAACCGACTGCCTCTGCAGTCTTCACAGGGTACCGTGATATCGGCCATGAACTGCATCTCGACACGGTGGTAGCCCATTCCCTGGCAACTGGTGCAGCGTCCGCCCGCCGTGTTGAAACTGAATCGTCCCGTCGCATAGCCGCGTGCCAGCGATTCCTTGGTTCCGGCAAAAAGTTCACGGATCGGTCCGAGGACCTGCAGGTAGGTGGCGGGGTTCGAGCGACTGGTCCGACCGATCGGCGTTTGGTCCACCTGGATGACCCGCGTCAGGCCCTGGCCGCCGACGATCGAATCGAAAGGGAAGGCGCGGCCGGTGCCGCCGACGGCCTTGGCGGTCAGTCCATCGTGGATGCAACCGTTCATCAGGCTGCTCTTACCCGAACCGGATACGCCCGTCAGGGCAACAAAGCGAGCGAGTGGAATTTTCACGTCGATGCCGCGCAGATTGTGCAGGCGGGCGCCCTTGACGGTCAGCCAGCGCGTCGGTTTTTCGCGGCGGTCGCGGACACTGCGTCCGGCGACAACACCTCGCAGGTAGCCGGCCGTGAGCGTTTCGCCCTCGCTCATCAACTTCTCCATCGTGCCCTGAAAAACGACCTCCCCGCCGCGGCTGCCCGCACCCGGCCCCAGCTCCACGAAGTAATTGGCGGCCCGAAGAACGGCCAGATCGTGTTCGACCACGACCACGGTGTTACCGCCCTCCACCAGATCGCGCAGGGTGGCGATCAGGCGATCCACGTCGCCTGCGTGAAGTCCGCAGGTGGGTTCGTCCAGCACGTACAGCGTGTCGACCAGACGCGCCCCCATCGCGTTGGCCAGATGGATGCGCTGCGCCTCGCCCCCGGACAAGGTCCGAGTCAGACGGTCCAGGGTCAGATATCCCAAGCCTACACGTTCGAGAAAGCGCAATCGGTGAACGATTTCCTGATGCACCTCGCCGGCCGCTTCGAGCGCCACCTTGGACAGGCGCAAACCCTCCAGCTTCTTGAGCGCCGTCTCGACCGGCATCCGGGCCACGGCCCCCAGGTTCAGCCCCTGCACCTGGACGGCAAGTGCCTCTTCGCGCAACCTCGAGCCACCGCAGGCCCGGCACAGCGTGTCTCCCATGAAACGGCGGGTGAAGAAACGGTGGTGCCCCTTCTTCATCTCCTTGCGCATCTTCTCCAGGTAGGGGATCACACCGAGATAGTTCTTTTCCTCGTGCTCGAGGATCAACAACTGCTGGCGCCGCGTCAGCTTCGCAAAGGGCTTGTTCACCGGGATCTTCCTGCGCGCGGCAAAGCGCAGCATGCCGGTCATCAGACGCGAGAAACTGTCCGTGCTCCAGGGTTTGACCACGCCTTCGGCCAGCGACAGACCGGGATCGGGAATGATCTTGTCTTCGTCGAATTCGAGCCGGTTGCCGAATCCGTTGCAGGCCGGACAGGCGCCTTCGGGCGAGTTGAAGGAGAACATCCGCGGTGTCGGTTCCGGGAAGAGGCGGCCGCAGGAATTGCAACGCAGATCGCTGGAATGGTCGCTGCGCAGCTGACCGTCCGGTGCGCTGACGACGGCCCTCCCGCCGGATTGTTCGAACGCCATCTCGATTGCCTCGATGAAGCGCGAACGCACACGGGAGCCCATCTTGACGCGATCGACAACGACATTGATCTCGCAGCCACCCTTGGGAATCTTGTAGTCGACCACCTCCGGCCCATCCAGGCGTCGCACTTCGCCGTCCAGCAGGGCACGCTGAAACCCCTGCGCCAGCAGTGATTCCCACCAGCCGGCGGCTCCATCGCCCGCAACCGGCAGGGGGTAGCAGATCAGCAGCAGGTCGCCGGTCGAGCGCTCGGTTCGGATTTTCTTCCAGATACCTTCCGGAGTTTCGCGCTGGACAGCACCCTCGCAATCGGGGCAGATGATCTTGCCCACGCGCGCCCACAGCACGCGGAGGTAGTCGTTGATCTCGGTCACCGTGCCCACCGTACTGCGGCCGCTGGTAACAGCGTTGCGCTGCTCGATGGCAATGGCCGGGCTGATCCCCTCGATCCAGTCGACATCCGGCTTGGGCAGACGGGCCAGAAACTGGCGCGCATACGTCGAAAGCGACTCGACGTAGCTGCGCTGGCCTTCGGCGTACAGCGTATCGAACACCAGAGACGACTTGCCGGAACCGGAAAGTCCGGATACGGCCGTGAACTCCCCCCGCGGGAACTCCACATCCACATCCCGCAGATTGTGCTGGCGTGCACCCTTGATGCGAATCCACTCTGCCAAGTTCGTCGCTCCACGCTGCTGGGGGAAAAACCGCCGCCCCGGGGGGCTGATGCTCTGCCGGGCAGTCCGATAGGATAACAAAGGTTTTGCAGCGGTCCAATCTGAATTACCTTGGTGGCTCATCCCGGCTTCACGCCGATTCGATTCACCGCATGCAGAGAGGCCAGGCATGAGCGACGAGAAGCGCCCCCCCGCTCCCGGACATTTCGAGTCCCTGCTGGAGACGATCGACACCCTGCGTTCGCCGGGCGGGTGCCCATGGGATCACAAACAGACCGTACTGAGCGCCTCGCGCTACCTGATGGACGAAGCCGGCGAGTTGGTCGAAGCAGCCCTGGCCGGTGACACCGAAGGCGTCCGCGAGGAACTGGGTGATCTGCTGTTCATGGTCAGTTTCGTCTGCCGCATCCTTGGCGAAACCCACCCGACGACGATGTACGACATCGCTCTCGAGGGAAACACGAAACTGATTCGCCGCCACCCCCACGTGTTCCAGGACAGTCAGGCCAAGGACGTCGGCGAGAGCCAGGACCGCTGGAACGAGATCAAGGCCGACGAGAAGCGTGCCAAGGGACTGGATCCTGATCGCGACTCGGCGCTGAAGGATCTGCCCGCGGCCACCGCCCCCCTGCATCAGGCCTACCGCTACCAGAAGGATGCCGCGAAGGTCGGATTCGATTGGCCGACGATCGATGGCGTAAGGGACAAACTGCGCGAAGAGTTGGCCGAGGTCGACGAAGCCCTCGCCGGCGACGATGAGGTCCACCTCGAGCACGAGATCGGTGACCTGCTGTTCTCGGTCGTGAATCTGGCGCGCTGGAAAAACATCCAACCCGACATGGCTCTGCGCCGGGCGAATACCCGCTTCCGCGATCGTTTCCACCTCGTCGAATCCGAGTTCGCAGCGAACGGTGCCGACATGAAGGACTCCACGATCGAGAACCTCGAGGAATCCTGGCAACGCGCGAAGGCACAATTGGCGCGAGGGACTACGAGCGGTTCGTAGCGCCGTCGGGGCACCCGTCCTTGTCCTGGGTGCCGTTGTAGTCCTCCGCCTCGTCGGGACAGGCGTCTTCGTCGTCCGGAATGCCGTCCAGGTCGTTGTCGAGTTCGGGGCAACCGTCGTCGTCCTCGAATCCGTCCAGATCCTCCGCCTGATCCGGACACCCGTCCTGCGAGTCTTCGATTCCGTCGCCGTCGCGGTCCAGGAAGTCATCGGGACAACCGTCATCGTCCTGGTGGCCGTCCAGATCCTCGGCTTCATTCGGGCACAGATCATTCACATCCAGGATCCCGTCGCCGTCATTGTCCGGGTCCGGCAGTCCGTCCCCATCGAACCAGCCGTCCAGATCTTCGGGACGATTCGGTGCTACATCTTTCGCGTCGGGAACGCCGTCCTTGTCATTGTCGAGATCCGGGCAACCATCCTGATCCTCATAGCCGTCCAGATCCTCGGCCGTATAGGGACAGTAATCGTGACGATCAATGATGCCGTCGCCGTCGCCGTCGCGCCCACCGAATCCGAATTGCCGCGAGACCGCGATGGTACTGACCATCTCCGGAAATCCGGGCTGCCAGTCGGTGGTCAGGTCATCGGTCGAGAGGCTGACCTGGTAGTCGGCGTGCAGGGCCCAGCCTTCGATCACGCCCCAGCGCAGACCGGCAGCGACCCCGCGATACATTTCCCGTCCGGCAATCAGCGGTGTTCCGGGAAAACTCTCCTGCGAATATTCGAACCACAGCGCCGTCTCCGATTTTCGGAACTCGAGGGCCGCGCCCCACATCGTCGCGTCATTGTTCCCCTCACCGCCGACGGTCGCGGCAGCCGGATAGCGCGGCGGCCAGGGTTGGAAGCCCGAGGTCCCCTGGCCGTAACCCAGCTCTTCATTGGAATTCCAGCGCTTCTTCCAGTTGAGGTGCAGCCGCATCTCGGGCAGAGTGGAGCTCTGCCACAGTTGCAGAGTCAGTGCACCTCCGGCTTCCGGTGAGAAGACCCCCTCCCCCAGACCCTCGACCTCGCTGCCCAGCGGCAGGTTGCCGCCCCCGAAAACGGAGGCATGAATCGGTGATCCGGGCCACAAAGCCACGCCGGTCGTCGCTTGCCAGTGTCCATCCCCCAACCCGCTTCCGCTGGCCGGAACCCAATCCGATCCGCCGGACCACGTGCGCCAGGGCGCCTCCGCCGTCAGATGCAGCCAGGGACGCGGGCTGGCCTCCAACCGGAGGAAGTAATCCATCTGGCTGATGCGTTGCAGAAAATCGTCCAGAATCAGCACGGTACTGGATTGCCGGACACCCCACTCCACGGCCAGCAGACCATCTGCCGGCAGCACCCCCGAAGTCAGGCGGGTCAACAACACCGAGTCCTGGTGCCGGGGCGGCTCCGAACGCCGCGCAGGCGCGAACTCCGCCCGTTGAGCCGATACTGCCGTAGCTACGGTCATCATCAGAATCAGGAGTAGCGCGCGGTGTCCGGTAGGGTGGTTCAACCATTCGCCTCCGGCGTCTCTTCGCTTTCACCGGCGGTTGCAGCATCGGCATCGGCACCGGAGTCGGCATCCGCGCCGCCCTCTTCCTTCTTCATTTCGTCCATGAAGTTCAACTGCAGGTCCATGACGGCGCTGTCCAACATGCGCAGGATCTCCTCGGGAGTGTCGGTGCGACACTTCACTTTCAGCATCTCCAGCACGTCGATGCTCGAGCGCGCTCCCTCGAGGTTCTTCTCCATCTCACCGGTCACCGGATTCTGGATTTTTCCCATCTGCTGCATCGCCGAGGCCTGCAGACTCCAGACCAACCCCATCAGCACCTGGTCATGTCGGCTCAATTCCTTCTCGCTCATCGCTGCTCCTTTCAGGATGCCACCTTGCCGGCATCATCGAATTCGTCCTTCAGTGATCCGAAGACCGTCTCGATCAGGTCCTCCAACGTGATCATTCCCCGCGGGTTCCCCTTCGGGTCGACCACCACCGCCAACTGGGTTTCGCGGCTGCGCATTTCTTCGAACAGTCCGTAGGGTGAGAGGCGACCGTCGACCAGCAGGAGACGCCGAACCAGATTGCCGGGCACCGGACTCTCGTGATCGGACAACGGCAGAAAAAGTAGGTCCCGAATCAGTACGTATCCAACGAATTCCTGCCCCCCCTGACGCGCGATCGGCAACCGGCTGTATCCCGATTCGCCGGCCAGCGCCAGGCACGCCGCTACCGTGGTCGCCGGAGAAACGGTGACCACCTGCTCGGCCGGGCGCATGATTCCCCACAGCGGGTGCGAAGCCAGTGCGAGGAAGCGGTGCAGTACATTCGTGAAGCGCCGGT
>JANTGJ010000046.1 GCA_024762975.1 Candidatus Krumholzibacteriia bacterium
GGACACCTGGCTGATCCGGAGAATCAGGAGCTGGCGCGCGGCGAAGCCACGCTGGCCCTGCGCCCGGACCGTGTCGCGATGCAGGACGCCACGGCGCAGATGGCCATCCTGCAGTTCATGCAGGCCGGCCGCGACGTGACCGCCGTGCCGACCACCGTGCACTGCGACCATCTGCTGCTGGCGCACAAGGGTGCGACCTATGACAAGAAGCATGCGCTGGATGTGAACAAGGAGGTCTACGACTTCCTCAGCAGCGCTGCGGCACGTTACGGGATGGGTTTCTGGAAACCGGGCGCGGGTATCATTCACCAGATCGTGCTGGAGAACTACGCCTTCCCCGGCGGTCTGATCATCGGCACCGACAGCCACACGCCCAACGGCGGTGGCCTGGGCATGGTGGCCTGCGGCGTGGGCGGCGCCGATGCCGTCGACGTGATGGTCGGCATGAACTGGGAAGTGAAGCATCCGAAACTGATCGGCGTCAAGCTGACTGGCGCGCCGAGCGGCTGGACGGCGCCCAAGGACGTCATCCTCAAGCTGTGCGGCATTCTGACGGTCAAGGGTGGCACGAATGCCATCGTCGAGTACTTCGGGCCGGGCACGTCCGCGCTCAGCTGCACCGGCAAGGCCACGATCACGAATATGGGCGCCGAGTTGGGCGCGACGACCAGCATCTTCCCCTACGACGATCGCATGGCGGCCTATCTGAAGGCCACCAAGCGCGGTGATCTGGCCGAACTGGCCGACGCCAACACCGATCTGTTGACGGCCGATGCCGAGGTGCTCGCCCAACCGGAGGATTTCTACGACCAGATCGTCGAGATCGACTTGTCGACCCTCGAGCCGCACCTGGTCGGTCCGCACTCGCCGGACATCGCGCACCCGGTCGGCCAGATGGCTGCCGATACCGACCGCGAGGGCTATCCCGAGAAACTGACCGCGGCGCTGATCGGCAGCTGCACCAACAGCTCGTACGAAGATATCTGCCGGGCCACGGACATCGCGAAGCAGGCCAAGGCCCACGGTCTGAAGATGAAGACTTCGCTGTGGATTTCTCCGGGCAGCGATCTGATCTACGAGACGATCAAGCGGGACGGCCAGCTGGCCGAGCTCGAGGAGATCGGCGCGACGGTGCTGACCAACGCCTGCGGTCCGTGCATCGGCCAGTGGCATCGCGATGACATCCAGGATGGCCAGGTCAATTCGATCGTCACCAGCTTCAATCGCAACTTCAAGAAGCGCGCCGACGGCAATCCGCAGACCCATGCCTTCATCGG
Organism: Candidatus Krumholzibacteriia bacterium; assembly: GCA_024762975.1. GTDB lineage: Bacteria > Krumholzibacteriota > Krumholzibacteriia > LZORAL124-64-63 > LZORAL124-64-63 > JANTGJ01. The sequence continues at coordinate 1,278 of JANTGJ010000046.1, forward strand.
CAGCCCGGAGGTCGTCATGGCCTACGGCCTGGCCGGCACGCTGAAGTTCAATCCGCTGAGCGACGAGTTGAAGAATGAGGCGGGCGAGTCGGTGAAGTTGGCCGCACCAGGTGTGGCGAACGAACTGCCGCCCGAGGGATTCGTCGATACGGCCGAAGGGTATCAGGGGCCGCAGAGTGGGGATGTCGAAGTCATCGTCGACCCCGCCAGTGAGCGTCTGGCGCTGCTCGAGCCTTTCAGCAAGTGGGACGGCAAGGACTACGTGGGACTGCCTTTGCTGATCAAGGCCCTGGGCAAGTGCACCACCGATCACATCTCGATGGCCGGTCCGTGGTTGAAGTTCCGCGGTCACCTGGACAACATCTCGAACAACATGCTGATCGGTGCGGTGAATGCGTTCACCGAGGAGACGAACAGTGTGAAGAACATCGAGACCGGCGAGTACGGCGAGGTGCCGGCTACGGCGCGCGACTACAAGGCCCGCGGCCTGCGTTGGGTGGTCGTCGGTGACGAAAACTACGGCGAGGGCAGCTCGCGTGAGCACGCAGCCATGGAGCCGCGGCATCTCGGTTGTGCTGCCGTGATCGTCCGCTCGTTCGCCCGCATCCATGAGACGAATCTGAAGAAGCAGGGCATTCTGCCACTGACCTTTGCCGATCCCGCGGATTACGACAGGGTGCGTGAAGGCGATCGCTTCGACATCACCGGTCTGGCCGATTTCGCGCCCGGTTCGCAGTTGCAGGTGACGATCCACCATGCCGAGGGTTCGAGTGATTCGTTCGCGGTGAATCACACGCTGACCGAAGAGCAGATTTCCTGGTTCCAGGCCGGAAGCGCCCTGAACAAGATCAAGGAGATGAGCGCCTAGGGAAGAGACATCGAACGGTACCCACGTCAGGTGCCGGGACGGTCGTCGGCGGTTCAGCGAATCGCCTGCGGCGGTCCCGGCACTTTTGTAGGTACCGACCGATGTCATCGCGCTTGGGTCGATATCCTGGGTCGTTCCATGGGTTCTCCCGGGAAATGGGGAATGAATTTGAGTCTAACCAGTTGAAATCCATGGTGATTCAGCGCAGGAGAGGGCATCGTTCAATATCATGAAAAAGATCACGCGAATGTGAGATTTTGCATTTTTGGCGTTGTTTTATAAAAATCGATTGTAGACTGACCGTGTTTTGATTTAGAATGATGGATCAGAGTACGATCCTTCGCCCCCTGAAATTCTGATCGGAAGGGTTCTTCATGTGGAATATTGCGAAATTCTCGCAGAATAGCGTTCGTTCTTTTGCTGTTCTCCTGGTGGTAGTGATGGCCGCCGGGATGAGTCTTGCGGCACCGAGTCCGCAGGCCATCGAAGGGCCGGTCGGCCCGGTCTTGGGTCTGAAGACCGCCGGCGTCGTGCCGGTCGAGACGGTCTCGTTCACGGATATCGACGCGGCGTTGGCCGAAGACATGCAACGCCAGGACGCAGGCTTGCCGCCGCGCTTCGCACTGCCCGAGAAGGTCTCGCTGACGCCGGACAATTCGGGTTCGTGGACTCGCGTGGACAAGAACCACGATCTGTGGCGCGTGTTCATCGATGCCCCCGGCGCGGTCTCCCTGAATCTGGGCTTTACCCAGTACGAGCTGCCCAAGGGCGCTCGCTTGAGCATGTACCCCGCGGATTACCGTGGTCTGGATGACGAACGCGGCGTGCGGGTTTTCGACCGCGCGGACAATCGCGCCGACGGTTCGCTGTGGACACCGATGGTGTTGTCCGACCAGATGATTGTCGAGTTGCTGTTGCCGAACGATGCGGGCGAGAACTACCGTCTGGAGATCGGTGCGATCAACAAGGGCTATCGTGCTTTTACCGCCGAACAGGCCGAGAAGCAGGGCACCTGCAACATCGACGTCGTTTGCCCCGAGGGCGATGATTGGTGGAACGAGATCAACTCCGTGGGCGTGTACACCGTCAATGGCACCTGGTATTGCACCGGTGCGATGATCAACAACACGGCCGAGGATCAGACGCCGTACTTCCTGACGGCCGACCACTGCGGCGTTAGCACGGCGAACGACCAGGGCGTGGTCATCTACTGGAATTTCCAGAGCGTCAACTGTGGTGATCTCAGTGGCGGCTCGTTGACCGATTTCACCTCCGGCACGACGTTCCAGGTCGACAATGCCGCCAGCGATGTGACGCTGTTGCGGATCGATTCCTCGCCGGACCCGAGCTTCGGTGTCAGTTTTTCCGGGTGGGATCGTCGCGATCAGGCCACGACCAGTGCCGTCGCGATCCACCATCCGAATACGGACGAGAAAGCGATCAGCTTCGAGAACGATCCGACCTCGATCACGACCTATCTGCAGAACAGCATTCCGGGGGACGGTACGCACATTCGGATCACGGATTGGGATCTCGGTACGACGGAGCCCGGTTCTTCCGGTTCCCCGCTGTACAGCCCGGAACACCGGATCATCGGTCAGTTGCATGGCGGATATGCGGCGTGCGGCAACAACTCCTCGGACTGGTACGGTCGATTGGCGGTTTCCTGGCCCTTCCTGAGCACGTATCTCGATCCTATCGGCAGCGGTGCGATGACGCTGGATACCTATGCGCCCGGCGCCGTGGGCCTGCGCGTAACGCCCTCGGGCGTGGCTTCGGTCCAGGGAGATCCGGGCGGTCCGTTCACTCCCGGCAGTTTCACGTACACCGTCGAGAACATCGGTGGCTCCGCGGTTGATTTCACGGCTTCCACGGCGACTTCATGGCTGACTGTCGTGGGTGGTTCCGGCACGTTGGCCGGGTATGCCAGCACGACCGTCGAAGTGCAGGTCAATGCGGGCGCGAATTCCCTGGCAGTGGGTACCTACGCCGGTCTGGTCGACTTCGTGAACCTGACCGACGGTGTCGGAGATACGTCTCGCGCGTTTGACCTGACCGTGGGCGTGCCGACCCTGCAGATCTCCGAGCCCCTGGATGCGGATCCGGGCTGGACGATGAACGGTCTGTGGGCTTACGGACAGCCGACCGGTGGCGGGGGCGACCACGGCAACGTCGATCCGACTTCCGGATTCACCGGCGCCAATGTGTTGGGCTACAATCTGACCGGCGACTACGAAAACAATCTGACGCAGCAGCACCTGGTCAGCGCGGCTTTCGATTGTTCGGCGATGATGGACGTCACGGTGAAGTTCCAACGGTACCTGAATGTGGAGCAGCCTGCCTACGATCACGCATATTTCAGCGTCTCGAATGACGGCGTGAACTTCACGCAGATCTGGACCAACGGAGCTGTGGTCGAGGACAATGCGTGGAGCCAGGTGGAGTATGACATCTCCGCCATCGCCGATGGCCAGCCGACGGTGTATCTGCGCTGGACGATGGGGACGACCGATGGCAGTTGGCAGTACAGCGGCTGGAATATCGATGATATCGAGTTCTGGGGGCTGTCCACTTACGTCGCCGGCGTAGGGGATACGCCGCTGATGAAAGCGCGGGTCGGCAACTATCCGAACCCGTTCAACCCGACGACGCGAATCGATGTCAGCCTGCAGAACAGTGGCGCCGTGCGGCTGGACGTCTATGACGTGCAGGGTCGCCTGGTGCGCTCGCTCTACGACGGGCATCTCGAAGCCGGATTGCAGAGCTTCGTTTGGGATGGCAACGACGACCGCGGAAGCCGTGTCGGCAGCGGTGTGTACTTCGGCCGTTTGAGCACGTCCGATACGACGGCGCAGACGAAGATGGTCTTGCTGAAGTAATTCAGCACCCTGTGGAGGGGAGACCATTCGGCCCCGGACTTCGGTCCGGGGCCGTTCCTTCTTCGGCTCGCTACTCGGTATTCGGCCAGACGCGGGTATGCGGAAAATAGGAACTCCAGGCAAACCAATAGGCCAGCCGGACAGCAAGCTCGGACTCGTCTGCCACGCGGCGGGCCCGGACGCCGCCGTCCTTGCCCCGGAAGATCTTCAGTGCCGTCCCGCCGCATTCGACCTCGATCGGCGAGGTCAGCGCCGTGTCGACGACAGCGAGGGCCTGTCCGTTCACGAGTACACCATGAACGATGGTTTTACCGGTCATCGTATCGGACAGGAAGGTCATCGGCAGGATCCCGATCCGATCTGGATCGTCAAAGTATTTCTGATACCGCGAGCCATGGATCTCGGCGTCCTTTTTCAAAGCGCGGGTGGCCGGATGTGCATCGGACCAGTCTTTCCATGTGGTCTGCACGGTCGCGATCTGCTCGAGGCGTGAGCCGGTCAGTTCGCCCTCCAGGCATTCACCGGTCAGGTGGCTCCAGAGCGATCCGGTCTCACGGTCCATCATGACCAGGCTGTTGCGCCACAGCTTGCCCGAAACGATGAAAGTCAGTTCGCGGTCAGCGATCCGGCGGACGTGCACGACGCCCGTATGGCAAAGCGGTCACCAGGTGGCCGCGATGGGCGTATCGTCGAGGCGATCGTTGACGATCTCGTGGCGGTCCAGTTGCCAGGTCGACCAGCAGACGGCATCGGTGCCGGTCGCCACGCCCATCACGGTTTCCTCCGCGGCCATCTGGGCGGCGGCAACGGCTCCGGTGACGTATTCGGGATCGTCGATCGCCGGGATCGCATTGGGTTCGAGCAGTGTATACATCGGATCACCCTCGAAGGTGCCGTGGACCTCCGGATCGGGCCTTTGAGCCAGAGAGAGTGGAACCGAGGCAACCAGAAACGCGACCAGCAGGATCAGAGGCAGGCGGAACTTCATTCGGTCTCCCGTCGAAAGAGGTGATGCTGGAAGAATAGGGGAAGTCGCCGGTTTGGCCAGTGCGACGGAACCGGACAGTCCTGGACAGGACGGCGGGATCGATTCCCGATTTGCCGAACAGTTGGGCTGGCCGCAGCGTAACTTTAAGCGTATTCTTTAGTTCTGAACTGGCAAAGTCCGTTGGAGGAGTATGAGCGGAGTCGTTTTTGACCTGAAAGGTCGCCGAGCCCTGGTCACCGGGGCAAATCGCGGTATCGGGCTGGCAACCGCCCGGTTGTTGGCCGAGGCCGGCGCCCGGATCGCCGTCCACTTCCACTCGGACGAAGTGTTGGCGCAGGAGGCACTGGCCGGCCTCGCGGGGCGCGACCACTGCCTGTTGCAGGCGGACCTGGCCGACCTGGAGGAGGCCCGCACCCTGGCCGATCGTGCTGCCGACCAACTGGGCGGACTGGACATCCTGGTCAACAACGCCGGGATCTATGAACCGCACGACATCACCGCCCTGGATCCAAACGAGTGGCGCACAGCCTGGCAGCGGACGATCGATGTGAACCTGCACGGTCCGGCGATGACCATCGCGGCGGCGATTCCGTATCTTGAACGTGAGGGCGGTGGCTACATCGTCAATATCACCAGCCGCGGAGCGTTTCGCGGCGAACCCGAGGCGCCCGCGTACGGTGCGGCCAAGGCCGGCTTGAACAGCCTCGGCCAATCGCTGGCCCTGAAGCTGGCGCCCCAGGGGATCCACGTGCTGAACGTGGCCCCGGGCTATGTCATGACGGATATGACCCGGGAATATCTGGTGGGTGCCCAGGGAGAGGCCATTCGCGGCCAAAGTCCGCATGGACGGGTCGCGCAACCGGAAGAAATCGCACAAGTCGTTTTGCTGGCCGTCTCGGGGAGGGCGGACGCAATGACCGGAGGGATCGTCGACGTCAATTGTGCGTCGTATCTGCGACCCTGAGTAACGTCTGAATATGATCCGGAGCCGCACAGGGAGGGAGCGGAATGGAGATCAGGAAAGCGAAGCAGCCGCCCACTGCAGGCGATCAGATCGCCGAGTTGCGGAAGGAATTGGCCAAGGGCAATGCCTTCACCGAGGCCCTGTTGGACAACCTGCCGATCGGGATCGCGATGCACACCCGCGACAAGGGTGATATCGGCTACGCCAATGAAAAATTTCTCGAGATCTACGGTGGATGGAACCGGGGCGATTTTACGGACCTGGATACTTTCTTCAAATCCGTCTACCGCGATCCGGAGGAACGCAAACGTGTGCGGCGCCGCATCCTGCAGGACATGGCCACCGGCGACCAGGAACGGATGCGCTGGGATGATCTGCGAATCACCTGCCGAGACGGGACCGAAAAGATCCTGTCGGTGCAGAATGTACCGCTGCCTGCGATGAACCTCGTGATCTCGACGGTACGCGACGTGACCGACCAGAAACTCACCGAGCGCGCGCTGCGCGAAAGCGAGCGTCGCTACCAGGTGATGGCCGAGTCCTCTCCGGTGGGTATTTTCCGGCTTGATCCCGATGGGCGCTGTTGCCACGTCAACAAGCGCTGGCGCGAAATGGCAGGTCTGACACTGACCCAGGCCTTGGGCGAGAGTTGGATCTCTGCCGTTCATCCGGAGGACCGGGACGCCGTATCGGAAACCTGGCAGTCGGCACTGAACGAGCGGCGCTCCTACAAGACCGAGTGCCGCTTCAAGCGCCCCGGCGGCAAGACTGCCTGGGTCCTCTGTCAGGCCGAACCGGTTTTCGACACCCGGGGAAGTCTGGAGGGTTTTATCGGCTCGGTGACGGATATCAGTCGGCGCAAGCGGACCGAAGAAGAGGTGCGCCAGCTGGCCTACTACGACCCGCTGACGAAGCTCCCCAATCGCTACTTTTTCCAGGAGCAACTCGAGCGGGCTTTGGCCACGGCGCAACGTACCGGCCGCCACGTGGCGCTCCTGTTCTGCGATCTGGACAATTTCAAGGATGTGAACGATTCGCTCGGTCACGACAAGGGCGATCTTCTGCTGAAGGAGATCGCGCGACGCCTGAGCGCATGCACGCGGCGCGGGGATACACTGTGCCGTCTGGGCGGCGACGAGTTCGTACTGCTGTTGCCGTCGGTGCCGGGTGATCACGAGGTGGTTGCCGTCGCACGCAAGATCCTGGCGGCCATGAAGCGGCCGTTCGATCTGGACGGGAACGAGATCTACTCGACGACCAGCATCGGTATTGCGGTGTTTCCCGACGACGGCGGCGATTTCCATACCCTGCTCAAGCACGCCGATATGGCGATGTACGCGGCCAAGGGTCGTGGACGAAACCGCTATCGATTCTTCAGTGAGGACATGAACAAGCGGGCTCTCGAACGGGTCGGTCTGGAGGCGGGCCTGCGCCAGGCGATCGACCGGGGAGAGCTTTCACTGGCCTGGCAGCCGCAATATCAGCTACAAGAACGTCGCATGGTGGGTGTCGAGGCCCTGCTGCGTTGGAATCATCCGGAACTGGGGGAGATTCGTCCGGCGAAGTTCGTTCCCCTGGCCGAGGAAACCGGTCTGATCCACAGCATCGGCGAGTGGGTTCTTCGCACGGCCTGCGCGCAGATGCGCAGTTGGCAGGACGAGGGACTGTCGCCCGTGCGCCTTGCGGTGAATCTTTCAGCCAGTCAGTTCAGCGAGCCGGGGCTGGTCGAGATGGTCCGCCGGGTCTTGCGCGAGACCGGTCTGGACGCATCCTGGCTGGAACTCGAGATCACCGAGAGTATTCTGATGCACGATGCCGATGTTGCGCTCAAGACATTGCAGAGTCTCGCCGAGGATGGCGTGAATCTGGCCCTGGACGACTTCGGCACGGGCTTCTCTTCGCTCCTCTACCTCAAGAAGTATCCGATCGGACGCATCAAGATCGCGCGCGAATTCGTGCAGGATATTACCCGTGAGCCGAATGACGCCGCCATTGCCGGGACCGTCATCTCGATGGCTCGCCATCTGTCCATGCAGGCGGTCGCCGAGGGGGTCGAGACCGAAGAGCAGGCTCTCCTGCTGCGGGAACTCGATTGCCATGAAGTGCAGGGCTTCCTCTTCGCCCGTCCGATGACGGGGAACGAATTTGCTGATAAGCTACGTTAGAACTTCATCCCCAACCCGAACGGCAAATGCTGCAACGAGCCGAATGTGACTCCGCCCATGGAATGGCCGTCCTGGTCCAGGGCAATGAAGAAGCCGGGTTTCAGGGGGCCCACGCGGATCAGGCCGGGGTAGAGATTCAGGCGGTAGGCGTGGTCCTTGGTGTGGGCGAAAACGAAGGAAGCCAGCAACGAGTTGTGCCGGTCGTAGAAGAGTCCTCCGCTGGCGGCGACGTTCAGGCCCTTGGTGTATTCGTCGACCTGGATCAGGTTTTTGGCCTTCAGGCCCAGGCCGAATGAGATGCAGCGCCCCGATGGCCGCGTAAAGGACATACCGACCTCGGCATGCGCTCCCCAATGGTAGAAGATGCTCTTGCTGCCCGAGTCGTTCATATGCCATTTCATGACATAGTTCTGGCCGTTGTTCCACAGTTCTTCCCCGTCGGGGAAGTACGCGGGCTGGAATGACCAGTCGGACATGTGCAACTTGTGGCTGAAGAACCGCGCCACACCGTCATTGGACCAGAGCCAGACTCCCGCCGGGTTGAAGATCCAGACATCGGCGATCGGATCGGTAGCCGGGCCGTCGTCGTCGTCGTTTTCGACGATCTCGTTCAGCAGGTGGTAGACGAAGGTTGTCACACCTGCGGCCAGCTTCGGCTTGGGAAAATCGCGATAGCGGTAGTATTCGACCATCATGCGATAGCCCATGCCGCCGCCGAGCGTGTGGTTCATGTAGTTGGGCCAGTACTGCGCCTGGCCGGAATTGATCGAGACGGGGATGATCTCGCGCTGCATGAAGTCCCAGTAACCATATTTTCCGAGCGCCCGATCCGGGTGGATCAGGTTCCGGAACACGTTCTTGAAGCCCTGTTCGTAGTTGATATCCAGGGGCTTGTTGTCGCGATTCTCGATCTGGAGAATGCCGTAGCCCCCATTGATGATCATCCGCAAAGGATGGATCAACGATTGCGAACCATAGTCCATGCCGCGATAGATGAAGTATTCCCCCTTGTGGCCGGGGATGGTGTCGACCGGGGAATTGAAGCTGGGATCGTATTCACGTTCCGGGCCGTCCGGGGCCCAGCTCGTCGCCCAGCCCGGAAGCAGGCCGGCATGCGCAGGTGAGCTGACCACTGCCAGGATGCAGATCAGCAAGACCGCTCGTGTCGCGGTGCGAATGGATTGTTTTCTGTTTCTCATATCAGATCGACGATGGACCCGAATTCGGGGTCGAAGAGGCGCCGGTAGATTCGGCTGGCGAATCCGTCGGTCATGCCGGCCAGGTAGTCGCAGATCACGCGTGCGCGCTTCGCTTCGCCTTCCGCGGCGTCCATCTCCAACTCGAAGTCGGCCGACAGGAGCCGCAGGCGCGGACGCTTCGTCGCAAGATAGTTCTGAGCCAGTGCTTCGAAAAGCCGCCGCAACATGAATCCGCCCTTGTGCTCGAGCTGGCAGACCTGGGGTGAGCGGAACACCAGTTCACGCGCGAGGCGGGCATAGATCTTCTGCTCGGCTCGCACCTCCGGATCGACCTCCATGCCGAAGCGATACCGGTGAGTACGGTCGGCCATGAAATTCTCACGCTCGATGAGCCGGGTCGCCTCGACGAAGTCGCCGATGCGGCGGTTCATGACCCGCTCCAGGTTACGTTCGCCCAGAGCCCGGTTCAATTGTTCCAGAATCTCCTGTTGGCGCGGCGACAGGTCCTGTTCGGCGGCCCAGCGCGTGACGCGGTCGATGTTGATGAATCCGGCATTCGCGCTGTCGACCAGGTCGTTCAACGAGTAGGCCGTATCGTCCGCCCAGTCCATGATCTGGCATTCGAGGCTGCGGAATCCATTGCGCTCCTTGCCGGGTGACAGTTCGGCCGGAATCGGACGGTTGTCGAAGACGAATTCCAGGAATCGCCGTTGGTCGTCGAAGAGAAAATGGCGGGTCGGGTTCTCCCACTCGCTGAACAGCGTCTTGTACTTCAGTACGCCGTCCATGAACGCGCGCGACGGATTCATGCCGCGCCGGCTGCGGCCACTGGTGAAAATGATTTCGGTGATCAGACGCAGCGTCTGGGCATTGCCCTCGAAGCCTCCCCACGGGAGCATCAGTTCGTGCAGCGTGCTCTCGCCGGCATGTCCGAATGGCGGGTGTCCGATGTCATGGGCCAGGGCAGTGGCCTCGACCAACATCTCGTCGATATGGAAATCGGGGGCCAGCGGGTCCGAGGTGCTGTTCAGGTATCGCGCGATCGAGCCGGCGATCTGACTGACTTCGATACTGTGCGTCAGGCGTGTGCGGTAGAAGTCGTACTCGCCCGAGAGAAAGACCTGCGTCTTGGATTGCAGGCGGCGGAAGGCAGCATTGTGGATCAGTCGATCCCGTCCGCGCTGAAACACGGAGCGGTAGTCAGGGTCCCGCGGTTCGAGTTCCGCACGATCGAAATCGTTGTAGAATCCGTTCTCCATCATTTGTTCGCCTTCGTTGCGGTTCGTTGCCGGACGCATTCATACAACAGGATCGCCGCCGTGGTGGAAATATTCAAGGAGTCGCCGATGCCGTTCATGGGCAGGGCCACCTGCTGGTCCGCTTTTTCCAGCCAAAATTCGCTCAATCCGTCGTGTTCGGCGCCCAATACGATGGCGACCGGACCGGTCAAGTCGGCCTCGGACCACTGCGTGGCGGTGTCCGGGGTGGTTGCCACGATGCGGATCCCGTGCTGTCCGAGGTACTGCACGATCTGAGGCGCCGGCGCTGCCGGACAAGGTACCCGAAAACACGCGCCGCGCGAGGCGCGCAGCACATTGGGATTCCAAGGCTCGACGCCTTCGCCGCAGATCAGGACCGCGTCGGCGCCCGCGCCATCGGCGATGCGCTGCACGGCGCCCAGGTTGCCGGGCTTTTCCAGGGACTCGACGACGAGCATCAGAGCGGGTCGTTCCGTCGGCAATTCGAGATCGGCCAACGCGGGGGATTCCACTTCGACGACGGCCAGCAAACCCTCGGATCGGTCGCGGTAGGAAAGGCGGTCGAGTACTTCGGGCGCAGCCTCGAAGGTCTCGGGACATGTAGGCGCGATCTCACTTCGCAGGGTCGCCGTCGCTGCGGATTCGCGTTCGGGGCAGAACCAGAGCTCGACAACCTGGACACCGGATGCCAGTGCCCGTCTCAGGACCAGCGGTTCCTCGATCAAGGTGCGCTTCTGCCGGCGTCGCTCCCGGGCGGTTCGCAAGCGGAACACGGCCTTGGCGCGGTCGTTGCGAGGACTGGTGATCTGCAGGGGTGGTCGATTCATGCGACTCTCCGGGACTCAGTTGCCGCAGATCGCGGCGACGGCCTCAGGCAACGGGGCGATACGACGGGCTTGATAGTCGAAGCAGACCATGCCGTTCTCGACTAGCGCGATCGTGGCACCGTCGTCCGGACGCGTGACCCGGTAGAACAGTCGGAAGCCGCTACCGGACGCCTCACCGATCGCCACCTCGAAACGCAATTCCTGACCGGCAAAGGCTTCGGCGCGGTAGACGATGGCCGCATCCCCCAGAATCAGGCTGGTTCCCGCGCAATCCAACTCGGTCCAGCCGAGAGAGGCAAGGTAGGCGACGCGGGCCTCGTGCACCAGGGACAGCAATCGATCGTTGCCCAGATGTCCGCCGTAGTTCAGATCCGTCGTGCGGACGGCGAGTTGCATCGCGAAGGGGTACTTGTTCTTTTCGCACAGTCGGACTCGCGGCACCTGATCTCCTTCCGCTCGGCGGACTCCCGTACCAAGGGCAATTGGAAAAACACGCTGAGGCGACTACCAGTTCTCGCCCAGCAATTCGAAATGTGCCTGCGGGTGAAGGCATGCCGGACACAGGTTCGGCGCCTCTTCGGCTTCGTGCAGGAAGCCGCAGTTGCGGCAGCGCCAGACCACGCTCCCGTTGCGCTTGAAGACGCGACCGGCCTGTAGGTTGTCCGCCAGATCCCGATAACGTTTGCCGTGCTGCTTTTCAGCGATCGAAATCGCCTCGAACGCGTCAGCGATTTCCGGGAAACCCTCCTGGCGGGCAACTTCGGCAAATCCCGGATACATTTCCTGCCATTCGTGTTCTTCACCGGCCGCCGCCGCGTTCAGATTCTCCAGCGTACTGCCGATGGTCCCTGCGGGAAATTTCTCGGTAATCTCCAGTTCGCCGCCTTCAAGGAACTTGAAGAATCGCTTGGCGTGTTCCTTCTCCTGGTTGGCCGTCTCCTCGAAAATCGCCGAGATTTGGACCAAACCTTCCTTGCGAGCCGCTCCGGCGAAATAGGTGTAACGGTTGCGTGCCTGCGACTCGCCGGCAAAGGCGATCAGTAAATTTTTCTCGGTCTGTGTTCCGCGAATGATTGCTGTCATCGGTCCTCTCCGTTTCTTCGGACGATTGGTTACCCTGGTCCTAACCGATCAGCACCCCGGCGATCGTGGCGGTCAACCACGAGGCCAGGGCGCCGCCGAACATCGCGCGCAGGCCGAGCTTGGCGACCCATGCCCGCTGATCCGGCGCGATGGTGCCGATGCCACCGATCTGAATCGCGATCGAGCTGAAATTTGCGAATCCGCACAACGCGTAGGTGCCGATCACGACGCTGCGCTCGGAAAGCGAGCCGTCCGCCGCGGCGTGCATCAACTCGATATATCCGACGAACTCGTTGACGGCGATCTTCGTGCCCAGAAGATTGCCGAAGGTCATGGCTTCGGACCAGGGAACGCCCATGACCCATGCCACGGGAGAGAATATCCAACCGAAGATCTGCTGCAGCGAGAGATTCACGAAGCCCAGGCCGTAGTTGAGCATCGCCACCAGCGAGATGAAAGCCAACAGCATGGCACCGATGTTCAGCGCCAGCTTCAGGCCCACGCCCGCGCCGCCTGCGGCGGCATCGATCAGGTTGGAGTACTCCTTCTCGACATTCAGGGTCACGGCGCCCCGCGTGGGCGATTCTTCGGTTTCGGGATACATGATCTTGGCCACTACCAGTGCCGCCGGAGCGGACATCACGCTGGCCGCGAGCAGGTGCCCCGCATCCACCCCGAACCGTACATAGGCAGCCATCACGCCGCCCGCCACAGTTGCAAAACCGCCGACCATGATGGCCATCAACTCGCTGTGGGTCATCGTGGCCAGGTAGGGGCGGATGACCAGGGGGGCTTCCGTCTGCCCCACGAAGACGTTCGCGGCGCAGGAGAAGCTCTCGCTGCCGCTGGTGCCCATCGTCTTGCGCATCACCCAGGCCATGCCGCGAATGATCCACTGCATGACGCCGAGGTGATACATCACGGCCATCAGGCTGGAGAAAAAGATCACCGTCGGCAGGATGTGGATCAGGAAACTGGTGCCGATCGGTGCCAGCTCGCCGGTCACCGAGTTGGTGGCCAGCCAGTAGCCCCGCTCCGGGCCGATGAACTGCACGAGGTCTTCGCCCGAGCGGTAGAGACCTCCCCAGATGAACGACGCGCCCGCATCGGTGAAACCCAGCAAGCGAGTGACGAAGGAGCGCGCGGCGCCGAAGATGCTCTGGCCCCACGGCGTTTTCAGCAGCAATACCGCCAACATCAACTGCAGGCCGAGGCCCCACAGCGTGACGCGCCAGGGAAACTTGCGGCGGTTGTTGCTCAGTGCCCAGGCCAGGGCCAGGAGCACGAAGATTCCGAGCAGGGAAACGAGGTTGTTCACGGGGGCCTCCGGGTTGGGGAGCAATCGATCATGGAATGGTGAAGTATCGAGCAGCAGGGCGGTTGGGTCCAGCCCGATATGGATCAAGCCTTGTACCCATGCAAGGAGGCGCACAATGGTCGGCCCCGGTGAGAGCCACTCCCCGGGGCCGACTATCGATACGAAAGGTCCCTGCTACCTCAGCAGGGTCATCTTGTTCTGCAGGACCGTATCACCGGCCTGAAGACGACACAGATAAACGCCTGATGCGAGATCATTGCGCTTGAACGGTATCGAGTACTCACCCGCTGTCATCTCTTTGTCCAGCAACGTGTCGACCTTGCGGCCGCGCACATCAAAGATCTCGAGCCGGACATGGGTGTCGCGGTGAACCTTGAACTTGATCTCGGTGAGCGGGTTGAACGGGTTCGGAGCATTGCCGTTCAACGTTGCCGAAATCACCCGGGGCGTTCCGGTGCCCACTCCAGCAGGCGGCGGCCCGGCAACGCCGGTCGGAACTCCTTCATGCATCAGGTTGTCGATCAGGCCAATCTGGTAGAAGTGGAACCAGCCGTCCTGGGCGAGGTCTGTGAACGCTGCCGAACCGGCCGGAAGCATGGCAACGCGGTTCCCGAGATTGGGCAGATAGTCGTAGTCACGGCTGTAGTAGACCGCGGCATACGCCTGATCGAAGGGGATCGTGATCCACGAAACTTCGGGGCTGCTCTGGGAGTAGTCGGTCTCGACGAAGAGCGGCGTACCGACGGTGGATTGATCCATTCCGATGATCTCGACGTCGTCGATGAACCAGCCGTCTGCTTCGTACGAGCCGCCTTCATGATGATAAAACCCGAAATGGACATTCTGACCAGCCCACGGTGTCAAATCGATCAAATATTGGCTCCAACCGTTGCTGGTTGAAGCAAACCCTGGACTGATTGCTTCGGGCTCGGCACCGTCGGGGTAGATCCAGACTTGTCCATATTCAGAATCCGAATAAGACCACCATTGCTGAAATTTTAGTTGCAACGGCCCATTCGGGGAAGCGGGGAGAGATACAACGGGGGAAAGCAACGTGCTACTATTGTTGTCGGGGTAGGCTGCATGCAATCGGGTTCCCCAGCACATGTCTCCACTGTAGGCGCTTCCGGGCCCGGTTGTGGGGATACCCACCTCCCAGATTCCCTGCGTGGAGTACCACCCGCGAGATCCGCCTTCAAAATCGTTCACGTTGTTGAAAATCTTGGGACCCTCAACGATAGCAATATCGTCGATGTACCAGCCGGGTCCTTCGTAGGATCCTCCTTCATGATGGTAGAATTTGAATCGGACAGTTTTCCCCGTGTACGCGTTCAAATCGATGATCGATTCGAACCAAACTCCGGAATAGCCTGAGAAACTGCCGCCGATCTTTTCCCAGACGCCGTCTGCCAGAATATACACATCACCGTACTCAGAGTCGCTGTAGTTGTAGAAGTGCATAAAACTAAGCCATAACTCTCCTCCCAGCGGATCACTGGGCAATGTAACCAACGGTGAGATCAAGCTGCTGCTGTTATTGTCAGGATAAGCCCCATTGAGGACTGTCGCGGCACAGTAGTGTCCGCTGGCGGGAGTACTGGTACCGTAGGTGGGGGCACCTATTTGCCAGATACCGTC
Source organism: Candidatus Krumholzibacteriia bacterium (assembly GCA_024762975.1). Lineage (GTDB taxonomy): Bacteria > Krumholzibacteriota > Krumholzibacteriia > LZORAL124-64-63 > LZORAL124-64-63 > JANTGJ01. The sequence continues at coordinate 16,466 of JANTGJ010000046.1, forward strand.
TTCGGCATACCAACCATCCCATTGGACGGCCCCCTGTATATTTCTTTCGAATCCTTCAGGGGCGACCCACTCGAAGTCGCCACCGAGAATTTCGATGTCGTCTACATACCAACCGTATGATTCATACGAACCAGCTTCGTTATGAAACAGTCCAAGACGCACATTCAAACCAGCGTACTCGGTAATGTCGATAATGTATGGTGACCAATTGGAATAGCCGGCGAATGCCTTACCGATGGTAACGAATTCACCACCGTCGACCGAGATCTGAAAGTAGGCCGTGTCCGAATCGTTGTAGTTGTAGTAGTGCCAGAACCTCAACCACAGGACTCCGTCCTGCGGATCTGAGGGAAGTTGGATTGACGGCGAAATGAACCGTGAATCCGTATTGTCCGGATAGCCACCGTCCAGATTCGTGGCGGCACAGTTCGAGCCCTGATGCGAAGTGGTCGCAATCGTTGGTTCGCCCACCTCCCAAATTCCATTCGAAGCATACCACGATCCAATTCCCGATTCCCAATTCTCCGACCAGTAGATCTCATGGTGAGTAGAGTATTCTTCCGGGGCAGCCAATGAAAGCGCCGGCAACAGAAGAATGAGCATGACTAGCAGGCGGGATGTACGCATAGACAATCTCCCCCCAATGAATGGTGTACGTGGTGACATGAATCGTCCGCGTCAAGTGTCTGTGACGTGAGTGAAAGGGAACCCCGGACTGAGCTGTTGGGCGAGCTCGTTTCCCCCGAATCCGGAATCGATCGGATACTATCGCTGAGCCGAATATCTGTCAATGAATTGTCATCCGACTTTTGATGTGGCTACAAAACTCACTCCCAAATTGACACCGCCCCCCCTCTCGGATATCTTCCCGCCCATGAATGATCCGCTCCAAAAGCCTCTACCGCCGGTGATCATCGGAATTGCCGGCGGCTCCGGGTCCGGCAAGACGACCGTGGCCCAGCGCGTGCGTGAAGGTTGTCCCGACAAGACCATTCAGATCATCCACCACGATTCCTACTACCACGACAACTCGCACCTCCCGATGGAGGAGCGCGCTCAGATCAACTACGACCATCCCAAGGCGTTCGAGACGACGCTGCTGGTCGAGCACCTGAAGCTGCTGCAGCAGGGTGAGACGATCGAAGTGCCGCGCTACGACTACTCGATCCACAGCCGTCTGCCCGAGACGGTGACGGTCGAGCCGGCGGATATCGTGTTTGTCGAGGGGATCCTGGTGCTGGAATCGACGATCCTGCGCAAGATGATGGATATCCGTCTGTACGTGGATGTGGATGCCGACGAGCGGGTTTTGCGGCGCCTGCAGCGGGATATCAACGAACGGGGGCGCACCATCGATTCGGTGGTGCACCAGTATCTGGGTGTGGTGCGGCCGATGCACCTGCAGTTCTGCTGGCCGAGCAAACGCTACGCGCACCTGATCATCCCCGAGGGCGGTCACAATACGGTGGCCATCGACCTGATTGCCACCAAGATCCAGGATGTCATCCGCGAGCGCAATCGCCAGCGAATGCTGAACCGGCAGCTGAAAGAAGCAAAGACGGACGTGGACCATACCGAGAAGAAACCGACGAGCGACTGACCCACCTCTCTCCCTGGAGGCGCAACGTGACCTTCGACGACCAGGAATACCTGAACCGCTACCCGTTCATCGAGCGCGTGCTGATCTCCTCGGAAGAGATCCAGAAGCGGATCCGTCAACTCGGCAACGAAATCAGCAACGACTACAAGGATTCCACGCCGATCTTCGTCTGCATCCTGAAGGGCGCCTATCCGTTCCTGGCCGACCTGACGCGTTGTGTCTCGGTCGATCACGAGGTCGACTTCATGGCGGTTTCCAGCTACGACGGCGGTACGCAAAGCACGGGCGTGGTGAAGATCGAGAAGGATCTGAAGTCGAATATCACCAATCGCGACGTGATCCTGGTCGAGGACATCATCGATACCGGGCTGACGATCGACAATCTGATGGAACTGCTGCAAACGCGGAACCCGCGCAGCATCCGCGTCGCTTCGCTGCTGGACAAGAAGCCCGCGCGGACGAAGGAAGTGCCGCTGCACTACGTCGGTTTCGAGATTCCCAAGGAGTTCGTGATCGGTTACGGCCTGGATTACGACGAGAAGTACCGGAATCTGCCGTTCATCGGCATCATGAAGGGCTAGGGCAGCGCCCCGCCTGCGAAAGGAAGACCCGTGGCCGTCAGCGACAAGCAATTTCCAGGTTTTCCCGAAGCCCTGACCTTCGATGACGTGCTCCTGGTACCGGGTTATTCCGAGGTTACGCCCGGGGAAATCAACACGGCCACGAAGCTGGCTCCGGATATCACGCTGAATATCCCCTTCCTGTCGGCGGCCATGGATACGGTCACCGAGGCCGAGATGGCGATTGCGGTGGCGCGCGTGGGCGGCATCGGCATCGTGCACAAGAACCTGGATCCGCGCACGCAGGCGGCCGAGGTCGAGCGCGTCAAGCGTTCCGAATCGGGCATGATCACCAAGCCGATCACGCTGGAGCCGGACAAGACAGTCGAGCAGGCGCTCGAGATGATGAGCTACTATCGGATCAGCGGCGTACCGATCACCGAGGGGACGAAGCTGGTCGGTATCCTGACCAACCGCGACCTGCGCTTCCTGGACGATCCCAGCCTGCCGGTGCGGGATGTGATGACCCGCGAAAATCTGGTCACCGTTCCCGAGGGCACGAATTTGGACGAAGCGGCCACGATCCTGCACAAGCATCGCATCGAGAAGCTACTCGTCGTCAACGGCAACGGTGAACTGCGGGGCCTGATCACGGTCAAGGATATCCAGAAGAGGCTGGACTACCCGAATGCCTGCAAGGATCCCGAGGGGCGGCTGCGCGTCGGTGCCGCGGTCGGGGTGGGACCGGATACCGCGCTGCGCGCCGAACTGCTGGTCGAGGCGGGCGCCGATGTCCTGGTGGTCGATACAGCGCACGGACACAGCAGGAACGTCATCGACATGGTGCGCACGATCAAGACGAAGTACCCATCGCAGCGCATCCTCGCCGGCAACATCGCCACGGCCGCCGCGGCGGAACAGCTGATCGACGCGGGGGCCGACGCGGTCAAGGTCGGCATCGGGCCGGGTTCGATCTGCACCACCCGCATCGTCGCTGGCGTGGGGGTGCCGCAGATCACGGCGATCATGAATGTGGCCGAGGTCACCCACAAGCGCGGCGTGCCGCTGATCGCCGACGGCGGTATCCGTTACAGCGGCGATGTGGCCAAGGCGATTGCTGTCGGTGCCGACGTCGTGATGGCCGGATCGCTGCTCGCGGGCACGGATGAGTCGCCGGGCGAGAAGATTCTCTTCGAGGGCCGCGTCTACAAGACCTACCGCGGCATGGGCTCGCTGGGCGCCATGCAGCAGGGCAGCAAGGACCGCTACTTCCAGGGCGAAGTGACCGAGACGGACAAGCTGGTGCCCGAGGGTATCGAGGGCCGCGTGCCCTACAAGGGCAAGGCGCGCGACGTGCTGTACCAGATGGTCGGCGGTTTGCGCAGCGGTATGGGGTACTGTGGGTGTCCGACGATTCCGGAGTTCCAGGAGCGGGCCGAGCTCGTGCGTACGACCAGCGCCGGGATGCTCGAGTCGCATCCTCATGACATCCAGATTACGAAGGAAGCGCCCAACTACGGCAAGGGGTCCTAGTCTCCGAAATGGGGCGTTTCGTTCGTGATTTCGGGGCTATTCGTCCTTGAACACTTGGACAACCGGTTCCGCGTCCGCCAGTGCATACCCACGATACATTCCCGCCGTATTGAAGCTCATGGCAACGTTGCCGTTCCTGTCGAGAGCGATCACGCCTCCGGTGGCGCCCTGTGCGACCAGCTTCTGCTGGATGACCAGGTCGGCGGCCTCCTGCACGGACAGGCCCTTGTATTCCATCAGGGCGGCGATGTCGTGGGCGACGGCGTTGCGGATGAAAAATTCGCCGTGGCCGGTGGCCGAGATTCCGCAGGTCGCATTGTCGGCCCAGGTGCCGGCGCCGATCACGGGGGAGTCGCCGATGCGGCCCCACTTCTTCAGCGTCATGCCACCAGTCGAGGTCCCGGCCGCGAGGTTGCCGTTCACATCCAGGGCGACACAGCCGACGGTACCGTGTTTGCGATCCGGATCCGTTTCCCGATTCGCCTTGGCCTTCAGGTAGGACTTCCAACGCCGCTCCGTCTTGAACCACTCCGGATCGACAATTTCCAAGCCCTGTTCGGCGGCAAAGGCCTCGGCGCCCTCGCGGGCCATCATCACGTGGGGGGAGTCGCTCATTACGCGGCGCGCAGCGGTGATCGGATGCCGGACGTTGGTCACGCCGGCGACGGCGCCGGCATCGCGGTCACGGCCGTCCATGATCGAGGCATCCATTTCATTGTGGCCGTCCTCGGTGAAGACCGAACCGCGCCCGGCGTTGAATCGAGGCGAGTCCTCGAGATAGCGGATCACCTGCTCGACGGCGTCCAGGCTGGATCCGCCGCCGGAGAGAATCTCCTGGCCGATCGCCAGTGCGGCGTGCAACTCGGCACGGTAGGACTGCTCGGTCTGCAGGTCCATCCTGTCCCGCAGGATCGTGCCGGCGCCCCCGTGAATGACGAGCGCGTAGGGAGGAGCGGAGTCGCCGGCGGAGCCCGAAAAAGGCAGGAAAACGAACGCCAGCAACAGGAAGCAACAGAGCTTGCGGATCACGGGAACTCCTCCCAAAAGGTTCACATTGGCCCCTGGCGTCGAAGCCTAGCATGCCCGGGAAGGAATCCCCAGTTTCGATTCCGGATGTTCACCGAGAATCTGCTTGATTTGCAGCCGGGGGAATGTATTCTGTCGATTGAGCTATTTGGACATAAACATCCACAAATAAGGTGGGATTTTGTCGGCCCGGGGAGGGCCTCCTCGATTGAAAGGTGAATCGATGAATCGAACCACGAGGATTCTGTTGCTGGGGGCGGCTCTGGTCCTGTTGATGGCCGCTGCGGCCTGGGCCAATGACTGCATCGAGTGTCACGAGAAGGAAACGCCCGGCATGGTCGCCGACTGGCGGATCAGCGAGCACTCGAAAAATGATGTGGATTGCGAGACGTGTCACGGCGACAAGCATTCCACGGCCGAGGATTTCCTGTTGGCCGTTTTGCCGGACGAGCATGTCTGTGCCGAGTGTCACGAGGAGCAATTCGATTCTTTCACCCACGGGAAACACAACCACGGCTGGACCGTGCTCAATGCAATCCCCGCCACCCATTGGGCGCCCGACGAACTGATCGAAGGCGGACGCGGATGCGGAGGCTGTCACAACATGGGAGTCCGGTCCGAGGCCCAGAAAGCCGAGCAGTTCGAGAAGGGCTATCGCTACCAGACCAATTCCTGCGACGAATGCCACACTCGCCACACCTTCTCGAAGAAGGAAGCGCAGAATCCGCGCGCCTGCCAGCAGTGCCACATGGGTTACGATCACCCGCAGTGGGAGATGTGGTCCAGTTCGAAGCATGGTGAGCGCTGGTTCGCGCAGCAGGAAGGTTCGTTGCCCGAAGGCGCCTCGGCACCGACCTGCCAGCACTGCCACCTCCCGGACGGTACGCACCAGAACAAGACCGCCTGGGGTTTCCTGGGCGTGCGTCTGCCGTTGCCCGAGGATCCGCAGGCCGCGGCCGATCGCGTGACGATTCTGAAGGCACTGGGTGTGCTGAATCCCGAGACCGGTGAGCCGACGGCCATTCTGGATGCGGTCAAGGCCGTGGATATGGCCCGGTTGGACCAGGCCTCGTGGGAGACCGAGCGCAACAAGATGCTGGAGACCTGTACCGAGTGTCACTCGCGAGCGTACGCCCAGCAGCAGCTCGAGCTTGGCGATGCGATCCTGACCAAGGCCGACCGCCTGATGGCCGAAGCCATCGAGATCGTGGCCGGCCTGTACCGCGACGGCATCATCCAGAAGCCCGACGGCTATCCGTTCAACTACCCGTTCATCCTGTCGTTGATGCACACCAACGGCGCGAACTGGGATCAGGACCTGGACAAGCTGTCCTACATCGACCAAGTGATGCTGCGGATGTTCTTCAAGCATCGCATGCGCGCCTACCAGGCTTTCTTCCACGTCAATCCCGACTATGCCTACTGGTATGGCTGGAACATGATGACCGAGGATCTCGGAGAGATCGTGGAGCTGGACCGTTCGATGCGGGCACGGCACGCCGCGGACAAGTAGTCGACCAAGAAAGCGGCCGGCCCCGCAGGGGGCCGGCCGGATCATGAACGGGCCGTCCCTAGCGGGCGGTCCGTTTTCCGTCGGAAGCTACGAAAGCGGAACCACTTTTCGGAGGTGTCACCGGCACCGCCTGGGGCCGA
>JANTGJ010000047.1 GCA_024762975.1 Candidatus Krumholzibacteriia bacterium
CGCGGCCTGTGCCGGGCTATCCGCGCGACCCCGGAAATCGGGCCCCTGACGATCGGTCCAGCCGGCGACCCAGTGATCCGGGTTGAACGCGGGCGCGCGGTGCCACCAGATCGGAGTCATGGTCCAGCCCTTCGGGTCGGGTTCAATCGGAGCATCGTTCGTCCTCGTGGTATGCCGTGTGCTCCGGATCCAGCATCGCGTCCAACGCATCACGGATACACTCGTTCACCCGGCGGCGTGTCAAACGCTTGACGTTCAGCAGGTGCCGCGCGGAGATATTGTCGGTCGTGATGTTTTTACCACCGCTTCCACAACCCAGGGTCATCGAGGGAGGAAGCGCATTGTAGGTGCCACCCAGAGCACCATACGAGGCCGGCTGATTGACCAGGATACGCCCGGCGTTCATCGTTTCGGCAAAGTGTTCGATCATGGTCTCGTTGCGCGAAAAGATGCTGACCGTGTGGCCCAACCCGCCGTGGTGATTGATGCGGCGGCACATCTCGATGCCGGCCTCGAAACCCTCGACCACGTAGGAAGCCAGAATCGGTGCCAGAATTTCGTGCGAGAGGGGGGAATCCAGGCCCACGTCGGTCTGCTCGGCAATCAGCAGCGTCGTTTCGGGAGGGACCTCGATGCCGGCCATCTCGGCGATCTTCGGCGCCGGCTGGCCGATCACCTCGATACGCATGATGCGCTGGGCCGGATTGAAGGCGACCTCGCCCAGGCGTTCGATCTCATCGCCGGTCACGTAGTAGGCACCGCGCTTGACGAATTCCTCGCGGACCTGTTGCGCGTGGCGGGAGCGCACGACGATGGCCTGTTCGCTGGCGCAGATCGTACCGTAGTCGAAGACCTTCGAGCGGTGGATCTGCTCGACGGCGAACGGGACGTCGGCGCTTTTTCCGATGTAGACCGGGACGTTGCCGGGGCCGACGCCGATGGTCGGGTTTCCGGAGCGGTGAGCGGCCCGGACCAGATCCACCGAACCGGTCGCCAGGTTCATGGCCATTTTCCGGTGGCCCATCAGGGCGACGGTTTCGTCCTGGGTCGAGCGTTTGACCCACTGGATGCAGTGCTCGGGCGCACCGGCGGCCAGCGCGGCCTCGTAACACAGCTTGGCCGCCCGGATCGTGCATTTGCGAGCTGCGCCGTGCGGCCGGATGATGATCGGATTGCGGGATTTCATGGCAATCAGGATCTTGAACAGTGCGGTCGAGGTGGGATTGGTGATCGGGGTGACTGCGAAGATCGGTCCCAGCGGTTGAGCAACTTCGACAATTTCGGCTTCCGCATCCTCGCCGATCACCCCGACGGTGCGCAGGTTGCGGATATCCTGATAGACCAACCGCGTGGCGATGGCGTTCTTGACGACCTTGTCGCGCCAGTTGCCCAGGCGCGTTTCCTGAGCGGCCATCTGGGCCAGTTCGACCCGTGCATCGAAACCGGCGGCGTACACCGCGGCCGTGATCCGGTCGGTCTGTTCCTGATCCCGTTGGCCAAATTCAACGGCCGCTTGCCGGGCCTGGTTCATGATCCGTTCGATATCCAGAGCCACGGAGCATCCTTTCGCGCGCAGAGGAGCGATCATATTGCGGATCAGCGATTCTATGGCAGGCAGCGGATCGCGACAATACAATGATCATCCTCAAAGACCTCCACGAGCATGCTGTTCGGGCCCGGTTCGGTCCATGAATTGCGTATCGCCGAACGAATCGAAGACGATTTCGACCCTGAAAAAGGCGGTTGTGCGCGAATTTCACGAGATTGAAGAGCGACTGCCCGCCTGGAAGGGCTGTTGACGGCAGGGTCCCCGCCGGTTCAGTATCGATCGGGGGTGGATTGTCTTTTTCCAGTCAATGATCGGCCGGATCATGGATCCGGCGCTGAATCCCAAGCCGAAAGTGGTTTCATGAGGGGATTGCTGCAGATTCTGGACGCCGGTTGCCTCCGGCTCGATGTACGGCTCGTCGCCATCGCATGGATCGCGATCGTGGGTCTTTCGGGAACCGTTCCTTGCACGGCTGCCGGTCAGGCCGGTTCCGGTGCGCGGTGGGAGGTTCGCGAGGCGCATCTCGTGGATCCGGCTGGAAAGACACCCGGACACTCGGGAGTGCGTGACGAACTTGGTACAGTCGATCCGGTCTCACAACCGGGTCAGAAGGCCTGGACCTCGCTTCTGGACGACGATTTCGAGTCTGGATTTCCCGGGGCGACCTGGTCGGTCCGGGCCGACGGCACCGATGCGGTCTGGGAGGATTGGACCTGTTGGAGTACCTCGGGCACCCACAGCGTGGGTTGTGCCGTATCCGGCAGTGCTGCGATCACCTGCGGGCAGGACTATCCCAGCGGGATGCAGTCGTGGATGACGGCGGGTCCCTTCGATCTGTCGGATGCCTCCTACCTGGACGCGGTTTTCGAATTTTATCTGAATCTGAATACCGAGCCGAATTCGGGCTCCGAATACCGGGACTATCTGTTCGTGGGTGCCTCGATCGACGGCACCAACTACAACGGATTCAACTACGCCGGGACTCTTTTGCAGACACTCCAGCTCGACCTGACGGCAGTGCCCGTCGAAGGCAATCTGCTGGGGGAGGCCCAGGTCTGGGTGGCGCTGGTCTTTGTTTCCGATGCCTCGACGAACCTCGCCGGCGGCGCCCAGATCGACGACGCCGTGCTGGCGGTCGATCAGACCGTCAATCAGGTGCCGGTCGTGACGGTGACCGATCCGGTCGGGGGCGAGTCGCTGACCATCGGTTCGTCCTACCGTATCAGCTACACCGCAGTGGATCCTGATGCGGGGCCGTCATCGCTCGGGGTGTCCATCGACTACAGCACGAACTCCGGCTCGATCTGGACCCCCATCGTTTCGGGGCAGCCGAACGAGGGTACGTATGATTGGATGGTACCGGACGAGGCCACGACCACCGGCCGAATCCGCGTGCGGGCCACCGATGGCGCTGACGAGGGCGAAGGCGTTTCGAGCTCGGATTTCAGCATCATCTCGAACGTGGAACCGACCGTTACCCTGCTCTCGCCCAATGGGGGCGAATCGTTGGCGGCCAACGCCACGACCACGGTGACCTGGACGGCCACCGATCCCGACGCCGCTCCGCGGGAATTGCAGATCTCACTGGAATACACGACGGACGACGGCGCGAACTGGTTTCCCATCGATTCCGGCCTGGCCAATACGGGGTCGCTGGCCTGGACCGCTCCGGAGGTGACGACGACGCAGGCAAAGCTGCGGATCTCGGCCTGGGACGGTTCGGCGACTGCAGTCGACGAGTCCGATGCGGTGTTCAGCATCGCGCTGGCCTATAGCGATCTCACGCTCGGCGATGCCAGTGGACCGAGCGGCACCACGGTCACAGTGGCTCTGGCGCTGGACAACGTGGCGGACGTCGGCGGTTTGCAGGCGGACCTGTTCTTCGATGGCTCGAAGGCGTTTCTTACCGGATTCGAGGCGGTGGGCCGGGCGAGCGGTATGGCGGCCGAAGCCCGGCAGACGGGAGAAAACCAGGCCCGGATCCTCCTGTACTACGACAGCGACGATCAGCTGGCGACCGGCTCGGGCGACGTCGCCGAGCTGGAGTTCACTCTCCAGGGACCGGGCGGCGGAACGACGACGTTGCAACTGAGCGATGTGGTCCTGTCCGATGCGGTGGGCATCGCCCTGCCCGTTACGCTGACCGATGGTGAATTGTCGGTGGAGCAGCCTCAGGATGCTCCGGTGCTGCAGATCAGCGTGCTGAAGAATCCGGCGCGGCCGCGAACGATGCAGATCCTGGTGCGCGTGGCCAATGGCTCGGGCGATGCGCCGACGGTCACGGCGGGCGGAGCGAACCTGTCCCTGACCAGTCTGGGACAGGCGGTCTATCGAGGAGAATATTCTGCCGCCGACAACGCGGCGACGGTGACGATCGCGGCGAGCGACACGAATATCCGGGGTATCGGCAATGCCCAGATCACGGTGGCACTTCCATGAGGAGCAACGCGATGAGACGCGGTTCGCATTCGATCAGATTCCTGTTGGCGATGGCTGTGACCGTCGTGGCCACGGTGGGCGGCGGCTGTAGCAGCGACGATTCGACGCCGACGCAACCGACCGGCCCGAGCGGAGCCTCAGGCTATACCGAACGGGGATGGGAGCGCTACGAATCCGGCGACTTCGACGGCGCGTTGAGCGACTTTGCCGCTGCGCTGGATCGCGACGCCACCTACGGCGAAGCCTACGCCGGCCGGGGGTGGACCCAGTTGGCTCAGGCGACCTCGGTCTCGGCCATGCAGGCCGCCGGCAACTCCTTCGTATCGGCGGAATCCAACGGTGAGAGCGGAGCCTATGTCCAGGTCGGTCGTGCGGCAGCGAGTCTGGGCAGCGCGGGAACGATGCTCGCCACGGCCGTTACCCAGGCTCGAGCCGCTCTGGAAACCGATCCCGGATTCGTTTTCGAGCACCGCACGAGTATCACGGCGATCGACGTGCGCCTGATCGAGGCTTTCGCACAGGCGGCCCAGGGCAATTTCGATGCGGCGCTGATCGCGGCCGATCAGGTCAGTGACAGTGGAATCGATGCGAGCCAATCGGCGACCTGGCAGGTCGGCGATGAGGTGTATGCGAGCTACGTCGGCGCAGTGCTGGCACACCTGCACGCACTCTCGCAGCAATACTCCGGCTGAGCCGGAAGCGAGGAAAACAGGCATGAAACTGGGTCTGACATCAGTAGCGGTCGCGTTGGGCATGCTGGCCCTGACCGGATGCAGGGACGGCGACGGGCTGGAAAACCTGGCTCGAGTGACCGACCGCACTTCGCTCGAGCGATTGGCGGCGATGCCCGAAGGCGCACTCGTGGCGTTGTCGCTCGACGGCCACCAGGCGATGGACGGACTGCCTGAACTGGGGGAGTCGGGCCGACGGCTGAGTTCCTTCGATCACGCATTCCTGGTCGAGGTCCGGCGCGAGTTCCTGCCCGAGTTGGCAACGACGCCGGGTTTGAAGGCGATCGTCGTTTGGGGCGAGGCCGACGTGGCCCGGAAGCTGGATCCGCGCCTGCGCCTGGCCATGCTGTCGCGACTGTCAGGCGAGGAATTGCGCGCAACGCCGCTGGAGGTCATCGCGCGATTCGCAGGCGATGGTTTGGACCTTCGGCACGCCCTGGAAAAGGCGGGAGCCGATCCGCGAAGTGTGATTGCCGGGGTGGTAACGATGAGCGGCACCGTGGATGTGCTGCTGGAGATCCTGGCTCGGGAGGATCTGGTCTCGATGAGCAAACCGGTCCTGCAGAAACCGATGTAGGCCGTTGGTCGCAAGTCTGGAGAATTCGAAATGATGATTCGACGCTGGTTTTCGACACTGAAGCTGATCCTGGCATTGGTCCTGGCGTGCACCGTATCCGCTGCTGTTGCCCCGGCCGCGCCCTCCGTTGATCCGTTGCTGCTGGGGCTGGTTCGGGAGCACGCCGCCAAGGGGAACCGGGGGCCCCAAATGTCGCTCGAACGCATCATCGAGGTTCAGGAATCGACCGACCCCTCGAATCCGAGGATATCGGTCATCCTGCACCTGAGCGGCGGCTTGCCAGAGTGGGGCACCGTGCCCGGTCTGCGGGTGGGATCGGTGCGGAACGATATCGCGACAGCGCGACTGCCGCTCTCGTCCCTGTCGCGTTTGACCGCACTGGCCGGAATCGAGCGTATCGAGGCCTCGAGACGGATGAGGCCCCTGCTGGATGCTGCGGTTCCGGCAGGTCGAGTGGACGAGGTGTGGGCCGGGGCACCGGCGTACACCGGGCAGGGCGTCCTGGTCGGCATCGTCGATTCAGGTCTCGACTGGTCGCATGAGGATTTCCAGAACGCGGATGGGACCACCCGGATTCAGGCCATCTGGGATCTCTACGGCACTGGCACGCCACCGGCCGGATTCGATCTGGGTGCCGAATACGACGCGGCCGATGTCGAGGCGGGTACGGTCGCCCAGCGGGACTACTCGGGCCATGGTACGCACGTGACAGGTATTGCGGCGGGAAATGGTCGGGCCAGTTCGGGAACCTATACCGGTGTGGCGCCGGAATCGGACATCCTCTTTGCCAAGGCGTTCAGTGATGCCGCCGGCGGTTTCGAGGGTGCGCGCGTCATCGACGCGTTGAACTGGTTGGCCGACAAGGCCGCCGCGATGGATCGACCGCTGGCGATCAATCTGTCGCTCGGTGGACACCAGGGACCCCACGACGGAACGACTGGCCAGGAGACCGTCATCGACGCGATCTCCGGCCCGGGCGTGGTGGTTTGTGTCGCGGCAGGCAACGAAGGGGAAATGCAGATCCATGATTCGGCGGAGGCGGCCAACGGGTCGTTGTCATTGGACATCGAAGAGTTCTATACGCCGAACAGCGGTACCGGCGACGACTACGTGATTCTCGAGATCTGGGTCGAAGAGCCCACCAGTGTCTCGGTCACGACTCCCGGCGGGACGACCTATGGCCCGGTCGCCTCAGGTACGGGGGATGCGGGATACAGCTCTCCACACGGCGCGATCGTGATCGACAATGCCAGTACAGGCGTCGATCCGTTCAACGGCGATCAGGTGATCTACGTCCAACTGGACGACCAGGCGGGAACCGATCTGGCCGGCGGCAATTGGACGATTCGGTTCAGCGGAGGTTCGGGTACGGCTCACGCGTGGAACGTGGTTTCGACCATGAACTCGCTTTTTCCCGACAGTGATGACACCTACTCGGTCGCTACGCCGGGCACCTCCCTGGGTGCGATCACCGTCGCGGCCTGGAAAACCCGCAACAGCTGGCCGTCGAGTGTGGGGACTCGCCTCTACGGCGGTACGTGGGGCGCGGTCCCGACCGGGGGGCGGGCTCCGTTCTCGTCGATCGGACCGACGCGCAGCGGTCAGCAGAAGCCGGACATTGCAGCGCCCGGGATGGCGATCATTTCGACCTACTCGCAGGACCAGACACCGGCGGCCGATGCGGCCCTCGTGTTGACGGGCTACGACTACATGGCGAACCAGGGTACGAGTATGGCCAGTCCCTACGCCTGTGGCGTGGCGGCGCTGCTGCTGCAGAAGAACCGCGGCTTGACGGCGGACGAAGTCAAGCAGGCGTTGCGCTCGAGTGCAGCCACGGACACCTACACCGGTACGACCTGGAATCCACGGTTCGGCGCCGGAAAGATCGACGCCCTGGCCGCGTTGGCGGCGATCGCCGCGGGCGGCGGCACTCCCAACGGCGATCTGAATCTGGACGGTGAAACCACCGTGTTGGATATCGTCCTGCTGGTCAATCACATCCTCGATGCAATCGGCAATCCACTCGATGCCGAAGCCGCGGCCAATGCGAACGTCAATGGCGACGGGGTCATCGACGTAGCCGATCTGGTGCGGGTGGTCGACTTCGTGATGGGGATCGACACACCGGGCAAGTCGGGTTTCGGGCCGGCGCACCTGGTGCTGGATACTCCTTATTTCGCCGAGGGTCGCTGGTGGCAGGATGCCCACCTGCGAGGGGGTTCGTTGGCTGCGGCGCAGTTCGCCCTGCGGACGGAGGGGGCCACCTGGAATGCTTCCGGAGCCGAGTTGCTGGAGCCGGATGCCGCGCGGTTGGTGGCATATGCGGCCGGATCGGACGAGTCGCAACTGCGCGTCGTGATCTACGATCTGGACAACGAATTGCCGGCGACACTGAACCTGCGACTGCCGCTGGTGAATCCGGTCGACGTGGCGCCGACGGTCCGATCCAATGGCGCGACGGCCGCGGGGGCAGACGGTTCGCACCACGAACTGGTGGTCGAAAAAAGCCACAACGGCCTGGCGCTCCAGTTGGGTCTGGTCCCGAATCCGGTCACGTCGGCGACCGAAATTCGATTCAGCGCGGTCGCCGGTCGGAGTTACGATCTGGCGGTCTACGATCTGCGTGGTCGCTGCGTTCGCAAACTGCAACAGGGCATGGGAAACGCCGCTCCGCTGGCCATCGGCTGGGATGGAACCGACACCGCCGGCCGCCGCCTTTCCGCAGGAGTGTATTTCCTGCGCTTGCGTACGGGGCAGGACGTCGTCACCCGGAAAGTAGTGCTCGAACGCTGATCGGACGGAACCTCGAATCGATCAAAAAAAGCCCCCGGTGGCAGGACCTCCGGGGGCTCTGTGTTGCCCGCGAGCGGGAGAACACATTCAAACGGGCGCGTTCAGGCTAGCACTTCGCCGCAACGGCTTCCGCCATTTCCGTCGTCGTGTTCGAGCCGCCCATGTCGTACGTGCGGACCTTGCCCTCGGCGATGACCTCGGCCACGGCCTTCTCCAGTCTGCCTGCCATTTCCGATTCCCCGATGTGGTCGAGCATCATCTTGGCGGACAGCATCATGGCGATGGGGTTGACCTTGTTCATGCCGACATACTTGGGGGCCGAGCCGTGGCTGGGTTCAAAGACCGCCACTTCCTTGCCGATGTTGCCCGAGCAGGCGAAGCCCAGGCCGCCCACCAGCTGTGCGCACAGGTCACTGACGATATCGCCGAACATGTTCGACGAAACCAGAACGCCGTAGTCCTGGGGATTCTTGACCAGCCACATGCACATGGCGTCGATGTTCGTCTCCCACAGCTCGATGCCGGGGTAGTCCTTGGCGATCTTGCGGGCCTCGCGCACCATCAGGCCACTGGTTTCGCGCACGACGTTCGGTTTCTCGACAACCGTCACGCTCTTGTAACCGAACTTCTTGGCGTACTCGAACGCATCTCGCACGATATTCTGGCAGCCGCCGCGCGTGAAAATTCGCGTGGAAATTGCGATATCCTCGTTGGCCACGCCGTCCATGCGGCTCATCTGTGCAGGGTGCGTCTCGGTCAGCTTGTTGCGCACGTCCTGAGGCAACGGATGGTACTCCACACCCATATACAGGCCCTCGGTATTCTGCCGGAATACGACCAGATCCAGGTCATCCTTGAAGTTCAGCGGATTTCCGGAGTAGGCCTTGCACGGACGCAGGTTCGTGCTCAGGTCGAAGGTCTGACGCAGGCGCACGATCGGGCTGCGGTAGACATGGTTCTTGCCCTGCAGCTCGGGAATGAGGGCCGACTCGGCCTCTTCCTTCGGCAGACTGGTGATGGCGCCGAACAGGGCCGCATCCACATTCTTCAGCATCTCGATGGTGCGATCCGGCAGGGGATTCGCTTCGGTCTTCCAGAACTCCCAGCCGATGTCTCCGTGCACGTATTCGGCATCGAAGCCCAGCTTGTCCAGTACGATCCGCGTGGCGTCCATCACGTCGACACCCACGCCGTCGCCCGGCATCCAACCAATCTTGTACTTGGGCATGGTCCCTCTCTCCTTGTCTGCTTTCAACGTGCACCGGCAGGGAGCCGGCAACCCGGTCCAGTGAAGCCTAAGATATTGCCGATTGCAGGGAACGCCAGCGAATCCGGTACGGAAAAGCCGGTTTCTTCAACCATCAGCGCTGGGGCACCGGGGACGGTTCCTGCTGCCGGACGTCGCGTTCGTTGCAGCTTTCCAGAAGCATCTGCTCCCACTGCTGGCCGCGTTGCGATTCGGCGAAGGCGCGATGCTGCCGGTCCAGTTTGAAGGTCAGCAGCATGGCGACGGAAATGAATAGCGCCGGGACGGCAAAGGGAGCGTACTTCCGCCAGCGGCGCACTTTGAGCAGATTCATGCAGCCCATCGTTCCCGCCGACAGAATGACGCAAAATCCCAGCGAGGTCAGGTACAGATGCGTCAAGTTGAGCCAGTCGCCGCCGGTGGTCACTCCCGTGAACGGCAGCAGGGTGATGTAGGTCCAGGCGATGAAGAAACGCACGGCTTTGCTGCCGAATACGAATCCGAAGAAGCTGTACGAGATCACCGACAGGGTCACGATGGTGCGGATCAGGGTTCGGGCTTCGTAGATGCCGAGCACCAGGCGGCTGGAATGCTCCAGTACGGGACTCTGCTGCATCGGAAAGAACATCAGATTCAAGTAGCGGAAGATGTTCTTGAACGAGATCAGGGTGAACTTGTCGAATGAGGGTGGCTCGCGCAGGATTCCGGCACCGAATCCCCACCGGTTCTGGCCCCAGTGAAAGAGGATTCCGATCACCAGAAAAACCAGGATGTCGGGCGACACGATTGCCCGGCCCTTGCGCCACGGGTTGAAAAAGACCTTGTAGGCAATCAGGGTGCTGATCAGCGAGAACGAGGCCGCTTTCGTCAATCCGGTTGCCAGATAGAGCAGAAGACCCAGTCCGAACCACGCGGACAACACGCCCCCTTCCCGTCGAAAATCATTGCGGATGAAACAGTAGAGCACCAGCAGGTGCAGGGCGGCCAACAGCAGCGACTCCAGCTGGTGGATGGTCATGACCGGCTTCCCGTAGCTGCCGACGGTCAGGGCGAAGAGGGCCGCTGCCAGCAATGCCATCCGCTTGCGCGGAAACAGCATATTCACCAGCATGTACACCAGGAAAGCGTTGAATGCGTGGATGAACAAGTTCACCGCAAGGTAGCCGGCCGGGTTGATTCCGAACCAGCGGAACTGCACGAGAAAGGCCAGCTGCAACAGGGGCTGGCTGAAATAGAAGCCGATATGCCGGACCATTTCCGAAACATGCTGGCTCTGCGCATTGGCGTCACAGAGAATGGTGAAATCCAGGTTATCCCACAATGGGGTGGTCAGCAGATAGCCGAATGCGGCGAAGGTGATCGCCAGCAGCAACAGGAATATCGGTAGATGAACGCGTAGGAACTTCATGGTTGTCCGAAAACTAGAGTGATCGCCACCCAACTCCAAATCCAAATTTCCACCGGACGGAACCGAGCACAGGGCTTGCCGCCGGATGGAATGCAGTCCAGTATGTCGGGGCGGAATCGAGCGAGATCCCCTCTCCAAAGAGGAATAGTAGCATGAAAAGTACCAACGGGTCCTCCCTGGATCGTAAGAATATCGGCCGGCGGGCGGAATGCTTTCGCCTCATCATGTGGGGTGGGTTGGTTTTGTTCTGTGCGGCCGTCGCCGGGGCACAGCCGGTCCAGGGCTCGGGGCCGTTCAACCTGACGATCTTTCACACGAATGACAGCCACAGCAACTTCCTGCCGCGCGAGGCGGTTTGGCGCGATGACGGGAAACTGGTGGGTGGAGCCGTTCCGCTGGCCTGGCACCTGGCCCGGCAACGCCGGGACGCGGCACCTGATCTGTTCGTCGATGCCGGAGATTTCATGACCGGCAATCCGGTATGCACCCTGGTGATCGACGGCGTCGTGGGGGGTGCTCTACCCGAAATGATGAATGCCCTGGGGTATGATGTGGGCGCGATCGGCAACCACGAATTCGACATCGGACGAGCCGAGTTGAAGAAGCTGGTGACGCGCTTCAACTATCCGCTGCTGGCGGCCGACCTCCTCGATCAGGATGGAATTCCCGCGTTTCGGGCCGAGCCGGTCGTTTTCGAGCGAGGTGATCTGCGCATCGGAGTGATCGGTGTCTCCTGCGCCGGGATGACCGGTACCGTCACCGCCGGCCGGCTGGATGGCGTGCAGATGGCCGACCAGCTTCAGGTGATCCGCGCGCAGTCAGATCGTCTGGACCCGGAAACCGATCTGCTCGTTCTGATCACCCACAACGGTGTGGAAACCGACCGCGAGCTGGCAGTTCGCCTGGCTTCCGCCGGGATCGGCATCGATGTGATCGTGGGCGGACACAGTCACACCCGACTGAAACACCCCGAACTGGTCGACGGGATCCTGATCGTGCAGGCGGGCTCGGCGTGGCGGAATCTGGGCCGCCTGGATCTGCAGGTCCAGGACGACCGGATCGTCAGCTACGACGGTCGTCTGATCACGCTCTGGGCAGAGGGCGCGCAGGCCGATGATGGACTGACGGCGATCGTCGAGAAATACAGCCAACGGATGGCTGCCGATTTTGGTCGCGAAATCGGTACACTGGCCACCGACTGGAACAAGGGCCGCGGCGAGACGAATATCGGAAACTGGTTGGCCGACCAGTTGCGCGCCCGTGCCGGAGCCGACGTCGGCCTGGTCAATTCAGGGACCATCCGCAAAGCGATGCGGGCCGGCCCGATCCGCGCGATGGACATCTACGAGATGCTGCCGTTCTCGAATACGGTCGTGACGATGGAATGGACCGGTGCACAACTCGAACATGTGATTCGCCACAATGCCCGCGCCCAGGTCGATCATACTCACGGCATCCTGCAGGTGTCCGGTCTGGAGTACGAATTTCGCGCCGCCGGGGACCAGATCCAGTTGACGGAGGTGAAGGTGGGGGGACAACCGTTGCGGGCGCAGGCGAAGTACACGGTCGCCATGCCCGACTATGTCGCGATGATGGGATCGACCTACCTGGACTTCGAGCTGCCCGAGATGAACGAGGTGGGCGTTACGATGACCCAGGCGATCCTCGATGCGGTGGAGGCTTCGGGCCCCATCACTTCCCGGATCGAGGGCCGGATTCGGTACCTGATGCCGTAGCGCAGAGGAAAAATATGTCCGAAAATTACGATCAGGCCTATCGCGAAGCTGATTTTTTCGGTGCGGAAGCGTCTCCCTTGCTGAAGCGCTTTTCCGGCCTCTTCGAAAAGGGCTCGACGGTTCTGGACCTCGGTGTGGGACAAGGGCGCAACGCCTTGCCGCCGGCTCGCGCCGGATGCCGTGTGACGGGCATCGATCCTTCCGGGGTTGCCGTTGCGGGAGTCAATGAACTGGCCACCGCCGAGGCGCTGGGGCTGGAGGCCCGCCAGATCGGATTTGCGGAGCTCGATTCCGCGCTCGAGTTCGACTTCGTATTCTGTTTCGGCCTGCTCCAGATGATCGATCCGGCCGCGGGTGACCTGCTGCTGCGTCGCCTCGCCGGTTGGACACGGCCCGGGGGAGTACTCTTCCTGACCGCATGGCACCGGGACGATCCCTCCTTCGCTCATCGGGCCGCCTCCTGGACAGAACTGGAGCCGGGCCGTTTCCGCTCGTCCGACGATCCGCCGCGCTACCGCCGCTATCTGGATTCCGGCGAGATCGAGACCTTTTTTCCGGGCTGGGAGATCCTTCATCACTTCGAAGGACCCGGACCCTGGCACCGTCATGCCGGGGGGCCCCCGGAGCGGCACGCCGATGTCGATTGGGTGGCTCGCCGGCCGGTTTGAATCCGCGATGGAAACTCCCGAACGGGATGTCAGCCTTCTCCCTCGACCCGATCTGTGATACAATCGGGATAGTCCCCCGTACAGAGGGGTGAAACAATTCTCCGGCGTACTCGGTATCTGTCGGGTGGTCGTTCGCGGCAATCTGGATCACGAGTCGGACATCGGAAGCCCGGGATCGGTGGTCATTCGCCGCTCCGCACAGCCTGCTGCTTCGATCACGCGGTACGAGTTTCGCCAGCCGGGACCGTCTTGGACGGCCTCGACATTCGGTGGCATGCCGTAACCGAGGAGGGCAGCTATGCCAGCACACGTCTACAGTGTGGATTACTTCTACACGACCGTAGAGGATGAACCCGGGCAGGGATGCCAATTCCTGAAAATGCTAGCCTCTGAAGAAGTCAACTTGTTGGCATTCAATGCGTTCCCCGTCGGACGTGACCGCACCCAATTGGTGATCTATCCGCGAAATTCGCTTTGGTTGAGTGACCTGGCCCGGACCCAGGGGCTGCGCCTCGTCGGGCCGCATCACGCATTCATCATCCACGGGGACGATGAACTGGGCGCCTTGGTGGATCTGCACCAGTCTTTGTGCGACGAGCAGATCAATATCACGAGTGCAAACGGGGTGACCGATGGCCGGGGCGGCTATCGCTATATCATGCATGTCCATCCGGACCAGTACGAACGGGCGATGGAGGTCCTGGACGTGGACCAGCGGTTGAAGCCGATGGCTGACTATCATCTGGATCTGCACCGGCGCTTCGAGGCGAAGGGTTGACCGAAAAACCGCTCAGTCGGAGTAGATGCAAACTTTGTTGCGTCCGTTCTCCTTGGCTGCGTACAGGGCCTCGTCGGCCTGCTTGACCAGGGCCTGCGGCGATTCGTGTTCGGGTCCGCGCAGTGCCACGCCGATGGAAACCGTCACGCCCCCGTCGTAACCCGGGCATTGGATGTGGTTCTCCTCGATCGTCCGCCGAACCCGGTCCCCGATCTTCATGGCCATCTGCAGGTCCGCTTCCGGGCAGATCAGCAGGAATTCCTCCCCGCCGAAACGGCATACCGTGTCCGAGTCGCGAATCGCAGTTTTCAAGGCTGCCGCGGTCCGTTGCAGTACGACGTCCCCCACATCGTGCCCATAGGTATCATTCACACCCTTGAAGTGGTCGATGTCCAGGATCATACAGATCAGCGTGCTCTCATTGCGCATGGCGCGGGACCATTCCTTGTCGAATTGCTCCAGTCCGGCGCGTCGGTTCGGGAGCGCGGTCAGTTGATCCTCGAGAGCCATGACCTGCAACTGACGAGTCAGCTTGCCCATCTTCAGTACGTTCTGGCGCAGGATTTCGCGATCGCGCGCCGACTGCTCCTGCAGCTGGACGAGGCGCGCCGCCGCTTTCAGCCGGGCATCCAGTACGTCATGGTTCAGTGGCTTGACCAGGTAGTCGTCGATCCCCGCCTCGAAGGCCTCGACCAGCGATTCACGGTCCTCGTTGCTGGTCATGATGATCAGGTAGGTGCCCTGTGTCTGCTCGGATTGCCGAAGCATGCGTGCCAGCTCCAGACCGTTAATTTTTCCCAGCGACCAGTTGGCCAGGATGACCTGAGGGCTGGTCTGCATCGCACGCTCCAGGGCTTCCTGCCCATCGGACGCGAAGTGGACCCTGTGGCCGACCTCCGAGAGCTTGTTCAACAGGATTCTCTGTTCGATCGGATTGTCATTGGCGACGAGGATATCCAGACCGGTGGTCGTCTGCAGGATGGAGTCGTCAATCCCGGCAGGATCGGGGCTGCCGATCAACAGCTCTTCTTCTTCGGTTCTGCCGACGGCGCCATTTTCTTCGAAATCCTTCAATTCGCCTGATTTTTCCGATTCCGCGGCCCGTCGCTTCAATCTGCTCATGGCCGGTTGATTCTGCGTCTGGATGTCCAGTACTTGCCCCATGCGCTCCCATTCGGCGCGAATCAAATCGTGCGTCTCGATCCACTCCTGCTCGGGGATCCCGAGTGCGGCGCCGACTTCGAGAAATCGAAGAACCAGTTGATCCTGCTCCAGGCCCGTTGTCGTACAGATCCCAGCGGCCAGATCGGCCAGCCCCAGCAGGTACGCAAGCTGCCGCGGTCGCGTGAGTTCGGCCCGGTCGATGGGCGCTGTCGGCAGTTCATCGAGGTCGAGCAGCAGAGCGGCTTTGCCGAATGTCTCGGGCAGGCGCCAGTCCTCGAACAGGGCACAGGTGACTTGATGCCGATGGATCGAGAACTCACGGGATTCCATCGCCGAGAGTTCTGCAGATGAGCCGCGATTCCAATCGCGCAGGATCTCGGTGTATTCGCCGGGATAAACGCTGGCCAGTCCGAGGGAGCCGATCTCGGCCAGCAGTCCGCAGGTGAAACCTTCTTCGGCGTTGACACCGCCCAGTGTCGCGCTCAGTACCTGAGCGCTGACACCACGGGCCAGGGAACGGGCCCAGTACAGGGGATAGTCGAAGCCCGCGCATTGTCCGTGGCGGCTGGTCGAAAGAATCGAGAAACCGAGGCAGAGCTGCTGCACCATTTTCATTCCCAGCCGCACGAGGGCGTCGTTGACCGTGCTGACTTCCTCGCGACAACCACTGGCAGCGCTGTTGGCATATTTGAGAATCTGACCCGAAAGCGAAGGATCGCCCTTCAGGACCAGATTGATATCCTCGGTGCTTGAGTCGGGATTGCGCGTCAACTCGAGAATCGTCAGCGCGACACCTGCCGGCGTGGGCAACTTTCCCGAGGCTTTCAGTTCGGTCAGGATCGATTCGTGAACCAGTTCCACTTGCTTCCCCCCGGATGCACTCGAATGGGCGATGAGTGGCCGCAGTCGGGTCCACTCCAGAATTCAGGTATCGCCAGAATTGACAGCGGCTTGAGAAGAATCATCCGGTCTGCCAACGACTTGCCGCCAGGCCGGGTGCCTGCTACATTGCGTTCATGGACTCTTTCGAGGAACTGCACGGTCGCGATCGCGACAGCTGGGCTGTCCAGGATCGACGCGCTCACGGGCGGGCCGTCCAGTCGATGTTTGCCCGCATCGCCGGCGTCTACGACTTCATGAACCACCTTTTGAGCTTCAATCGGGACAAGGCCTGGCGACGCCGGGTGGCGCGCCGCGTCGACGCGGACACCTGGGAGGCGCTCGACCTTTGCGCCGGGACCTGCGATCTGGCGTTGACCTGTCAGCGTGCCGGTCGCGGCAAAGAATGGATCGCCGCCGATTTCTGTCCCGAGATGTTGCGCTTGGCCACGGGCAAGGCCGGTGCTGAGGATTTGCGCTACTCGGCCGCCGATGCGATGAATCTTCCGTTTCGGGACGGATGCGTGGATGCGGTGACGGTCGGATTCGGTGTCCGCAATTTTGGAGACGTACGTCGGGGGCTGGAGGAGATCTCGCGAGTTCTGAGGCCGGGAGGCCAGTTGCTGGTACTCGAATTCTTCCGCGATGATCCGCAGGGCCAGGGCGAACGCAAGGGAGTGGCGGGGCCGATCCGCATCCTGCTCAATACCTTCGTTCCCTTGCTGGGCCGCCTCTTCGGACGGGATGATTCCGCCTACAGTTACCTGCCCAGCAGCATGGACGAATTCCTGACCACCAGCGAATTCGCCGATTTACTGGCCGAGTTCGGATTCGGCGACGTCATCGTCGAACGTCAGACTTTCGGAATCGCCCATATCGTGAGCGGCCGGCTCGACTAGCCAACTTCAATCCCGAGGCTCATCCAGACGTTTCAGTGCTACCATCGTGATGTCGTCCAGCTGGTCGGCGGTTGCGGCATGCTCGGCAACGGCCTGCCCCACGTGGCGTACGAGTTCGATGGCTGGTTTGCTGCGATGGGTGCGTAGCAACCGCAACAGAGCGCCCTCCCCGAAGGGCTCCCCGGCAGGATTCTCCGCGTCCGTCACCCCGTCCGAGAAGATGAACAACAGGTCGCCCGGTCGCAGATCGATGGTGTTCTGGAGGTAGGAAAAGTCCGGCAGTATCCCCAACATCAGGCCACCGGTGGCCAGTTTTTCGGGCTCCTGGCCGGTGGCATCGGCACGCAACAACAACGGGTGTTCATGCCCGGCGTTGCTGAAATTCAGCTGATGGTTCTCGGGATCCAGGATCGCATAGAACAGGGTTGCGAATTTTTCGACCGGTGTACTGCGGAACAAGAGCTGATTCGCCCAATTCAGGCAACTGCCGGCATCGGGATTGGCATGCGCCTGCCCGCGGATCGTCGCCTGCAGGTTGGACATCAACAGCGAGGCGGGAACTCCCTTGCCCGAGACATCACCCAGGCAAAGCCCCATGCGTTGTCCGCTCAGGGGAACGAAATCGTAGTAGTCGCCCCCGACGGATTGAGCCGGCAGGCTGTCGGCTGCAAATTCGTAGCCGGGAACCTCCGGGGCGGCATCGGGCAGTAGGCCAAGCTGGATCTCGCGGGCCAATCGCACATCGCGCTGCATCTTCTCGAGCTGAATCTCTTCCTCGCGCAGGCGCGCATTTTCCAGTACCTGCGCCGACTGACTGGCGATGATCGCCAGCAGCCGCTGGTCGTCGGGGCCGAATCCGTTTCCGCTCTTTTTGTTGCAGGCGATCAGAACGCCAATGATCGCCCCCTTGACCGTCAGGGGGACACACAACAACGAGTCCAGGCTCTCGGGCAGAAGAATTCCCCGCAGTGCCTGGTCATGTTGGGGGTCATTGGAAAGAAACGGCGCATTCGATACGAGAATCAGCCCTTGTAATCCCTGGGTGAGATGGAACTCGGGCAGGCCGCCGCTGGCGCGATGCCGGACGATGGTCCGGGGATCCGTGTCCGCGTTTTTTTCCACCAGCGAAATCACGACCTGCTCGGCCTTCAGGCAGCGAATCGTGTGCTTGACCAGCTCGTCGATGACTTCCTGATAGGTGCTGGTGGCGCCGACGGCCTGGGCGATGCGATTCAGGACCGTCAGTTCGTCGACGGCGCGCAACAGACGCCGGGTCTCGTCCGTTGGATCTGCCGATGGGTTCGGAGTCATGGTTTTCTCCCTCTGGTCACCCGGAGTTTCCGTGTGACCTTTCCCAGTCTAGCCGAGCGGCTCCACGATGACAATGCCGTCCGGTCCGAGTTGGAAAAAACGATCAACTATCCCCGGCGCAAGCCGATGATCGGAGGGTGACGATCCTATACCTACGAGAGAGGAATCGATGTGAGTCGGAAACTGAATGCTCCCGATCCGGCCGTGCCCGTGATCGACGAGTCTCGCCTCATTTCCGAGTTCGGCGATGATGCAGAGATTCTGAACGAGCTGAAGGACATGTTCCTGCAGCACGTACCGCCGCTCTTCGAGTCGATCCGCGAAGCCGTGACCCGCGACGACGCGGAAACCGTGGCCCGCGATGCCCACAGTCTGAAGGGGGCCTGCTCGACCTTCGGCGCACCGCGCCTGGCCGCAGTCTGTCTGGAATTCGAATTGGCCGGAAAGGCCGGCGACCTGTCGGTGCCGGTGGAGAATCTGGACCTGTTGCAGGCCGAATACGACGCTGTGTTCGAATCGCTCGGCGCCGTCGGCGCACCCCGGTAGGGACACCGGGTCCAACATCAATCGAGGGGATCGGCCTGACTCGCGTCGATTCCCTCGAATTTTTTGCCCCCCACGGTCTTGAGAATCTTGCGGCACAGAATATGGTAGATGTGCGTCTCCCAATTGACGATGCCTGCCCGCATGTGCAGCTGCCGCAGGTAGGTCAGAAATTTCAACCGCTCGGCTTCGCTGTAGCCTACCGCTTCCATTGCCGTAGCCAGGTGACCGTACATGGAATCCAGCTCGTGCTGGGTGGGAAGCTTTGTGGAGCGGTGGGGGTGGTGGACGCGCATCTCCGGGCGGCGCACATTGGCGCCGGGTGCCGCCGCGCTGGCGGGGCCGGCACTCTCACGGGCGCGATCCAGTGCCTGTTTGATCTCCCAGCTATACAGCATGACCGCCTGCGCCAGGTTCAGTGAGGGTTGTTCGGGAGCCGTGTCCACGGTCGACAAATAGCGGCAAATGTCGACCTCGTCATTCGTCAGGCCGGTGCGCTCGGTCCCGAACAGGATGGCCACCTTGCCGGAACGGGAGTGATCGGCGATGTGATCGGCCAGATCGGCGGGGGCCAGCAGGGCGCGCTTGCGCAACTGCCGCTGCCGGGCGGTCGTGCCCGTGACGACCAGCATATCGGCGATCGCCTCCTCGAGAGTATCCACGACGAGGGCGTTGTCCAGTATGTCCTCGGCGCCGTGGGCCAGGGCCCGTGCGCTGCGGCCCTTCGGATTCAGCGGCGCGATCAAACGCAACTTCTTCAGGCCCATCGTCTTCATGGCCCGGCAGGCCGCGCCGATGTTCATCGGTTCGGTCGTGCGGCTGAGGACGACTACCACGTTGTCCAGGTCAGCGGCGCCACGTTCGCTGGCGATATCGCTCGGCTTCGAATCGGTCACGGTGGGTCTGCTCCGGGAATGAGGCCTCCAGGACGAGCGGGGATCGGCCTCCTATGGTAATACGCGCCTTCGTTGGCGCCAAGCCGAGCCCCGTTTACCAACCGCTGGCGGCCGCGGAGACCCGCCAATAGCCATGGTTGCCCGCCTCATCGCGTGGACGGATGTCCTCCACGCGCCAGGTCACCGTATGCTCACCCGGGGGCAGCCATTCCGTGGCATCGAAGATCTTCGGCAGCGTGATGTCGCCGGGGCACCACCCGCTGCGCGAGTAGTCGCTACTCCAGGAGCCATCGGACCAGCGCGCGCAGTACGGATTCACGGCGCGGAAATTCCCGCAGTCGTCGCGCCAGGGACGCCAGCGCAACACTTCTGTGCCGTCGATCAAGAGGACGTTGTCCTTGGGAATGAACTCGTCGGCGTCGCGTCCGTCGGTGCAGTGGCCGGTCGAGATCAGCGACAGCTCGACGTGGCGATTGCCCGCCGGAACCCGAAGTGTTGCCGTGCATTCGGGGGTTTCGGGATCGAGGCCGCCCGCGGGGTAGATCAGGCCACGGGTCCAGCGGGGAGTCGGAGCCATCTCGTAGCTGGCCGACTCCAGTTCCAGGGTCACGTCCACGGTCCACGCGGGCGACACCCAGGTATCGATGAAAACCTCGAACTCGCAGTGCCCCTTCAGCAGTGGCACGATCCGCGAGACATCCGCGCGGTGGGTCGTTTCCCCTCCATAGGAAGTCATGAACCGCATCAACTCGACGGGCTCGCCCTCGGCGGGCACCAGGCGGATCCAGCCGGCTCGGTCCCACCGGTCGTGGACCTCACGGATGGCCTTGCGAATCGGATGCAGCTGCAATTCAAGAGTCGCCCGGCCGCGGGGTGTATCGGGGGTGAACTCGCGGTAGGTCGTCATCACGCGACCGTTGTCACGCGCCGAGGCGAAGGGCGAATCGTAGCGAGTGCTGTCGTCGGGTGTGAAATGGACGGTCACATCCCGGAAAAGGTCGATCTCGAGGGCTTGTTTTTCAGGTACCGGTTGGCCGCAGGCGACCAACCCGAGACAGATCAGCAGGGGCAGGAGGCAACGTATCGAACGGGCCATCGAACGGAACCTTTCGCTCGCAGGAGGGTGCAGCCAGGCGGCGTTTCCTGCCGGTCCTCCCCGGTGGTTACTCCGACGTGAGCAGCACCAAGGTCTCGACATGGGCCGTCTGGGGGAACATGTCCAGTACCTGCACCTTCTTCACTTCGTACCCGCCGGCGACCAGCGCAGCGGTGTCGCGTGCCAGCGTCGCCGGGTCACAGCTCATATATACGATGTGCCGCGGTTTGATCGACAGCAGGGATTGGGTGCCGTCCTTGCCCAGGCCCATGCGTGGGGGATCGACGACCACGCAACCGGCAGCCCATTCCCCGGCCGAGGCCAGCGCCGGGTCGCGCACCGCCACAGCCAGCTGTCCGGCCCGCACGGTGGTCTTGCCGGCAGCGGCTTCGCAGTGCTGCACGTTGTTCTGCGCATCGCGCACCGCGTGTTCATCGATGTCGAGTGCCACGATCTTCTCGAAACGATCTGCCAGTGTCAGGCTGAACAATCCCGCACCGCAGTACAGATCGCCCAGCAGGGGACCCAGGGTACCGGCCGCAGCCAACTCGTCCAGCCACTGGCGAACCTGTTCGATGGCAAACTCGGTCACTTCGAGATTGCTCTGGAAGAAGGCCTGTGCGCTGACGCGGAATCTCACTCCGCCGACTTCGTAAAGCAGGTAATTGCGACCCCAGATGGGCAGGTTGTTGAACAGGATTCCAACGCATCCGGGCACCGAAGGTTCGCCGCCGGGGGAGCTGGACAGCATCTTGCGCAGCATTTTCTGGCGGGCGGGCGGGCCATAGATCGACAGCAGCCAGCCCCCCTGTCCGTCCAGGCGCAGCACCATTTCCTCGACCGGAGGCAGGAAGCGCAGCCAGGGCAGGATCTGGTCGTCGAAGATCTCGGGCAGCAGCAGGCAGCTTTCCAGGGGCACCACTTCGTGCGAACCCCGGCGGCGCTGCCCGTAGTGGCCGGCCGCATTGGCGAACAGACGGACTCGATTGCGAGTGCCCCGGGCCGGCGAATCCTCGCGGGGGGGCTGGATGAATTCCGAAACATCCAGTTTGCCGAGGCGTTGAAAACAGTCGGCCACGATCTCGGTCTTGATTCGACGCTGAGCGGCTTCGTCCAGATGCTGCAGGTCGCAGCCTCCGCATTGCCCGTAGTGGGGGCACGGTGCCTCGCGCCGGTCCTCACCGCCCTCGAGGATTTCGACGATCTCGGCCTGGGCGAACTTTTTCTTCTGCATCGTAAAACGGGCAGTGATCCGGTCACCAGGTGCGGTCAGCGGCACGAAGACGGTCATCCCGTCGTGCCGGGAAAGGCCGGCGCCGCCGGTGACGATCTTCGAGATCTGCAGTTCGACCGTTTCCGGTCTCTGCGCCGAGTTTTGTTCTGTAGTGTTGTCATTCATGGTGAGCCTAAACTAGCATGGCGGAT